>JBCDAK010000171.1:0-10666 GCA_039185545.1 Actinomycetota bacterium
ATGTCGGCCATCGCCGAGGCGGCGGGCCTGTCCCGCCCCGCCCTGTACCAACACTTCGCGAACCGGGACGAGATCTTCCGATCAGCATTGTCCGACATCCTCGAAGACGCCAACCGGGCAGCGCTCGATGCACTCGACGCAGTGTCCGCCACCGGCGGCCTCGCGGATCGATTCGACGGCTATCTCCAGCGTTGCCGAGGCGACGTGATCGGCCCCCTTCTCGGCAGTTCGCACGGCGACGAGCTCCTCGAGGCTCGCGGCGCCACCGCCGGCGACGTCGCCGACGAGGCGCACGCACGCCGCCGACGTGTGCTCGACCGGAGACTGATCGACATCGCGGCGGGCGACCGACGACTCGCCCGCCGCGCCGCCGAACTCCTCGAGCTCGCCCCGCTCGGTCTCAAGTACGACGCTCCGTCCGCGAAGGCCTACCGCACACGTCTCACCGCACTCGCCCACGCCACGGCCGCCTTGATCGAGTCGGCCGTCGCGGACGACGCGACCGCCACCTAGGCGACTGGGCGTCCGTCGTCGGGACGACGGGTCCCGGCGTACCAGAACGGCAGGGCGACCAACACCGCTCCCCCGACGATGTTGCCGACGGCGGCGGGCAGGATCGCCCACCACAGACCCGTCGCCCACCCCGGTCCCTCACCGGTCGGGCCGACCAGCGAGTAGAAGGCCATGTTGGCCGGACTGTGGAGGAACCCGCTCGCCACGAACGCGACCACGACGAGGAACACCGGCACGTACCTCCCGATGATCGTCCGACCCATCGTCGACAGGAAGGCCGCCATCCCGACGAGCCAGTTGCCCAGGACACCCGATGCGACGGCTCGGAACCAGCCGGCGGCGCCGCCTTCGTCCCGGAACCGCGCCTTCGTCTCGGCGATCTCGACGAGCGTGGCGAGATCGGCCGTACCGAAGTCGTGCGCGAGGTTGATCAGCTGTCCGATCAGGAACGCGCCGGCGAGGTTGCCGAGCGCAGCGAGCAGCCAGAGCCGGAGCACGAGATGGCGGATGTCGTACGCCCGGCCGCCCAGTGCCGTGGCCGGCAGCTCGACGTTCACCTCGGTGAAGAGCAGCGCACCGGACAGCACGACCATGAAGAACCCGACGGAGAAACCGAAGCCCTCGAGCAGTCGCCGCAGCCCGGTCGATTCGATGTCGGCGACCAACAGCGAGCTCAGCAGCGCGCCAGCGGTGATGAACCCGCCGGCCAGCATCGAGAGCACGACGATCTTGCCGACCGACAGTGTCCTGGCTCGGGTGGCCCCTGCCTGACCCAGTTCGAGCAGGACGACGTCGGCCTCGAGGTGCCGAGTGGGCGCCTGCGCGTCGAGAAGTGCGTCGGCGTCGCCGCCATCGCCGCTGGTCACGGCAGTGGCTCGGACAGGAACTCGCGCATCGCGGCGGATGCCTCGTCGGGCACCTCGAGCTGGAAGAAGTGATTGCCCTCGAGGAACCGCACCCGGCCATTCGCAACGAAGTCGGGCGTGTTCTCGTACTCCTCGACGTGCTGACCCGGATCGAGCCTGCCCTGGAGGAACAGGACCGGCATCGTCATCTTGGCGAACAGGACGCCGTGTCGATCCTCGAGCTCCTGCTGCAGACCGGTCGTCGCGAACTGGCGGGGGGAGGCCTCGGCCACTCCCTGGAACTTGACCTCGTGGTCGAGTCGATCGAGGACCTCCTTGGAGATCCCCTCGACTCGGTATCCGCCGGCCGCGTACGCGACGCGCGGGAAGCCGGTCCACTTCATCAGGCTGGGGAACCACGACTGGGCGAAGATGTCGTGCGGGGGCTGAGGGTCACCGTGGGGCTCGTTGGCCGACTGCTGCATACGGACGTAGCGCAGAACGCGTTGCTCCATGCCGTCGACGTTGAGCAGGTGGTCGGAGATCACCGAGCCGCGGTCGTGTCCGCCCAGATTGAAGCGGTCGATCCCGATCGCATCGAGCATCGCCCCCAGTGACTCGGCGATCGCCGAGTAGCGGTAGTCGAGGTCGAGCCGCTTGTCGCTCTGACCGTTGCCGAGCGTGTCGACGGCGATGCAATAGAACTGGTCGGAGAGGTCTGCCATCTGGTGGTGGAACGTGAACCAACTCTCAGGGAATCCGTGGACCAGCACGAAGGGCTCGTTGCCGGGATCGCCGGTCGTGACGAAGTGCCAGATGATCCCGTCGGCGTCGGCATACCAGTGGGTGAACTCGACACCGTTGATCGTCTCGACCTCACCGTGCGCGTTCTCGGCACCGATGGGGTAACTCGCCGGCCCCGGATAGCGCCCGTCCACCGTCAGCGGAGCGTCGTCTCGCACGCCGCCCTCCCGAACGTTCGTGAGTGTGAGGTCCTCTCGCGCGATGTACTCGAGCTTCGGCAGTGTCGTCGGCGAGAGAATCTTGATGAGGTTCAGGATCTCTTTCGGGTTCGTGGTCATGACGCCTCCTGGGGTCCGTCGCATGGTCGGGAATCGGTCGCGTAACATCGACCGACGGCGGAAAGTACTGAGCACCAACTCGACGGTTCGCGCCATGGACGACAAAGACCGAGCCGTTGACGACACGGTCTGCGACCCGTCGATGCTGACGACAGAGAGGTCCCGATGCCCCACATTCCGCCGATCCCCCGCGAGGAGCTTCCGCAGTACGAGTCGCTCTTCGCACTCATCGAAGGGGCGATGGGTTTCGTGCCGAGTTCCCTGCGCACGATGGCTCACGTCCCACCGATCCTCGACGGATTCCTCGGCCTCGCGCCCAGCGTGATGGCGAACCCGCTGCTGTCCCCCGAGTTGGTCAACCTCGTCTCCCACGTGACGAGCAGCGCGTCCGGGTGCCGCTACTGCCAGGCCCACACCGGCGCAACCGCGGCGAACCAGGGGACCGACCCGGCCAAGATCGCCGCGGCGTGGGAGTTCGAGACCTCGGAGCTGTTCACCGATGCCGAGCGCGCCGCACTGCGGCTCGCGTTCCACGCCGGCATCACCCCGAACGCCGCCACCGAGGACGACTTCGCCGAACTCCGGAAGCACTACTCGACGGAGGAGATCGTCTCGATCGTCGGAGTGATCTCACTGTTCGGCTGGCTCAACCGCTGGAACGACACGATGGCCACCCAGCTCGAGGACGAACCGAGTTCTTTCGCTCGGTCCGCACTCACCGACGTCGGGTGGGAGGTCGGCAAGCACGAGTGAGCCGCCGGGACCGGCCGCCCCGTCGAACTCGGACGGGGCGTGCGCCAGTCGTCACCGGTGGTCGGACACGCGCACGCACCGATTCGTCATCGTCCCGATCCCGTCGATGGTCGTGGTGATCAGGTCGCCGTCGGCGAGGAAGGCGCCCTGCGCCGCGCCGATCCCCTCGGGGGTCCCGGTGAAGATGACGTCACCCGTGACGAGCGTGGTGATGTGCGAGATGTACGAGATCAGCGTCGGTACGTCGAAGATCAGGTTCGCTGTCGTGTCGTCCTGGCGTACGTCGTCGTTGACCGTGGTGACGACGTGGAGGTCGCTCGGGTCGCCGACCTCGTCGAGCGAAACCAGCACCGGCCCCATCGGGCCGAACGTGTCGAACGACTTGCCGAGATCGAAGTGTGGTGGCTTCGCGGCGAACTGGGCAGCTCGGTCGGAGATGTCCTGGCCGACGGTGACGCCGACGACGTGATCCCAGGCGTCGGAGGCGGCGATGTCCTTGCCGCCACGACCGATGACGACGACGAGTTCGCCCTCGTAGTCGCAGGCGTCGCTGCGCATCTCGACATCGGCGGTCGGTCCGACGAGGCATGACGGGAACTTGGTGAACACGAGCGGGTTCTCCGGGATCTCCATCGCCGACTCCGCCGCGTGCGCGTGATAGTTGAGTCCGATCCCGAAGGACTTCTGAGGTCGAGGCACCGGCGGGCCGAGCGCGACGTCGGACAGCGAGCCGGTGGGTGCGCGATCGGCGAGCGAGGCCGAAAGCGCCGACAACTCGTCGGGTGACGCGAGCGCGGCCATCGGGTCGGACCCGACTGAACCGTCGCTCACGGTCTCGAGGTCGAAGTAGTGGTCGTCGGCGACGAGCGCGGCTCGGCCGTCGACGTTGGCGAGACGGAATCCCATGACGTTGCTCCTGAAGATCTCGGGTGATCGGGGGTGGCTGTGGCGTGGTGGTGCGGTGTCGAGTGACCGGTCGAGTCGCGGTCAGGCGCCGGCGGCGATGATGTCGGGCAGGTCGGCCGGCTCGAGGAACTCCTGGGGCGTCGGCGGCCCGAACGAGTAGAGGAACTCGTGGCCCTGCCACTCCTTGGGCCGGTAGAGGTCCTGGGCCGAGATGCGGTCGATGTCGGCCGTGTACTCGACGAAGGTGCCGTTCGGTTCGCGCAGGTACCAGAACCAGTTCGATCCGATGGCGTGTCGGCCGAGCCCCCATGTGTGGCGGTCGGGATCGGCCTCGACCATGGCCATGCCTCCGCGCACGACGTCGTCGACCTCGTCCATCTCGAAGGCGATGTGGTGGGGGTACGCGGCGGGGCCGGCTTGCAGCGCCAGGTTGTGGTGCACGTTGCTGCAGCGCGTGAACGCGATGATCCCCGGCACCTGGTCGCTGATCTCGAAACCCACCACCTCGGTGAAGAACCGGAGGGTCGTCGGCTGGTCGGGCGTGACGTACACGACGTGGGTGAGATTCGACGGATGCACGGGCTCATCGGCCAGGACCGCCGATGCCGGGCGGTCGCTGCGTTCGGTGCGCGTCGGCCGATTGACGGCGACGGGTTCGAGGGCGTTCTCGTAACGGGGAGCCACCGTGACCTCGACCGGGAGACGCGTGACCGGCTCCTCGACCACCAATCGGTCGTCGCCGGCCTCGAGCACCGTGCCCAATCCCACGGTCTCGACTCGCTGGGCGATGCGCGCCAGATCGTCGGGCTCCTCTGCGCCGAGCCCGAGGCGTTCGAGCCGTCGCTGCGACGACTCGACGAGTTCGATCTGGTCGCCGCCGTCTCGGGTGGTGAGCCACGCGTCGTCACGAGGCGTGAGGCCGAAGTCGGTCAGGAACGTCCGAGACGCGTCGACGTCCGGGACGCCGAGCGTGATCGATGTGAGCCGGTGCAATCCCATGGCGGCACTCCCTGTCGTTCGCCGGGCGCCGCGTCGACGCCCGAATCCCTGGACAAACTATATCGATTGATAGAGAATGGTCAACAGCATGTCGTCCACCGATGAACTCACCGGCACGTCCCGCCGTCGACAGGCGCGCGCCGACGCCACCCGACTCGCCCTCCTCGATGCAGCCGTCCAGGAGTTCTCGGCCCACGGATTCGAGGGCGCCTCGACACGGGCGATCGCCACGCGAGCTGGCACGCACCAACCGCAGATCAACTACCACTTCGAGTCCAAGGAGGCGCTGTGGCGAGCGGCGGTCGACCACGTGTTCGAGCAGCTCGATCGGCTGCTCGGTGACGCCGTGCCCGACATCGCCGGTGCAGCCGAGGACATCACGCCGGAAGCGTTCGCCGACGGGCTGCGCGCCATCGTGCGTGCCGTCGCCCAGCTTCCCGAGCTCAACCGGATCATGGTGCTCGAAGCGACAGCCGACTCCGATCGATTGGCGTGGATCGTCGAGCGGCACACCCGGCCGCGCTACGACATCATCACCGGTGCGTGGCGTGAGCTCCGTCGCACCGGATCGGTCGCACCCATCGACGAAACCGTCCTCTACTACGCCGTCGTCGGCGCCGCGTCGCTCGCGTACGTCAACGCGCCCGAGGCCCGGCACCTGCTGGGCGGCGACCCGATCGACGACGCGTTCGTCGAGGCACACGCCGATGCACTGGTGACGATGCTTCTCGGTCCCGACCACGGGAGGACGACATGAACGTCCTCGATCAGACCCTGAGTCCGGACGGCGACACGTCGGACGGTCTCGACGTCCTCGTCGTGGGCGGCGGACCGGTCGGTGTGACCACGGCTCTCCTCCTCGCACGGCGCGGGTTCTCGGTGCGCGTGCTCGAACGCGCGACCGAGATCTATGACCTGCCCCGGGCGATCGTGATGGACGACGAGATCCAACGCGTGTTCCAGGGTGCCGGACTCACCGACGGTCTGCGGGCGATCACCACACCGCTGCGCGGCGCCGAATTCGTGACGGTCGACGGTGAGCGCATCGTCGGCGCCGAGTTGCCCGACGACGCGGACTGGCCGCTCGGCCACCACCCGACCGTCACCTACTACCAGCCCGAACTCGAGGCCTTCCTCCGGGCGAGCGCCGAGGAGGCGGGCGTGGAGCTGTGTCTCGGTGCTGAGGTGATGGAGGTGTCGCAGACCGACGTCGCCGTCGATGTCGACGTCCGCGGCCGCGACGGCATCGCCCGGAGGTCGTCGGCGCGCTGGCTCATCGCCGCCGACGGGGCGTCGAGTTCGATCCGCAAGCACCTCGGCGTGCCGTTCGTCGACCAGGGGTACGACCAGGACTGGCTGGTCCTCGATGTTCGCCTCACTCGGCCGGTGACGACCCTGCCTGCGTTGGTCCAGCAGATCTGCGACCCCCGCCGTCCGACCACGTTCGTCGTCGGACACGCCGACTACCGACGGTGGGAGTTCCAACTCCAACCCGGCGAGACCCGCGACGAGATGGTCCGACCCGAGCGGGTGTGGGAGCTGTTGCGACCGTGGCTGACGCCCCACGACGCCGAACTGATCCGCGCCGTCGTGTACCGATTCCATGCCACGGTCGCCGAACGGATGCGAGCGGATCGAGTGTTCCTCGCCGGCGATGCGGCGCACCAGATGCCGCCGTTCCTCGGCCAGGGCCTCTGCTCCGGCGTCCGCGATGCTGCGAACCTGGCGTGGAAGCTCGAGCTCGTCGATCGGGGCCTCGCCGGCGACGCACTCCTCGACACCTACGCCGAGGAACGACTTCCGCACGCCGCCGGCGTCGTCGCTCACGCGGTCGACACCGGCAAGCTGATCGATCGGCTGTCCGGACACGGCGGCGACGCGTCGGGCCTCGAGTCCGGGTACGGCGGAGGGCGTCCGTTCCCCCACCTCGAACACGGCCTGCTCGACGGCGACCACCCATCGGTCGGCCGTCAGATGCGACAGCCGATGATCGACGGAGTTCCGCTCGACGAACTCATCGGGTCGGGGTTCGGCGTGGTCGTCGACGACGAGACGACCGCCGCCGAGGTCGAGGGCCAGTGGACCGACCTCGGCCGCATCGTGACCGTCCCCGTGGGCGGTCTCCCGACGACGCTGCCCGACGGGGGCGCCGTGATCGTCCGACCCGACCGCTACGTGGCCGCCGTCGCCGGCGATGCAGCAGAGCTGCGTACGGCGTCGACCGCACTCATCGCCGCGATGCGCTGACGCCCGACACGCACACACCCACCACACGAGAGGACGAACGAGCATGGTCGTCGAGGCACCCGCAGGATCCACGAATCACGACGGAGAGGAGGAGACGCTCTGGACCGGCGCCGACGTGACCCACCGCTTCGTCGACGCGGGCGGCGTCACCTTCCATGCGGTGACGACAGGAGACACAGACCGCCCTGCGATCGTGTTCGCCCACGGATTCCCGGAGAGCTGGTACGCATGGCATCACCAGATGGGCGCCCTCGCCGGTGAGTTCCACTGCATCGCGTTCGACCTCAAAGGGTACGGCCAGTCGGCCCACCCGACCCGCGACGAAGCGGACTACGACTACGCCCACTGCGCGACCGAGTGGGTCGACCTCTTCGACGCCCTCGGCCTCGACTCCTTCGTCCTCGTCGCACACGACCGAGGCGCAGTCATCGCCGATCATCTGTGCGCCGTCGACGGCATGGCCGATCGGATCCGTGGCTACGTCCGGATGCAGCAGTCGGGCAACCGCCCGCACAGCGAGCCACGCCCGCCGCACGAGTTCTTCCACAGCCGGGAAGCGGTGCCGCTGTTCGAGTCAGGACCGCTCGTCGAGGCCGCCTACGGCCTGATCGAGCGACCCGACGGGGGCGACGCGCTCGTCCACACTCCGATCGCGACCGAGGACATCGACCGGATGAGGAACGAGATCCGGCACCCCGGTGCCGCCGAGGGCATGTCCGCGAGCTTCGTGTCGGCCGGCTTCGATCACGAACTCGAGGATCGGATGAACGGCCTCTTCGGCGCGATGACGATGCCGGTGCTGTTCCTCCAGGGACGCCACGACCCCGGCCAACAGCCCCACGAGTACGACACGGTCACCGACGAGGTCACCGACGGCCGACTCCAGTTCCTCGACGCCGGACACTTCCCACACCTCGAGGAACCCGACGCGGTCAGCGAAGCTCTCCGCGACTTCGTCGCCGCGATCAGCGCCGACCGGTAGCCGACCACCGGCCGCACCCGGGCGCAGCTGCCAGACTCGGGCCGTGCCACTGACGCAGTATCGAATCGACCGTGCCGGCGTGGACCGGCTGCTCTTCTTGATGCACGGCTACACCGCCGAGCAGCATCACCTCGCCTCGTACGTCCCGCTCGTCGATCCCGACGAGCGATTCACCGCCATCGCACCTCGCGGTCCCGTCGACATGCCCGACGGCGACGGAGCCGGATGGTGGACGATCGACCTCGAAACCTTCGAACATGACTGGTCGGGGTTCATGCCGTCGTTGGAGACGCTCGAGTCCCTCATCGCGGACGAGGCTGCGGCGGCCGGCGTTCCGCTGGAACGCTGCATCGTCGGTGGGTTCAGCCAGGGCGGGTTCCTGTCGCTCGCCCTCGCCGGGCGAGTCGGCGCACCGCGGTACGCGGGCGTGTGGGCGATCTGCTGCGGCGTGCCCGACGCCGTCCCCGGTCTCGACCTCGATCTGTCGGGCGGCGACGGGCGTCCGGTGCTGTACCAGTGGGGTACGCGGGACATCGTCATCGGGCCCGACCAGCCGAAGGAGGTGATCTCGACCCTCGACGCCGGTGGGTGGGATCTCCGGCACCACGCCTACGACATGGCCCACAGCCAGACGATCGAGATGATGATCGACGCCCGCGACTGGCTGGCCGGCGTTCTCTGATCACCGCCCGATGGTCGGATTCGACAGCGAGGCCTCGAAGCTGGGCCTCGGAGTCCGACTCGGGCCCGCCGTCACGATCCGTCCAGGATCTTGACGAGGGCGTCTCGCCATGCCCGGCGAGTCTGGAGCGGGGACCGACCGTGGGACCGGCGGAACTGCTGCCACGACTCGACCGACGTGAGCACGGCGATCGCCGCCACGATGTCATCGCGGCGTGCCGGCCCGTGGACGAGGAGTTCGGCGTCGAAGTAGCTCCGCACCTGGTCGGCCTGGACCGAGCGGACCGCGTCGACCATGTCGGCCGAGGCGGGGTCACGGACGGCGTGAGCCCGCCCGAGCATCTCGAACGCGTGCAAGGTCTCGTGCAGCTCGAACCGTGCATCGACGAAGCGCTGGATCCGAGTTTCGAGGGGACCGGCGTCGGCATCGGGGAGCGAGAAGAGTTCGGGGAATCGCTCGATCACACGCTCCGAGACCTCGTTGCGGAACTCGTCGAGCGAGCTGAAGTACCGGAAGAACGTCGCTCGCGAGACACCCGCCGAGGCGGCGACGTCCTCGGGGACGGGCGGCGAGCCGGTCGCCAGCATGAGGTCGACGAACGCGTCGACCACGTCACGTCGACGGGTCGCCACGGTCGACGGCTCCACCGCAGAGCGACCGGTCACCTCCGTGTTCGCCACGCTCGACATCATTGCGTCTCTCGGTCCATGACGGTGGCCGGCTGAGCGACCCGTACCATCGCACGATGAAGATCGGAGCCTCTCTGACCTCCGCCCTGTCCGCTCCCGATCCCGCCACCGGTGCGGCATGGCTCATCGAGAGGACACGGGCAGCTCACCACGCCGAGCTCGACAGCCTGAGCCTGGGCGACCACCACGCGGTGCCGGGCCTCTACTACCAGAACACGCCGATGGTCGGCCGCCTGCTCGCTGAATGGACCTCCGGTCGGCCCGCAGGGTGCCTCTTCCTTCTCCCACTCTGGAACCCGGTTCTGGTCGCCGAGCAGATCGGGACACTGGCGGCCCTCACCTCCGGACCGTTCATCGTGCAGACGGGGATCGGCGGCGGAGAGGGCCAATTCGCGGCGATGGGCGCCGACCCCCGCGGCCGCGGTGCCGCCACCGATGAGGCGATCCGAGTGGTCAAGGGTCTTCTGGCCGGCGAGACGATGAGCAGCGAACGGTTCGGTGTGAGGGACGCTGCGATCGGGTTGGTTCCGCAGCAAACGGTCGAGTGGTGGATCGGCGCAGGTTCGCCGAAGCCCCTCGAACGAGCTGCCCGCGAGGGCGGTGCGTGGTACGGCTCACCGGGCACGTCGGTCGAGCGGACGACCGAGCTGATCGCGATCTTCCGCGAAGCGTGCGAGCGACACGACAACGACTCGGCTCGCGTGGTCATGCGCGCCGACGTGGTCGTGTTCGAGGACGACGCAACGGCGTCAGCGCGAGCCGACGAACTCATCGCCGCCGGCTACCGAGACATGCCACGCGACGGCGTCATCGCCGGAGGAGTCGACCGCGTCACCGAGGCGTTCGCGCGGTATGCGGAGATCGGCGTCGACGAGATGGTCGTGCGGTGCATGAACGTCACACAGCCCGAGGCGGTGGAGACGCTCGCACTCTGCGGCGAGGTCCGCAGCCGGATGGCGTGATCGCGG
>JBCDAK010000172.1:0-10549 GCA_039185545.1 Actinomycetota bacterium
GGCGGGCGTCGCTCCGTTCTGCAGTTGGGCCGCGAGCGCCTCGACGTCGATCCCGATCGTCTCGGCCATCGTCGTCAGGCTGGCGCCCTTGTGTCCGCGGCGGCCGCGATCAGCGGACGCATCGTCGTCGGCATCGTCGGTGGTCGTGTCTCCGTTCTCGTCGACCTGGGCGACGAGACCGACCGGTGTGCTGGTCGACCCGCTGTCGGCCGCCGAGGTGACCCCCGGGACGCCGAGAGCGAACCCGGCGGCGAGCCCGCCGAGCAACCCGGCCGACACGCCGACCGCGAGTCCGCGCCGGCGGATCTTCGTCGAGCCGCCCGCCGCGCTGTCGGGGGTGGAGGGGAGGGTGGGGTTCATGGGATTGGTTCTCCTGGTGGATTCGTTCGTCGTGGACGGTGACCACGATGCGATCCGGAGGTGAGGACTCGATCGGACCAGGGTGAGAGCCAGGTGAGAAGACGGGAGCCCGAGCGGCGACGAGATCGAGACGAGAACGGTCGGGCCCGGGAGGGGAGACGACGTCCGGACCGGCGAGTCAGGCGCTCGGCACGACGACCGGGAGGTCGAAGCCGACCGACGCCCCGCCGTCGGGTCGCGAGGCCGCCTCGACGCGTCCACCGGCCGCGGTGACCACCTCGCGGACGATCGAGAGCCCGAGGCCCGAGCCGGGGAGCTGACGGGTCGCTTCGCTCCGGTGGAAGCGGTCGAAGATGCGCTGCTCCTCGCCGCGGTCGAGCCCGGGCCCTCGGTCGAGCACTCTCACCGACGCCCACGATCGTCCGTCAGGTGCGACGGACGACGACACGACGACCTCGATCGGACCTCCGGAGTCGTCGAACTTGCACGCGTTGTCGATGAGGTTCGACACCGCCCGTTCGAGGCCGGCTCTCCCGGTCCATACGTCGATGATCGGCTCGCTGCCGGCCGTCGTCTCCGACTCCGCACCGGGCGTGGCCACCGTGGTCGCCGGCGCGACCTCGACGCGCACGTCGACCGCGCGCTGCCGGCGGCGGCCGACGCGGTCGGCGGTCGAGCGGGCGACCCCGACGAGGTCGACGACGGTCGGTCGTTCGTCGTCGAGCGACCCCGAGGCCGCGGCGACGAGATCGTTCACCAACGACGTGAGTTCGCCGACCTCCTGGTCGAGGTCGTCGAGGATCTCACGGCGGGTCTCCTGCGGCATGTCGGCATGGCGGCGAAGGACCCCGAGGTTGGTGCGCAAGCTCGTGAGCGGCGTGCGGAGTTCGTGTCCGGCGTCCTGGACGAGACGCTCCTGATCGTCGCGAGATCTCGCCAGGGCGCCGAGCATCGACGAGAACGAGCTGCCGAGACGACCGACTTCGTCGCGGCCCTCGACGTCGGACAGATCGGCGTCGAGCCGACCCGTCGCCGAGACGTCCTCGGCGGTCGCGGCGAGGCGGCGCAGCGGACGGGCCACACGGTCGGCGATGATCACACCGATCGCCGCGGCGGCGATGGCCACGAGCACGACGAGCAGGATCGTCCGACGCCGGAGGTCCTGGAGCACCGCATCGGTCTCGTCGAGCGACCGACCGATCTCGACCGACCCGGCGCGCAACCCGACGGAGAGGAGGCGATACCGCTCACCGTCGTCGGCGGTGGCCGTGTGGAAAGCTGATGCCGTCGGTGATCCGGTCACCGAGCGGACCACGCGTGGATCGACGTCGGGTTCGGACTCGAAGCTCGACGCGACGACGCGGCCGTTCGCGTTCAGACGGCGAACGCTGTATTGGTCGACCACCCCACGCTCGGGCACGCGGTTCCCGAGCTCGGAACGCAGGACCGTTTCGGCAGTGGTGAGCAGAGCCGTGTCGACCTCGTCGAACAGGCGGGATTCGGTCGATCGGTACCCGATCACGCCGACGGCGACGGTCGCCAACATCGCCACGACCGCCATGGCTCCGGCGATCTTCCACCGCAGACTCACGCCGACGTCCCGCTCGCGACCGATCTCACGAAGCGGCGCGCAGGGTGTAGCCCACGCCCCTCACGGTGTGGATGAGTCGCGGCTCGCCATCGGCCTCGGTCTTACGACGGAGGTACCCGATGTAGACCGCGAGGTTCTTCGAGTCGGGCCCGAAATCGAAGTTCCAGATGCGTTCGTAGATCGTGGAGTGGTCGAGCACGATGCCCGCATGCTCGGCCAGGAGTTCGAGCAGGTCGAACTCGGTCTTCGACAGGTCGAAGTCGCGACCGGCCCGGGACGCCCGCCGGCCCGCCACATCGATGCGGAGGTCGCCGACGCGGATCTCCGACGACGCGTCGTCGCCGTCGTACGACGAGCGGCGCAGGAGCGCGCGGATCCGGGCGAGCAGTTCGTCGAGGTCGTACGGCTTGGCGAGGTAGTCGTCGGCACCGGCGTCGAGACCGGCGACCCGGTCGCTGGTCTCGGTTCGCGCCGTGAGCATGAGGATCGGCAGCCGATCGCCCTCGGAACGAAGCACGCGACAGACCGTGAGACCGTCGAGCGTCGGCATCGACACGTCGAGCAGCAGCACGTCGGGCGACCGCTCGCGGACGAGATCGAGCGCGTCGGCGCCGTTGCTCGCGGTCCGCACCTCGTGGCCCTCGAGCACGAGGGCGCGACGCAGCGCGTCGCGCGCGGCCCGGTCGTCCTCGGCGATGATGATCGAGCCGGTCGTGCGGTCCTGGTTCGTCCGCTCCACGGGCCCAGTCTGGCCCGATCGGGGTAAGGGTCGGGTGAGAGTGACCGATCGGATCTACCGTTCCATGATGGATCCGACGGCATCCCGACACGGTGCAACCGTTCCGGCGGGGTACGGCGACGTGCACGTCACCTGCGGCTCCGAACGCGAGGCCGAGTCGATCGGCGACGTGCTGATCCGCGAGAGCCTCGCCGCCTGCGTGCAGCTCCATCCGGTGCGTTCGGTGTTCTCGTGGGACGGAGGCGTCGAGCACGACGAGGAGATCATGCTCGTCGCCAAGACCCGCAGCGACCGATGGGACGCCCTGATCGCCGCCATCGAGACCCACCACGGCTATGACCTGCCGGCGATCACCTTCGTCGAAACGGTGCCCAGCCATCGCACGGCCGCGTGGATCGACGAGGTCCTCGACGACGACCGGGAACCGTGAGTCGCGCGCCGATCTCGGCGTTCACGGCTCGGAGACGTTCGGCGTTCGACACCTGCCCCGGTCTCAGCTCGGTTCGCCGGGCCAGCGGAACACGGCGTGGGTGTCGCTCCAGGCCGGCTCGTGATCGTCGAGGAACGCGGCGATCTCCTGATCGGACACACCGTCGCCCAGACACAGTCGACGGCGCAGCGACGGGACCCTCGTCGACGGATCGGACGTCGCCGAGGCGAGCGGGGGCCGCGGCATGTCCGCCCGTTCGGTCTCGATGCCGAGCTCCCGGAGCACCTCACCGAGCCGGTCGGCCGTCGGCCCCTGCGGTCGATCGAGGTCCCAGAAGTGCCGCCACGCCTCGTTGAACGCGGTCATCGGGTGGACGATCGGGAGCACCAGGACGACCGCCAGCCGTGCGTGGTCGGTGAGCGCGAGCAGGAACGGCTCGATCGCGGCGACGTTGTAGGCGACGTGATGACAGGTGACGACGTCGGCGACCGGAGTGTCGGCGGCGGCGTCGGGCCAGGTCCCCTCGATCGCCATCGAGCGTGCACTCGCCGCCGACGCCGCGGCGGTGAACGCAGCGAGCATCCGTGGATCCGCGTCGACACCGATGACTCGCTCGGCGGGCGGCACCAGCGACATCGCCGCGCGCCCTCCGCCGCACCCGACATCGAGGACCGAGCCCCCGGTCGGGGGCAACACGGACCGGGCCATCTCGGCCGACCGGACGGCGCGGTCGAGCGTCTCGTCGACGACGAACGTCGCCGGATCGTGACGCCACGGAGAGCTCGGCGCCTGCGACAGGATCTCGCCGGGAATCGCCCACTCGCTCAGCTCGGCCGCCCATCGCCTCCCGGCATCCGTCCGGTTCGGCTCCTCCACGGCGGCCGCGTGCTCGCGCTCGTCGTCCACGAGAGCCGACCGTAGGCGACCGACCGTCGGCGCCCGACCGTCGACGACCGACGTTCGGCGGTCGCCCGTAGCCTGCGCCGGGTGACCGACCCGGCCGAATCGATCCGACGGTGGTGATCACGGGATCGGACGCCGAGTCACAGCACGATCAATCGACCCGACGCACGACGACGCCGCCCGGACGACGACCCTTCGACCCGGCACGCCTGCCCTTCTACTACGGGTGGATCGTCCTCGTGGCGGGAACGATCGGTGCCGTCGCATCCGTCCCCGGGCAGACGGCCGGCGTCAGCGTGTTCACCGATGATCTCACCGATGCCACCGGACTCACGCGCCTCCAGCTGGCGATCGCCTACCTCGTCGGCACGGGGACGAGCGGAGTGCTGCTGGGACCAGGTGGACGGGCGATCGATCGCTTCGGAGCCCGCGTCGTGTCGCTCGCCGCGACACTCGGGCTCGCCCTCACCGTGACCGGACTCAGCTTCGTCGGTTCGATGGGGATCGTGCCCGGGCTCATCGCGATGTCGATCGGTTTCGGCTGCCTGCGCTTCAGCGGACAGGGGCTCCTGACCCTCGCGTCGCGCACGATGATCGCCCAGTGGTTCGACGCGCGGCGCGGGCTCGTGACCGCGATCTCGAACTCGTTCGTCAGCTTCGCGTTCGCCGCGGCGCCCGCGTTTCTGCTGGCCCTGATCGACATCGACGGGTTCCGAACGGCATGGCGGCTGATCGCGCTCACGCTCGTGGTCGGCGTCGGAACGCTGGTCATGGCCCTCTATCGGATCAGCCCCGAGTCGTCCGGTCTCGTGATCGACGGCGGCATCGATCCGTCACGCCGCGACGACCCGACGACCGCCGCGGTGCCGACCGAGATCGGCACCGACGAGGACGCGACCCGCGGCGAGGCCCTTCGCGACCTCCGCTTCTGGGCGGTCACGCTGCCGGTCACGGCGATCGCGTCCACATCGACCGCACTGACGTTCCACATCGTCGACTTCGGCGCGGAACTCGGGCTCACCGACGACGAGGTCGTTCGCATCTTCGTGCCGATCGCGTTCGTGAGCGTGCCGATCACGCTGCTCACCGGCTGGCTGATCGACCGGTTCTCACCCCTCGGGATCGCCGGCCTGATGGGCGCCGCGCAGATCGTGATGTACCTCACCGTCGGTCACCTCGACGTGGCTGCGGCCGCAGCCGCCGCGATCGTGACGTGGGGCGTGGCACAGGGGTGCTTCTCGTCGCTCACGTCGGCGGCGCTGCCGAAGATCTTCGGACGCCGGCATCTCGGTGCGATCGCCGGTGTGCAGATGAGCGCGATGGTGATCGGGAGCGCGATCGGGCCGGCGTTGTTCGCCGCGGTCGAATCGCTGACCGACAGCTACCGGCCCGCACTCTGGATCTCGGCGGCGCTCCCCGCCGCCTCGCTCGCAGTGGCGATCATCGCGTCACGCCACCACCGAGCGCCGGCTGATCTCGGGTAGTGCCTGGCACCACCCGACACGTCAGGCGGTGGCGTTGATCCGGACGGGGAGCTTGCGGGGACCGCGGATCTGACCGACCGACCAGGTGGTCTCGCCGGCGAGCTCGAAGTCGGGGAAACGCCCGATGAACTCCTCGATCGCCACCTTCAACTCCAGCCGAGCCAGGTTGGAGCCGAGGCAGCGGTGGATGCCGAGGCCGAACGCCGAGTGGCGGTTGACCTCGCGATCGATGATGAACCGGTCGGCGTCCTCGAACTGCTTCGGGTCACGATTGGCCGCCGGGAACGGCAGCAGCACCCAGTCGTCCTTCTTCATCGGGCAACCGTGGAAGTCGTGATCCTGGGCGACGAGGCGTGCCATGGTGACCGGTGCGTACGAGCGGAGGAACTCCTCGAGTGCGAAGGTCATCACCTCGGGATCCTCGACGAGGCGCTTGCGGTCGCCGGGCGTCTGCGCCAGGTGCCAGAGCGACGATCCGATCGCCGACCACGTGGTGTCGATCCCGGCGATGAGCAGCAGCACGATCGAGCCGCGGACGTGCTCGGGGGCCAGCTTGTTGCCGTCGAGCTCGACGTCGAGCAGGTACGACGTGAGGTCGTCACGCGGGTTCTCGATGTGGTCCTGAACTTGGGTCTCCAGATACGCGTCGAGGCGGAGGAAGCCCAGCCGACGCTCTTCGGGCGGAGCGTTGACCTTCTCGATCACGTCGTGGACGAACTGGCGGAACAGGGCCTCGTCGCGCTCGGGGAACCCGAGCATGCGGCGGATCACCGACACGGGGATGTGCTGTGCGTACTGCACGGCGGCATCGACGACGGTCTCGCCCGGCTCGATCTCGCCCATGTCGTCGAGCAGTCGACGACAGAGCGCGCGGACCTCGTCCTCCCACTCGGCGATGACCTTCGGCGCGAAGGGAGGGAGCAGGATGCGACGCGCCATGTTGTGGAAGGGCGGATCGCTCGTGATGGGCGGGGCACCACCGATGGGTGCCGGGAGCGACAGGTCTCCGGGACGCATGTGCGACACGACGACCGAGCGACTCGTGAAGGTCTCGGTGTCGTAGGCGACCTCCTGCACGGTGTCGTGGGTGATCGGGGCCCACATCCCTCCGTACCGCTCGCTGTGCGCGACGGGGCATCCACCTTCACGCAGGTCCTTCCAGATCTCGGGCGCCTGGTGGTTGTAGTCGGGCGACGCGTGATCGATGTCGGTCGCCCAGTCGGTGACGTCGCCGTACAACTCGGCGGTGTGCGGCACGCGAGCCCAGACGTGTGTGCCGTCCGGCGAATCGCCGGTGATCTGGGGCTCGGCCCGCGCGAGGAGTTCCTCCTCGGTCATGTTCATGAAGTCGGGGAGATCGTCGCCGTCTCCCGTGGTCGTGAGGTTCTCGTCGAGGTCGGTCATGGTGGTGGCTCCAGTCGTCGGGCGTCAGATCGGCGGGTGGGGCGGTCGGTCCGGTCGTGGTCAGTCGGTCACCGAGATCGCGTACTCGGGGCAGTTCGCCGCAGCGAGGCGGGCCTTCTCCTCGAGCTCGGTGGGAACGTCGCCCTCGACGATCAGCACGGCCTGGCCGTAGTCGTCGACGTCGAACAGCTCGGGCGCCAGGGCGTAGCACCGGTTGTGTCCCTGGCACTTCTCCGAATCGAGGTGGACCTGCATTCGTGCTCCCGTCGTGCTGATGGACAGCGGGTTCTGGTGGTGTGGTGGCGCCGATCTCGGATCGGCAGACTCGCCCGCATGCCACGCTCGCGGTCGACTCGGCCCCCATCGGTTTCGAACAGTGTTCCAATCTTGCTGCTTCCCCCGTCGGAAGGCAAGGCGGACGGAGGTGGAAGTCGCAGCGGATGGGACCCGACCGTCGGCCGATTCGGCCGTCGTCTCGGCGATCAGCGGGGTGAGATCGTCGACGCACTCTCGTCGAACCGGGGGGGTGACACTCGCCTGCTCGGGGTCTCCGGTCGACACCTCGACCGCGCGCAGATCGCGAACTCGACGCTGCGTGGCGCCCCCACGTTGCCGGCGTGGCGCCGCTACACCGGCGTCGTCTGGGACCATCTCGATCCGGGGAGCTTGTCGGCGGATGCACGTCGACGGATCGTCGTGGTGTCCGGACTGCTCGGTCTCGTCCGGGGCGACGACCCGACGCCCGATTACCGCCTCAAGATGGGAGCGTCACTCGCTCCGATGGGGAAGCTGTCGACGTGGTGGCGTGACGACCTGACCGCAGCGCTCGCAGATCTCGTTCGACGGCCGGTCGGGGGACGGCCCGTCGTCCTGGTCGACCTCCTCCCCCAGGAACACCGCGCTGCGATCCACGTCGGTCAGGGTCTGCCGACCGTCGTCGTCGACCTCGTCGACCCGTCGGGGAAGCCGGGCGGTCACGCCGCCAAGGCGGCCAAGGGTGAGCTCGCCGCCGCTCTGCTGACCGACGGTCTCGGCGCGCTCGACGAGTGGCACCACGCGCGGTTCGACGCGATCGCGACCTGGCCCGAGACAGCGGCTCGCTGAGCGGCTCGCTGATCAGGTCGCTCGTCGGCGCGCCACCTGCATCGACAGCACGACGAACACGACGGCCGCCGGCAGGGTCACGAACGCCATCGCGGCCCCCACGCCGAGGCTCGTGTCGGCGATCGTTCCGACGAGCAGCGGAACGATGAGCAGTGCGATGCGTGATCCGCCGGTGAGTGCACCGAGGCCGGCTCCGGCGCGTCCGGGGTGGCGGGCCGCCTCGTCGTAGAGCTTGGGGAACTGGGTGGCGACTCCCAGCCCGGCGAGGAGGAATCCGATCACCACGGTCGGGACCCAGGGCGTCAAGGTCGCCGTCGCGAGTCCGATCGCTGCGATGACCGTGCCGCCCTGGAGTACGAGATCGGACCCGAAGCGGGCGACGGCCCAGTCGCCGCCGAGGCGGCCGACGGTCATCCCCACCGTGAACCCGACGTACCCGAGCACGGCGACGCCCGGGGATGCGTCGAGATCGTCGGCGAGACGGAACGCCGCCCAATCGCTGGTCGTCATCTCCATCGCGATCGAGCAGGCGGCCAACACACCGAGGACGATCAACCCGCGGCGCAGCGGGGACGGGACGACCGGACGGTCGGATCGGTCATCGGCCGGAGCACCCGCATCGGCAGCCGGGTCGCCGACGGGATCGGCCCCGACGTCGGCCTCGGCCTGCGGATCGTGCTCGTCCTCCACCAGGAGTCCCGAGCCGACGTATGCGACGACCACGGCGAAGAACACCGCGGCGACGAGCAGGTGGGTCGTGATCGGAACCTCCGCGGCCGCCAACTGGAGCGACACGAGCCCGCCGAGCACCGTACCGAGACTCCACAGGCCGTGGAGCCGGTTCATCACCGGGACGCTTCGCCGCCCCGACAGCCAGGACGCCTGCATGTTCATCGAGCTGTCGACGTAGACGTCGAACGCCGACAGACCGGCGAGTCCGACCACGAGGACGGCCGGATGCGTCGCCAGTCCGACGATGGTGAGCGCCACCGTGAGGGCGAGGGCGCCGTAGATCAGCACTCGACGGGTACCGAACCGTCCGATGACGGTCGCCAGGGTGACGCTCCCCAGCAGCCCGGTGATCGATCCGATGGCGAGAAGGACACCGATCGTGCCCACCGACACGTCGATCCGGGTGCGGATCTCCGGCAGGCGGGGCACGAAGGACGCCCACATCGCGCCGTTCACGAAGAACTGGACCGCGACCGACCGCAGCGCCCGCGCATCGCGACGGGCGCCGTCGACATCGAGCTCGGCGGGTGCGCTCACGCCGCGCAACGTACTGAATGTTCCGTCGACCCCAGGGGTCAACGGAACATCGGGGGCCGGATCAGAGGTCGGCGAGCACGGTCGCTGCGATCTCGGGATCGGACACGTCGATCACGGCTCGCACCGGTCGGTCCGGACCGACCATCGAGGCGAGGGGGCCGCCGCGCACGTGCCCCGACGTGATGGCGAGGAACGACTCGTCGAGATCGGACTCGCGGACGATCGCCGCCTTGGCGAGGGTGCGCCACACCGCCTCGATCCTCGTGAGACCCGGGCGGGACGGCGTGTGCACGCCGGCGAGCTCGACGAGTCGCGTCACGCCCGCCGAGTCGGCCACGCGGAACGAGACGGTGACCCCGGGAGCGATCCTCGGCCCCTCGTCGACGATCTCCCAGCCGGCGCGGTCGAAGGTGGAGCGAGCGAGGTCCTTCAGCGTGCTGCGCTCGGGGAGGTCGTGACCGGGCAGCGAGGCGATCCGTTCCCGCGCGAGCTCGACGTACTCGTGGTCGGTGTCGTACCCGACGAAGTGGCGGCCGGTCCGGACCGCGGCGACGCCGGTGGTTCCCGACCCCATGAACGGGTCGAGGACCACGTCGCCCTGCCAGGTGAACAGGTGCAGACAGCGCTCGACCAGTGCGACGGGGAACGGCGCCGGGTGTCCGACCCGCGTCGCCGACTCGGCCGGGATCTCCCAGACGTCGAGCGTCGCCTCCATGAACTCGTCGCCGGGGATGGTGGCGGATCCGCCCTTTCCGGGCCGCGCGACACGATCGAACCGACCCTTGCTGGCGATGATCAGGCGCTCGGTGGTGTCGCGCAGCACCGGATTGGCCGGCGATCGGTACGAGCCCCACGCACACGACCCGCTGGCGCCACGCTGTTTCTGCCACACGACCTCGCCGCGCAGGAGCATCCGGAGGTCGTCCTGGAGGATCGTCGTGACGTCGGCCGCGAGATTGCGGTACGGCCGACGACCGAGGTTGGCCACGTTGACCGCGAGACGGCCTCCGGGTTCGAGGGTCCGGACGCACTCGGCGAACACGTCGCGCAGCATGGCGAGGTACTCGATGTAGTCGCCCGGAACGTGCCCTTCCCCCAGCGCCGTCTCGTACTCCTTGCCGGCGAAGTACGGCGGCGACGTGACGACCAAGGCGACCGACGCGTCCGGCACGGAGTCCATCGAGCGGGCGTCGCCGTGGTGGATGACGTCGACCTCGCCGGGCGTTCCGAGCTCGTCGTCGTCGCTGACCTCGGGTGGCGCGAAC
>JBCDAK010000173.1:0-10170 GCA_039185545.1 Actinomycetota bacterium
CCACGTCTCGGAACTGTCCGTGTCGGGCGCCGGTTCGAACCGGTAGCCTCGCCAGTCGCCCATCCGGGGTAGCTCAGCTGGCAGAGCATCGGACTGTTAATCCGCAGGTCGTGGGTTCGAGCCCCACCCCCGGAGCCACTCGTTCGGCTCGAGACGATGTCTCGGTCGAGCGGTCATCCCGTCTCCCCGTGGTTCGGCGGGTCGAGACGAGTTCGTGTGCCGAGACGGATTGCCGTGCGACGGCACGAATGATGACGGTCTCCGTCGTGGGATCGTCATCTTCTTGACGATCTCTTGCTGAAGTGCCTGCTCCTGGTGGTCGATGACTTTCATCCCGGCCGCTGTATGTGACAGTCGGCGTTGTGTAAATGTAACATTTCCGCAATCCGCCAGCTCACTCCCCAGGAGCGCAGATGAAGAACAAGCTCATCGCCGTCGCCATCGTCGGTGCGATCGCCATCCCGGCGCTCGTCGGTGCGAACGATGGAACGACCGCGTACGACATCTACCGCACTCGAGACGGACGTCAGCTGAACGGCCAGCTCGTGCCGATCGAGGGCACCGACTGCCTGCAGCGGGTCAACAATCGAGGTCGTCAGGTGTGGGTGCTCCCGCCGGCGGGCCAGGATCCGTCGGTGTGCGAGGTCGCGGCGCCGACCACCACGTCGGCACCGACTTCCACGGCGGCGCCGACGACCACCGCACCGCCCGCCACCACGACGCCGGCTCCCGTGGAGCGATTCGTGACGCTGCCCCCTGGGTCGACGCTGCCCAGCGGTGAGGAGTGTGCGGCGCTCGTGCGGCCGGCGGCCGAGATCCGTCCGCTGAACGCCGAGCCCAACGCCACGCCGGGAACTGCGCCGAACGCGTTCTTCCCCCGGGTCGACGGTGCGTACACCGGGACGACCGACGAGATCCTCCAGTGGGGCGCGTGCAAGTGGGGCATCGACGAGGACCTCATCCGGGCGCAGCTCGTACTCGAGTCGTTCTGGCACCAGTCGGGTGTGGGCGACTGGACCACCGATCCCGAGCGCTGCGCACCGCCGTACGAGATCGGCGACTACCCGCCTCAGTACAACGGCGACAGCTCGCATCCGGGTCAGTGCCCGGAGTCCGTCGGTCTCGGCCAGGTGCGCTGGACCTACCACCAGCACGCGTTCGTCGATGAGAACGCGACGTTCTCCTCGGCCTACAACGTCGACTACACGCTCGCCTTCTGGCGGTCGTGCTTCGAGGGCGAGATGACCTGGCTGAACACCGTCGAGCGCGGCCAGGACTACGCGGCCGGCGACGCGACCGGCTGCCAGGGGGTCTGGTTCTCCGGTCGGTGGTACACCGATCCGGCCGTCGACTACATGACCCGTCTCCAGGCGGCGCTCGGCGAGCGCACGTGGGAGCAGCAGTCGTTCCTCGACGCCGAGCCGGTCAACGCGCTCCCGCCGCGGGGCGACGTTCCGCCGGCCACGACCACGACGACCACGGTGCCCGAGACGACCACCACGGCGGCTCCGACCACGAGCACCACGGTCGCTCCCACGACGACGGCGGCTCCCACGACGACGGCGGCGCCCACGACCACGGCGGCGCCGACCACGACCGCAGCACCGACCACGACGGCGGCGCCCACCACGACCGTCGCTCCGACGACCACCGTGGCGCCTCCGCCCGGCTCGGGCGGCTCCGATGGAGACTTCATCGAGGGGTTCGCGACGGCCGACTCGCTCGACCGGTTCGACTTCGGTGTGTACCACCGCGACGAGTTCCTCGTCGGCTCCACGAGTTGGCAGGGCGATCACTCGAACGAGGCCGACGGCTCGTGCGGCGGTCCGACCACCAGTCGCACCATCGAGCGGGGGACCGACGACTGGATCTACTGGTGCCCGAACGGCACCGGCCACATCATGACCTCGATCGGCGACACCTCGGGGTACTCGACCGGGTTCTTCGCGCCGAAGCAGTCGTTCTCGGCGTCGAACACCGACTTCATCTCGTGGGACGTCAACGTGACCGACCTGATGGGTCGTCAATGGTGGGAGGTGCTCATCGTGTCGGCCGACTTCCAGTCGGGCGTCCCCGAGTGCCCGCAGTGCGCCGTGCCCGACTGGATGTCGCCCGACCCGACCGGTCTGCCGACGTACCCGAACGACTCGGTCGTCGTGGCGAACGGCCCCTTCGGCGGCGACATCCGCGTGACCACGAACGGGCAGGACCGCAAGGTGCAGCAGTGGACCAAGATGTGTGAGCTCGATGCCGAGGGGTGCGAGTCGAAGGCGATTCGCCGCACCTACTCGATCCTCGACAACGGCAACGGAACGCTGACGATCGACTACGGCGGTGTCGCCACCTACACCGTGCAGGGCTCGCTGCCCGACGAGTTCGTCGTGGTCTTCAAGGACCACAACTACACGCCCGACAAGGACGGACAGCCGGTCGGCTACACCTGGCACTGGGACACGGTCGTCATCACCTGACCGTCTCCCACCGATCCGCGATCATCATCCGCCGGTCGTGGTTCGCGTGGGGCAGACTCGGGGTGCGGGGCGATAGCTCAGATGGTCAGAGCAGCGGACTCATAATCCGTCGGTCGTGGGTTCGATGCCCACTCGCCCCACTGGTACCTGCCGCCGCTCGGGGTGGGTGACGTCGTGGCGGGCCTCTAGCTTGACTCGATGGGTGCCCGAGGGGTCTCGCTCGTGCTCGTCTCGGCGCTCGTCGTCGCGGCGTGCAGCGGCGAAGGTGACGGCGCCGACCCGGTGGTGACCGCCGTCGAGGAGAGTTCCTCATCGACGGCGCCCGCTGCCACCACCACGACGTCGACCACGAGCACGACGACCACCACCACGTCGACCACGACCAGCACGACCACGACGGTGCCGCCCGAGCCGGCGGAGCTCGACGTGGTGACCGCCGAGGCGGCGATGGACGAGTTTCTCGCGACGACCGGGTCGCCCGGTGTGTTGGCCGGCGTTCGCGTCGGCGAGCAGGACCCGGTGTTGCTCGCCCGTGGCATCGACGACACCGAGGCCGGTACGGAGATGCAGTCCGACCGGTTGTTCCGTGTCGGCAGCGTGAGCAAGGCGCTGCTCGCCGCTGTTCTCTTCGAGGCTGTCGAGGCGGGCCGGCTGTCGCTCGACGACCCGATCGGAAACTACGTCGACGGGGTGACGAATTCCGACGCGACCATCGAACAGGTCTTGTCGCACGACGCCGGACTCGCCGACTGGGACGCACTCGGCGACTCGGGCATCCGCGGTCTGCTCGTCGCCGACCTGGAGCGCGACTGGGCGCCGACCGAGATCGTCGAGGAGGTCAAGGCGCTACCGGCCGTCTCCGAGCCCGGCTCGGGATTCTCGTACTCGAACCCCGGGTACCAGATGCTCGGCGCCGTCGTCGAGCAGGTCAACGGTGAGCCCTTCGCCGCGTCACTGCGCCGGGTGCTCGCCGACGGTTCGGGGCTCGACGACATCTCGTTCGGTCCGTTCGACGAGATCCCCGAGAACCTGGTGCACAGCTACGGCGACCTCGGCGGCAACCTCGTGCCGAGCCGAGCCCTCCCGGCGGTGGGGATCGACTCGCTCTTCTACACGACCGGTGCCGGGTACTCGGACCTCGACGATCTGCTCGAGTTCAGCCGACTGTTCTGGGGTGACGAGGCGGCGTTCTCTCCCGACGGCGTCGACGTGGCCGCAGACCTGAGCGGCGGCTACGGGCTCGCCACGCAGTTCATCGGAGACGAACTCGTCGGGCACTCGGGCGACGTGTTCGGCTCGCGAACTCTCGTCGCCCACCACCGAGCGCTCGACGTCACCATCGTCGTCAATGCGAACACGAACGTGCTCGAGCGAGCCGACACCGTCGACCTCGTCGAGGCGCTGCTCGCCGCCATCGGGTAGTTCTCGTCCGGCCAAGCACCCGTTCCGCTCAGACGTGGCTGCGCGTGATGGCGCGCTCGTCGTCGCCGAGGTAGCTGGCGATCACGAGCGGATCGTTTCGGACGGCATCCGGCTCGCCTTCGGCGATCACCGAGCCGGCCTCGAGGCAGTAGATGCGATCGCTGATGCTCATGATCAGCGGCATGTCGTGCTCGATGACCAGCATCGACGCCTGCATCTCGCGACGGATCTCGACGATCAGCGGGCCGAACGCCTCGGTCTCGCGCTGCGCGACGCCGGCGGTCGGCTCGTCGAGGCACAGCACGCGCGCCCCGACGGCGAGCAATCCTCCGAGTTCGACGATCCGACGGGTGCCGGTCGACAGGTCGGAGATGAACGAGTCGGCGTAGCGGCCGAGGCCGAGGAAGTCGATGAGGTCGTCGGCATCTGCGCTGCGACGCTTCTCGATCGCTCCGTCGAGGAACAGCGCGCTGCGGACGAAGGATGACCGATACCGGGACTCGAGCGCGACCTGCACCGTCTCGCGCACCGTGAGGCCGGGGAACAGCGTCGCCGCCTGGAAGGTCCGGCCGAGCCCGGCTCGCGCCCGGGCGGTGGGACGCATCGCCGACAGGTCGGTTCCGCCGAGTTCGACCGAGCCGGTCGACGGCACGAACCCGCCGATCGCGTTCATGAGCGTCGACTTGCCCGCGCCGTTGGTGCCGATCAACCCGACGACCTCGCCGTCGCGCACATCGATCGAGACGTCGCGCAGTGCCTGGAGGCCGCCGAACCGGACCGAGACGTCGCGCACCGACAGCGTCGCCGGCTCGGATGAGCGATGGTCGCGCACGATCGAGGGTGCCGACGTGGGGGAGTCGTGGTGCGGTTGCGCCGGCAGCCGGCGCTCTGCCCAGCCGATGATCGCATCGCGAGCGTTGTGGGCCACCTGGACGAAGCCACCGGGGAAGTACATGAGGACGATCAGGAAGCCGACCGACGATGCCATCAGCGAGATCAGGTTGCTGTCGGGGAAGAAGGCGGGCAGTCCGAGCGTCCACAGCGCGCCAAGCAGCGGTCCGATGACCGAGCCGAGTCCGCCGATGACGACCATGTTCACGGCCTGCAGCGAGTCCTCGACCCGGAACAGCGACTCACCGGAGCTGATCTGGCGGCTCGCGTTGCCGAGCAGTCCGCCACCGAGACCGGCGATGCCGCCGGCGACCGCGAACGCGACGAGCTTCGTCCGGACCGGCGAGACCGTGTACGCCGCGGCGGTGTCGGGGTTGTCGCGCACGGCGATGATCGAGCGACCGACGCCCGAGCGTCGCAGGTGCCCGATCAGCACGAACGTGAGCACCATCGAGCCGAGGGCGAAGTAGAAGAACGTCCGCTGGTCGGACAGATCCCAGCCGAACAGCCAGCCGCGTGGGAAGACGACGCTGTTGTCCCCGCCGCTGAAGAACGGTCGGTCGTAGAGATACGACTCGGCCGCGATCGCGAACGCGAAGGTCGAGACGGCGAGGAGGAGCCCTCGGACGCGCAGCGCGCCCAGGCCGGTGAGGGCGGCGATCGCGGCCGTGACGAAGGCGGCGAGCACGATCGCCGGAATCGTCGGGATGGCGGGGAACTCGACGTCGATGAGACGGGTGGTGCCCCAGCCGATGTCGAGTTCGGCGCCCCGGTTCAACGCCGCTGCGGTGAAGGCCCCGAGACCGGCGTACGCCAACTGCGCGATCGACAGCTGACCCGACCAGCCGGTGATCACGGTGAGCGAGGCCACGCAGATCGTGAACGCCACGATCGTCGACCAGAGGAAGAACTGCGACGGGCGGATCCGGTCGGGCGCCTCCCAGACGGCCTGGATGTCGTTGATGAACGAGAAGATCGACTCGTGGTGCCACGTGAACAGCACCACGAGGACGAGCGCCGGCACGAGCACGAGTCGCGACAGATTGCGAATCCACCACACCGTCAGCATCCGGGAGGGAAGCGGGCGGACCTTCGGCACGAAGGCGAGAACCGCTTCGCCGTGGTCGTCCCGGCTCTGCCACCACAGGGCGACGACGATCACGACGAACACGAACAGCGTCGACAGGCCCGGATCGTCGAGGAAGTTGAAGTCGAAGAGGTTCTTCGCCACACCGATGGCGATGCCGGCGAACATCGCCACGGGAAACGACCGCAGGCGCGCCACGACGGCGGCGGCCAGCGCGTGGGTCAGCGTGAACGGGCCGAGGTTCTCGACGCCGTTCGCCGACTGGCCGGCGCTCAGGAGGATCATCGAGACCGTGGCGAGCACACCGCCCACGGTCCACACCAGGGTCGACACGACGTGCGGGTTGATTCCCGACAGCCGACTGAGCGCCGGGTTGTCGGCCGACGCCGACACCGCCTTGCCGATCGTGGTGTACGTCAGCAGCGCGCCGAGCGCGAGCGCGACGAGTGGAACGAGCACGATGATCTGCAGGTCGCCACCGTCGATGCGGACACCCCACACGTCGTCCCAGGAGCGACCGACCGCGACCGGAAACCGGTCCTGGTCTCCCTCGACGTCGGGGAACGTGAGCGCCACGATCGCCCGCCAGAACTCGGCGATGCCGACCGTCGCGATCAGCAGGACGATGCGCGGGCGATCGAAGAGGCGTTTGACGACCACGATCTCGGTGACGCCGCCGACCAGGCCGCCGATCACGACGACCACGGCGAGCGCCAGCCAGAACGGCCAGTTCCAGTTGATCACCATCAGCGCGAACAGCGCCGCACCGGGCAGGCCGAGGTTGCCCACGGCGAAGTTGATCACCCGTGTCGATCGGTAGATCAGCACGATGCCCATCGCCAACAATCCGAACACGAGGCCGTTGACCACCCCGGAGAACACGATCTGCTGGGTGATCCACGACCCCAGAAGCGCCGTGGCGGACATCAGCCGCCCTCGCGTCCGAGGAACACGGCGCGGGCCAGGTCGCCGCGGCGGGCCAGCTCCTCGGTCGATCCCTCGAACCGCACCTGACCCTTCTCGAGGAAGATCGCCCGGTCGCTGACGGCGAGGGCCACGTTCAGCGACTGTTCGACGATGATCATCGTCTGGCCGGCGGCGCGGAGCGCGTCGACGTGGCCGAGGAGGTCCTGCACCACCCCCGGCGCCAGCCCCAGGCTCAGCTCGTCGATGATCAGCACCTCGGGCTCGTGCAACATGACGCGTGCGAGGGCGAGCATCTGCTGCTGCCCTCCGGACAGATCCCCCGCCCGCTCGCCGAGCCGATCCGCGAGTGCCGGGAACATCTCGAGTGCGCGGTCTCGACGTCGGGCCACGTCGCCCGGATCCGACCGGTACTGGAACGCACCCATGGTGAGGTTGTCGCCGACCGTGAGACTCGGCCAGACGCCCTGACCTCCCGGGAGCATCTGGACGCCGAGTCGGCTGCGCACCTCGGGTCCGGCGAACGTGGCGTTGCGCCCGCCGAGCCGAACGACACCGCGCTCCGGTGTCTCGAGCCCGGCGATCACCTTGAGGATCGTCGACTTCCCCGCCCCGTTGGTCCCCAGCAGTGCGAGCGTCTCGCCCCGCCGGACCTCGAACGACACGTCGAACAACACCTGCACCCGTCCGTAGCTGAAGTCGACGTTCGAGACCTGCACGACCGGGACGTCCTCACCCGACTCGACCAGGTCGTCGAAGCGTTGTTCCTCACGGAGGTCCTCGACCACCAGCGAGAGGTCGTGGCGAACCCGGCGCGAGCCGCGCACGATGTACAGACCGCCGAGCGGCATGAGCACGAGCGTGAGCAACGTGATCGCCGCTCGCTCGCCGTACTCGTCCTGGAGGAACCCGCTCACCAGTGCACCGCCGACGCCGCCGACGGCGAACATGAAGAACGTGATGATCGCGGTGCCGATCCCGCGCAGCCGGTACGGGATCACGCCCTGGATCGATGGTTGGATCATGGCGAACGCGGCGCCGAGCAAGGTGCCGGTGACGGTGGCGAAGACGACGAAGAGCACGACGTTGGGCATCGCGTACTGGATCGGCACGAGGATGCCGATCGGTGCGATCAGGACGCCGATGATCCGGACGGCCTGGTCGGGTGCGACGCGGAACGCACGGTCGAAGCGCCGGCCGATGAGCGGCAGGAAGAACACGATCACGAGACCGGTCGGAGCGGCGGCGAGGCCGCGCTCGAACGCGTCGAGGTCGAACTCCTCCTCGAGGAAGAAGTTGGAGATCGACGCGGCGGGGAACAGCGCGAAGCCGATCGCCGCCAGCCCGATGGTCATGTAGCGCACGGTGTCGATGCGCCAGATGCGAGTGAACGCAGCGCCGACCGGGATCGGGATGTCGTCGGGCACCGATCGGTCCATGCCCTCGTGGAGGTCGTCGCCGGCGACGGGCGCACCGGGCCCGGGATCGTCGGAGGCGTCGTCACCCGAGCCCTCGTCGCCGGACGCCTCGGCGTCGCTCGGCTCGACGTGGTGGCCGAGCACGTCCTGCTTCTCCCATCGGCCACGCTCGGGTTCGGGGATCGCGAACGCCAGCACGGCGAGCGCGGCGACGGGCACGGCCATCACCAGGTACGCCCACCGCCACCCGTCGTCGCCTCCGGCGAGCACGGCGATCCCCCCGACCAGGACCGGACTCGCCGCGGCGACGACACGCCCGATCGCCGAGTTGAGCGCGAACATCCGGCCCCGGATCCCGATCGGGTACGCGTCGGCGAGGAGCGTCGCGTGCACCGTGATCGTGTTCGATTTGGAGATCCCCGCGAAGAAGCGGGTCCAGAAGAACATGAACGCGTTGACCGCCAACCCCGACAGTGCGACGAAGCCGCTGAACGCCAGGCTGGCGACCCCGACGATCGGGCCGCGTCGGAGACGGTCGGCGAGGTAGCCGAGCGGCCCGGCGCCGAGCACGAAGAACGCCACCGACGCCGCCGAGATGAACGTGATCGTGCCGTCGGAGACATCGAAGGTCTCGCCGATGTCGGGGCCCAACACGTTGATGGCGGCACCCTCGAGCTCGTCGAGCGAGTTCAGGGCGAGGAGCACCATGAAGGTGAAGAGGCCTCCCCGCGCGAGTCCGTCGCGCAGTGCGATCTCGTCGGCACCGACGCCCGGAAGTTGCTCGTCGTCGATCTCGGTCGTCGTCGCCCGCCGCTCCTCGTCGGAACGTCGCACGGCCTCCTCGTCGAGGATCGTCGAGGCGAGATCGGCAGCTGCGGCGGCCTCCCGCCCCTCCGGTTCGGGGTCGCGTTGGGGGTCGTGAGGCGTGTCGGCCAACTCTGGATCACCTGGGTCGTGTCGCCGGACGGCGGGGCGAACTCCGGGCCGGCCGACGGGGCCGAGCGGCGTTTGCCGGTCGTTCCGCATTCTGGCACAGTGTTCCAGATGCGGAAGACGTCGGGTCGGGGTCGGATCGGTCGAGCGCTCGCCGGTGTCACCGCGGCGGCACTCGTCGCGGCCGCCTGTGGCGGGTCCGATGACGCCGACGACGACACGTCGGACGATTCCGTGGAGTCAGGGGAGGTCTCCGCCGACGCCGGCGAGGACGCCCCGGACGGCGATGCCGAGGACGAGAGTGCGCCCGAGGCGACGTCGGCCGACGACGAGACAAGCGCCTCGGACGACGCCGATCCCGACGGCGACGGCGAGGCCGACGAGCCACCCGTTGACGAGCCGACCGACGACGAGTCATCCGACGATCCCGCCGACGAGGAGCCCGGGGACGAGGTGGTCGAGCGGACCGAGAGCTTCCGGGGCATCACCGAGGACACGATCCGCGTCGGCGTCCTCGACTACGACTGGGACCGGCTCTCGGACCTCGGTGTCGACTTCGGCGTGACCACCTCGGTCGACCTGTTCCGGGCGTCGCTCGAGCGCGTCAACGACGCGGGCGGCCTCGCCGGGCGACAGCTCGAGATCGTCGAGAAGGTCTTCCTCCCGGTCGGCGACGCCGAGGCCACGCAGGTCTGCATCGAGCTCGCCGAGGACGAGGAGGTCTTCATGGTCGTCGGCCGGCTCCGCGACGACCAGGTGCTGTGCTTCACCGAGCAGTACGACACCGCGGCGTTCGTGCCGCTCGGCATGACCGACGAACGAGTCGAACGCTCGACTGCGCCGTACGCGTCGCTGTCGGGCCGGTCCGAGCTGCGGATCGTCAACTTCGTCGAGGCGATGGAGGCGACGGGTGCGTTCGAGGGCGCCACGATCGGCGTCACCGGTACCGCCGACGCGAACGAGGCCAACTACGAGATCGTCGTCGCGGCGCTCGAAGAGCGCGGATACGAACCGGTCGGCGTCC
>JBCDAK010000174.1:0-10122 GCA_039185545.1 Actinomycetota bacterium
CCCGACACCACCGATCCCGACGCCCGCGCCGAGCCGTCCGTCGGTTCCGCCGACGAGACGGAGGACAACTCCGTCCGCGACGCCGAGGATCCTTCAGCCGACGAGCCGAGCGAGCTGGTCGGTGCCGACGGTACGGTCACCGTCGAGCACGCTCGCGGGACGACCGACGTTCCCGTCGACCCTCAGCGGGTCTACGCAGCGAGTCCGCGCAGCGTCGACATCGCCGTGGCGCTCGGCGCTCCCGTGGTCGGCGGGACGAGATGGCGCGACGACATCCCGGTCCAGCCGTACGTCGCCGACCTCGGCGTCGACATCCCGACACCCACCGACCGGTTCAACCCCAACTACGAGGCGGTCGTCGAGCTCGCGCCCGACCTGATCCTCGTGCCCGCGACCGACGAGTCGACGCAGTACGAGCTGTACAGCGAGATCGCACCGACCGTGGCGTACGGCGCGGCGATCGGCACACGCGATCAGCCGTCGTGGGACGAGATCACGGAGGAGATCGCCGGCTATCTCGGACGCACCGATCAACTCCCGGCCGTGCGAGCCGCGTACGACGACGAGGTCGAACGCCTGCGAGCGGCATTCGAGACCGCGGGACTCACCGAGGCCACCGTCGCCGTGGTCCGGCCGAGGGAGACGGCCGACTTCCGTCTGTACCGCGCCGGCGGATTGACGGCGGGAGACACCCTCTGGGCTGACGCCGGCATCTCGTACCAGGAGGTGCCCGACTCGATCATGACCGGCGATCGCGTGTGGGCCGAACTGTCCGCCGAACGGCTCGACGAAGTCACGGCAGACCTCGTGTTCATCATCCTGCCGGAGGGACTGGCCGGCTTCGCCGCCGAACAGCTCGCGCCCGGCTCGATCTGGTCCACGCTCCCCGCCACGGCCGACGGCTCCGTCTGCCTGATCGACGACGACGGGAGCGAGATCGGGTGGTTCGTGATCGGTCCACTCGCCCTCAGCCAGATCGTCGACGACGTGGTCGGATGCTTCGAGTCACTGCCGGCCTGACGATCGACCCCTGCAACCCGTCCGAACACGTGGAGGATTCACGCTCATGACCGACAAGTTGAACGTCGACCTCGGGGCGGTTCAGGAGACGCTGCTCATCCCGCTCCTCGGTCGCGCCAACGACACGAAGAGATCGACCGGACTGATTAACGACCCGAAGGCGGTCGAGATCGTCGACCGGTTGGACTACGACTTCTCGAAGTGGGACAGGAGCCGCAGCCTCACCGGGGCGACGATGCGCACGCGCATGTTCGACACGTACGTCCAGGACTTCCTCGCCCGCCATCCGACCGGCACCGTGGTCGAGCTGGGTTGTGGTCTCAACACCCGGGCCGACCGCCTCGACAACGGATCCGCGCGGTGGTTCGACCTCGACCTGCCGGACGTGATCGAGCTGCGTCGTCAGTTCTTCACCGACGAGGAGCGGCGGACGATGCTCGCCGCGTCGGTGCTCGACACCGACTGGACGGACGCGGTCGAGGGCGCCGGCGGACCGTGGATGTTCGTGTCGGAGGCCGTGCTGATCTATCTGCCCGAACCGGACGTCCGCCGGGCGATGACCCAGCTCGCCGAGCGCTTCACCCCGATGTGGCTCGCCTTCGACACCGCCGACCAGTCGATCGTGGACGGCCAGTCGAAGCACGATGCGATGAAGCACATGTCGCAGGATTCGTGGTTCGTCTGGGCGTGCGACGACCCGAGGAGGATCGAATCGTGGGACATCGGGCTCGAGGTGATCGGCTCGCGGACCTTCCTCGACGCAGACGACTCGATCGTCGACCACCTGCCCCTGCCGTACAAGCTGATGACTCGCTACGCCCCGTTCCTTCTCCGACGGACGGCGTCGCGGTACCTCCTCAACCTGGCGACGAACGAGGCCGAGTGATGGCCGATGACTTCTCGGCTGACGAGAAGGCCCAGATGATCGAGCACATGAACGACGATCACGGCGACGCGTGCCTGCTGTACGCCCGGCACCACCTGGGCATCGACTCGGCGCGGTCGGCCACGATGACCGGCATCACCCGGACGACGATGACACTCGACGTGACGATGCAGAACGGGTCCCGCCAGACCGCCACCTACTCGTTCGAGCGCCCACTCACATCCGTGGGTGACGCCGCAGTGTTCCTCGCGAAGATGGTGGGCGACGTCGACGGCGAGTGACGGTCAGCTCCCGTAGTCCCAGGAGATCCGGCGTTCGATCTCGATCTCGATGTACGCCGACCCCGGACGCGATGCCGTCGGAAGGTCCTGCTCGGCGACACCTCGCTGCGTCGCCCCCTTCCGCATGAGCGAGAGGACGGAGTCGGGGTCGCGGTGGACCCTCGCTGTTCCCTGGATCATGACGCCCTTGATGTCCGACATCGTCGAACCGTCCTCGACGAGGAGGGAGACCTTCGGGTTGTCCTCGATGTTCCGGATCTTCCGGCTGCCGTCGAGACAGCCGCAGTAGATGCGGTCACCGTCACGGAAGTAGCCCAACGGCACGCTGTGCGGATACCCGTCGGGCCCGATCGTGCTGAGGACAATCCACCCGGGCTTCCCGTCGAGGAAGGCGTCGAACTCGTCGATGTCGAGTGATCCGGGCATACGACTCAGAGCCGAGTCGGGTTGGGTGCGTCGCCGTACACCTCGTTCGGGTCGAACACCTTCTCGGTGATGGTGAACTCGAGCGACAGCGGTTCGTCGTCGCCGACCGGCTCGTCTCCGACCGGGACCCGTCGGTAGAAACAGGACCGGTAGCCGACGTGACAACTGGCGCCACCCTGCACGTCGACCCGGAGCCAGATCGCGTCCTGGTCGTCGTCGACGAGGATCTCTTCGACCTTCTGGACGAGACCACTCGTCGCCCCTTTGTGCCACAGCTCCTGGCGGCTCCGGCTCCAATAGACCGCTTCGCCCAGCTCGATCGTTCGGGCGAGGGCATCACGGTTCATGTTCGCCACCATGAGCACCTCGCCGCTCTCGGCGTCGGTGGTCACGACGGGGATGAGACCGTCCTCGTCGAACTTGGGGGCGAGGGCCGTGCCCTCCTCGACCTGGAAGACGTCAGTACGTGGTCCGAACACGGCGTCGACGCTAGCGGGACCCCTCGCTCACCGAACGGGGACCATCCGTCCGCACGCCGAGGCCGCCGAGATCGCCGAGGCCGCCGACCGATCTTCACGATCTGCACCGGTACGACTGCCCTCGACGCGCAGTACCGTCCTCCGCGTGAGTGAGCGAAACGTCTCATCCGGCGCGTTTCCCACGGTTCGACTCCGGCGGAATCGTCGACACCACTGGTCTCGAGAGCTCGTCGGCGAGAACCGACTTCATCCCAGCGACCTCATCTGGCCGGTGTTCGTCCACGGGGGACCCGAAGCGCAGGTTCCCGTACCGTCCATGCCCGGCGTTTCTCGGTACTCGCTCGACGCCGTCGTCGACGCGGTGGGTGAGGCGGTCGAGTTCGGAATCCCCGCGGTGGCGATCTTCCCGGCGACAGAGCCGGAGAAGAAGACGCCCGACGCCGAGGAGGCGGTCAACCCCGACAACCTGGTGTGCCGAGCTCTGAGGCAGCTGACGGGCGCGTTCGGAACGGAGATCGGCCTGGTCGCCGATGTTGCACTCGATCCGTTCTCCAGTCACGGACAGGACGGCTTGGTCCGCGACGGCTACGTGGTCAACGACGAGACACTCGAGGTCCTCTGCCAGCAGGCGATCGTGCAGGCCGACGCCGGATGCGACGTCATCGCACCGTCCGACATGATGGACGGCCGCATCGGTGCCATCCGGCGGGCTCTGGACGGCGAGGGTCGCCACGACGTGCAGATCATGTCGTACGCCGCCAAGTACGCGTCGGCCTTCTACGGACCATTCCGCGACGCCGTCGGGTCATCGAGCAACCTGGGTTCGGGCGACAAGAAGACGTACCAGATGAACCCCGCGAACGGCGACGAGGCCCTGCGAGAGGTGGCGCTCGACCTCCAAGAGGGCGCCGACATGGTCATGGTCAAGCCGGGCATGCCCTATCTCGACATCGTCCAGCGCGTCAGCAGCACGTTCCAGGTCCCGACGTTCGCGTACCAGGTGAGCGGCGAGTACGCGATGCTCGCCGCAGCGGCGGACCACGGCTGGTTGGAGCGGGAACGCGTGGTGCTCGAGAGCCTCATGGCATTCAAGCGCGCCGGTGCGAGCGGTGTCCTGACGTACTTCGCCGTCGAGGCTGCCCGGCTCCTCAAGTAGGACCGGCAGCGATCCGCGACACGAAGTCGCAGATCTCGCCGATCACCTCGTCTCGGTTCGTCTCATTCACGAGTTCGTGTCGCGCCCCGGCGTACACGCGGAGAACCTTGTCGGCGCTGGGCATCGACTCGACAGCTGCGAGCGAGGTGCGATGGTCGACGAACGGATCCGCGTCTCCGTGACAGAACAGCACCGGCATCGTCAAACGGTCGACGTTCGCTCGGAACTGGTCGAGCGCTTCCATCTCGGCTTCGAGCAACGGCCGCTTGTACCGCCCCCGGTAGATGAGAGGGTCGGTGGCGTACTTCTCGACTTCAGCGTCATCGCGGGACATGCCGAAGAAGTCGGTGGTGGCGGGCGGGAGCTCGGGCTGGGCCAACGCTTCGCGAGCCCAGGTCCAGTCGCCGACGACCGCGCCGAGCAGCACGAGTCCAGCGACATAGCCGGGATGCTCCTGGGCGAGTCGCGATGACAGCAGCCCGCCCATCGAGTGGCCGATCACGACGATCGGCAGATCGCCGTGATCCGCGACGGCGATGCCGACGAGCGAGCGGAGGTCCGCAACGACATCGCCGAAGTCGGTGACGAGCGCCCTCTCACCGTCGCTGTGCCCGTGGCCGACGTGATCCTCGGCGTAGACCGCGACGCCCTGGTCGTTGAGTCGCTCAGCGACGTGGGCGTATCGAGCCGCATACTCGGCGTACCCGTGAACGATGATCGCGATGGCCCGTGGCGTTCCGTCGGGAGCCCAGCGCTCGTAGTGGATCGACCCGTTGGAACCTTCGAACGTCGGCACGGCGACGGTCTACCAGGACGACCGGAGCGGACAGCGCCGTCGGACTCCGAGCGAGGCCCGGGCCGGATGAGATCACGCCACGCCGGTCCGCACCTGCTCGGGCGTCGAGCCGGTCCAGTCGTGGAACGCCCGGTAGAACGAACTCGTCTCGGCGAAGCCGAGGAGAAACGAGATCTCGCCGGCCGACAGGTCCGGGGTGGCCAGGTAGTGCCGGGCGAGGGCCTCGCGGGTCGCGTCGAGGACTCGTTGGAACGTGGTGCCCTCACTCTGCAACCGACGGTGCAACGTGCGCGTGCTCATGGCGAGTTGGCGGGCGACCGCTCCCATCGTGCCGTCACCCGCCGGGAGCGATTCGAGCAGCACAGCTCGGACACGATCGGCGGTGACCGCGTCTCGTTCGAGTTCGCCGAGACGACGCTGGAGGTCGGGCTCGAACGCTCGCCACAATCCGTCGTTCGCGGTGAGGAACGGCCGCCGGGCGTCCATCGCCGAGAAGTTCACCGATGTGGACGGCGACCGTCGAATCGTCGTGCCGACGTACTCCCGATACGCCTCGAGGTTGGCCGGCGGATCCGGCATGGTCATGCACGTCGCTCGCACGTGGTGCCGCGTGCCGGCTCGCACGAGTGCGACCCAGAACAACAGCTCCGACGCCACGAGCATCGGGGGTGGAGTCGTCGCCGAGGGCCACCTGAAACTGATCATGGTGGTGACACCGTCGGACTCGACGTCGAGCCGCATGGGACCGACGAGGGGCTTGTACTGCTGGAGACGCCGAGCTGCGGTGTCGAGGTCGGGGCTCACGAGAGCGGCGAAGATCGGCGGAGCGAACGCGTCGGCGGTGAAGCACTCGGCGAGCCGGAGCGGAAGGTCGGGATCACCCGACTCGTCCTCGATCGCTCGCCAGAAACTGAAGAACTGATCCTCGTCGAGCCACACCTGACCTCGTTGGAACAGGTCGGCGGGAAGGCCTGCGCGTCGGAGGACGTCGGCCGTGCTCAGACCCATGTCGGCGAAGAGGACTCTGGTCGCCGGGTCGAGCGCGTACTTTCCGCTCATCGTGCCTCCAGGTACGAGCGACCGGCACTCACCGGTCGAACGACCGTCACCGTAGTGACCCCTCGGCGGGCACGGCGTCGCGGATCTCGCCAGATCACTCGCGGAACCCGCCATCCCGTGCGAGCTCGCCGCCACCACCGTCGCCAACTCTGGCGGATCTCGCGACTCGAGTGTCCGGATCGGGCAACGGGTGACCGGGCCGCAGCCGTAGCGTCGCATCCGTTCCCCGACTCTCGACCAGAACGGAAGACTCATGAGCACGAACACGACGAAGAAGAAGGTCGTCCTCATCACCGGCGCCTCCTCCGGAATGGGGAAGATCACCGCAATCCAGCTGGCCGCAGGCGGCCACACGGTGTACGCCGCTGCCCGACGGGTGGAGCGGATGCAGGACGAGCTCGCACCGCACGGCATCCATCCGGTCGCGCTCGACGTCACCAAGCCCGACGACAACGCGCGGGTCGTCGCACAGATCATCGATGCCGAGGGCCGGCTCGACGTCCTCATCAACAATGCCGGCTTCGGTCTCTATGGTCCGGTCGAAGACGTGCCGGTCGACGATGCGCGGTACCAGTTCGAGGTCAACCTGTTCGGCCTCGCCGATCTCACGCAGCGTGTGCTCCCGCACATGCGCGCGCAGACGTCGGGACGGATCATCAACACCTCGTCGATGGGAGGCAAGATCTACACGCCGCTCGGAGCGTGGTACCACGCCACGAAACACGCTCTCGAGGGCTGGTCCGACTGCCTCCGGCTCGAGACGGCGCCGTTCGGGATCCAGGTCGTCGTGATCGAGCCGGGGGGTGTGAAGACCGAGTTCGGCGACGTGCTCGGCGAGCAGCTGCAGAAGTACTACGGCTCGAGCGCCTACGACGACCAGATGAAGCCGTACATCGACATGATGGGCGACGACAACTCGATGATGGACCGAATGACCGAACCCGAGGTGCTGGCCGAGGTGTTCGTGACGGCGGCCACCACGGACACACCGAAGCGCCGCTACGTGAAGGGCTTCGGGGCCCGACCCGCGCTCTTCATCCGTAAGTGGTTCGGCGACGGCGCCTACGAGTTCGTGATCAAGCGCATGGCGCGCTGACGGCGTCGCGTCGTGACGACCATCGTCCCGGCGACCGGGGCGCGGTGTCATCGGCTGCACCATCGACGCCGTACGGTGCCATCGTGCGAGTGGCCATCGGGGGGATCGAACATGAGACGAACACCTACGCCACACCGTCCATGGGCCCGACGACGGTCGGGGACTTCGCCACACTCCGGGGCGACGAGTTCGGCAGTCGCGTCGGCACACGCACCACGCTCGGCGGCTTCGCCGAGGCGGCCGACCGCATCGGTTGCCGGCTCGTCCCGACGCTGTGGGCCTGGGCCGGACCGTCGGGCACCATCGACCGAGCGGCGTACGAGACACTGCGCGACGAGCTGATCGACCGACTCCGAGCGGTCGCTCCCGTCGACGCCGTGGCGTTGTCCCTGCACGGCGCCGGAGTCGCCGACGGCGTGGACGATCTCGAGAGCGACCTCGTCCAGGAGGTGCGCGCCGTGGTGGGCGACGTGCCGATCGTCGCCACGCTCGACCTCCACGGCAATGTCACCGCCGAGATGGCGGAGGTGATCGACGTGATGCTCGGCGTCCACGAGTACCCCCACACCGACTTCTACGAGCGAGGCGTCGAGGCGATCGAACTCCTCCCTGGGCTCGTCGAGGGCTCGATGCGGGCGACGAGCTTCGTCCAACCGGTCCCGATCATGCTCACGACGTCCACGACCGACGCTGGCTTCCCGGCTGCCGAGATGCGCGATCGCTGCCTCGCCGCCGAGAAGACCGACGGCGTGATCGACGCGACGTTCTTCCACGGCTTCCCGTACACCGATGTGCCGGCGTCGGGGTGTTCCTTCGTCGTCACGACCGACGCCGATGCCGAACTGGCCGAGCGGACGGCGAAGGAGCTCGCCGCCGAGCTGTGGGATCGACGCTCCGACTTTCTCATCGAGTCGACGCCGTCGCCGGTCGCTGTCACCCGGGCGGTTCGCGCGGCTGCCGAGGGCGGCGGCCCGGTCGTGATCAACGAGACGTCCGACAACCCGGGTGGCGGTACGCCCGGCGACGGCACCCACCTCCTGCGAGCCATGATCGACGCCGGACTCGATGAGGAGGCCTGCTTCGGGTTCGTCGTCGATCCGCGGGCGGCGGCCGCCGCCCACGCGGCTGGCGTCGGCGCCACGATCGATGTCCATCTCGGCGGCCATCACGACGACCTGCACGGCGAGTCGATCGAGGCGACCGCCTACGTGAAGGCACTCACCGACGGACGGCTGGTGTACAGCACGCCGATGGCGGCCGGCATCCAGGACAACCTCGGACCGTCGGCGCGGCTGCAGATCGGCGGACGTGGTGGTCTCGACGTGATCGTCACGTCGCGGCGACAGCAGACGATCGATGCGGAGGTCTTCACGCTGCACGGCATCGACGTGACGACGCGCTCGATCGTCGCTCTCAAGAGCAGCCAGCACTTCCGCGCCGGATTCCGCGACATCGCCGCTGAGATCGTGACCGCCGACGGTCCCGGGCTCACGACGCTCGACGTCACGGTCTTCGAGCACGAACGTGCGCCCGGGCCGCACTGGCCCCACGACCCGACGATGTCGTGGTCGCCATGACAGGTCGACTGCGTCGTCAGAGCCACCGACGAGGGATGGGGAGCAGCTCCCGCACCCTCGTGAACGCCCGCTCCCCCGTGTTCAGCGCATGCGTGTTGTCGAAGCCCTTGATGTCGGTCGGCACCACCGTGATGATCGTCAAGCCCGACTTCTCGTAGACCTCTTTCGTCATGCGGTCGTAGGTCGCGGCGGCCACCTTGCCGAAGTAGCGCACCGCCATGCCCGCTGTGGGGTCGTCGTCGGGGTCGAGCGACGCGAGTTCGGCGGTGCCATCGATGATGACCGCTCGATACGGCGGTCGCTCGTCCTGGATGCTGAGCGAGACCTGCGGGCTACGCTCGAGCGCGCGGTGCTTGGCGCCACCGGTCACCGTCGACATGAAGAACACACCGTTGTCGACCGTGTACCAGATCGGCGCCTGGTTCGGTCGCCCGTCGCGTCGGACGTAGGCCAGCGTGGCGATCCGTCGTTGTGCGACGAAGTGTTCGAGATCATCGGTCTCGAACGGAGGTTGCCCTCCGAGCCCTCGGAACGGGAGCGAGCGCAACGGGTTGGTCGTGGTCATCGTTCCTCCTGGTTCTCGTCGCTGGACGACTCGAAGCGGACTCCCATCCGCAGTTCGATCGGGACTCCGTTCGAGAACGGGATCGGCGCCTTCGACTCGACGAGCACCTCGAGTCCGTGGGCGCGGTAGAAGTCGACAGCGGGATTGTCGGACAGAACGTCGAGCTGAAGGCCGCTCGCACCGTTCGAACGGGCCTGGTCGAGGGCGTGACGAAGGAGGGCGGCGCCCACTCCCTCACCGCGATGCTCGTCGACGACCGACAGCGCGAACACGTAGTAGGTGTCAGAGGGGATGGTCGGGTTGAGCCAACTGCACTCGTGCACCCGTGTGCCGAGACCGGTGAGCAGCGCCTGGTCACGTGCGTCGAGTTCGGCGTACTCGCCGATCGTGGGCCAGACCTGCGCCAGTGCGTCGGCACGTTCGCGGAACCCGGGGCTGATGAATCCGAGTTCGACGCCGAGCAGCTCGCCGCCGTCGAGCGCGAGCGCAGCAGCGTCATGACCGAACAGGGTGTGCGGAACCATCCACGACGCACGAACGAGCGGATCGAAGACGGTCCGGCTCCCGAACTGGTAGCCGTAGCTGGCCGGACCGGTCGCGTAGATCAGGTCGGGGATCTGGTCGATGTGGGTCCGGGCGTCGGCCTCGGTCGATCGGATGATGTCCATGCCTCGCCTTCCTCGCGTTGGCTCGCCGAGCCTAGGTCACCGACCTAGATAGGTCAATGACCTAGACTTGTCGTGTGCCATCGATCACGCGCACCTCCAGCCAGAGCGCGAAG
>JBCDAK010000175.1:0-10112 GCA_039185545.1 Actinomycetota bacterium
GAGTCGGCTGACCACACGCTCGACGCAGAGCTGGAGATCGGCGAACGGGAGCTCACGTGCGTGGTCGGTGAGCAGGGGCACGAACTCGTCGAACCGGTCGTGGACGCCGGGGCGCCGACGACCTCGAGCGATCTCGGAGACCTGCGGGAGCGACACGTCACCGTGGAGCCAGGCGTCGCCGAGAGCCGGATGGTCGGCGACGAGCTCCGCTGCACTGCGCAGCCGAGCGATGTCGACCCGGGAGCGATTGATGGTCGCGCGGAGATACCCGCTGACCGAGCGGTGCCCGTCTCGCCCGTACAGCCGTCGCTGATCGGCGACTGCGACCGACGCCGCAAGCTCCGCCTCGACGCGGCGGCGCTCGAGTTCGAGCTCACGGATGCGCGCATCGAGAGCATCGTCGGACAACCCGACTGCTTCCTCGAGGACTTTCGTGAACATGTCGTCATGATATCGAACGGATGTACGCCTTCCAACTCGACGGGACATCGAGCCGGCGCGGCGCCAGATCGAGAGACCGGCGACGTGCTCTGGAGCCACCACCGCCCGCTTCCGCTCTGACCGACAACGCGTCCACCGACGGATAACGTCGCCGCCGATGGCACACCCCTTCCTGTCCGACGAGTGGATGACGGCCGCACGGGAGATTCGGGCGAAGTACGCCGACGACGCTCCCGACATCGAGGTCGAGCTGCGGATCAACATCGGTGTGTTCGACGTGCCGTTCCGCGACGGTGAGGTCGAGGCGCACCTCGATACGTCGTCCGGTCGTGTCGAGATGGAACTCGGCCACCTCGACGACCCCGACGTCACCGTCACGACCGACTACGAGACCGCCAAGGCACTCTTCGTCTTCCAGGACCCGGCCATCGCCATGCAGGCGTTCATGAACGGCAAGGTCAAGGTGGTCGGCGACATGATGAAGCTCATGGCGATGCAGCCCGCGATCCAGGGCGCCGACGAGACGGCCGAACAGGTCGCCGACGAGATCAAGCAGATCACCGAGGAGTGATCTGCCGGGGCTGAGTCAGCCGGCGGTGGGTGCGGCTTTCGCCGGCTCGGCCTCGGCCAACTCGCTGAGCACAGCGCCGAGCGACTCGACGGTCCACCGCTCGGGCTGCTCGTAGGTCTCGGCCATGGCCCAGCTGGCCACCCGCTTCACGACGCCGCCCTGCACGAAGAACGTCTCGCCGGTGACCGCGCACCCCTCGCTCGACAGGTAGGCCACCAGCGGGGAGATGTTGGCGGGATCCCATTCGTCGAAGCCGACGTCGGGTGCCGACACGATCTGGTCGAGTCCTGGCGTGGCGAGGGTCAGACGTGTGCGCGCACCGGGCGCGATGCAGTTGCTGACGATGCCGTAGCGGTCGAGTTCCTTCGCCGCGATCTCGCTGAAGGTGGCGATGCCCGACTTGGCTGCCCCGTAGTTGGCCTGTCCCGGGTTCGAGAACAGTCCCGAGGTGCTCGACGTGTGCACCAGGTTGCGGCGCCGGGCGACGCCACGTTTGTGCTCACCCCGCCAGTACTCGGCGGCGTGTCGCGTCGGGGCGAAGTGACCCTTGAGGTGGACGCGGACGACATCGTCCCACTCCTCCTCGGACATGTTGACGATCGTCCGATCGCGCAGGATCCCGGCGTTGTTGACCACCGCGTCGAGGTCTCCGTATGCGTCGATCGCGGTTTGTACGAGCTGCCCGGCGCCCGACCACTCGGCGACGTCGTCGTGGTTCGCGATCGCCTCGCCTCCCGCCGCACGGATCTCGGCGGCGACCTCCTCGGCCGGCGACTCGTCGACACCCGATCCGTCGTGAGCGCCTCCCCGATCGTTCACGACCACGCGAGCCCCCTCGCTCGCGAAGTAGAGCGCGTGTTCACGGCCGATGCCGCGTCCGGCACCGGTGATGATGGCCACGCGACCGTCGAGAGATGTCATGGCCGCACGGTAGTGACCCGAAGCGATCTTCCGTGAATCTCGTCGGCGCTGCGACGTCGGAGTTCGACGTCACGATTTCCGTCAGAGCGCGACGAGGTCGACCGGCTGACCGCGGCGGAACTCGGTGCCGGGTTCGACCGGCTCGTCCGCGATCGTGACCTGCTGCACGGTCCCCTCGGTGGATCCGAGAACGTCGCCGAGCACGAATCCGGCGTCGGTCAGTCGGGCGACGGCCTCGTCGTAGGTGAGGCCGACGACGTCGGGGAAGACGATGATGTCGGGGCCCATCGACACGGCGAAGCTCACCGTGCCACCTCGGGCGAGTTCTCCACCGGCTGCCGGCTCTTGCGACACGACGCGCCCCGCCTCGACGTCGTCGCTGAACACATCGTCGAGTCGTTGCGGCGAGAGTTGCAGTTCGTTCAGCGCGGCGAGGGCCTCGTCGGCGGTTCGTCCGGCGAGATCGGGGACCGTGCGCGGCTCGGGACCCATCGACACCGTGAGCACGACCGTCTCGCCGGGGAGGACCTGGGCGCCCGCCGTGAGCGATGCGTCGCCGGCGACCTGCCACGAGATCACCACGCCGGGTTCGACCGTCTCGGAGAACAGGCGCTCGGGCGCCTCTTGGGCGCCGATCCGCAACGCGTCGAGTTGGGCGATGGCGTCGGCAACCGGCAGGCCGGTGGAGTCGGGCAGCTCCCGGAACTCGAACCCGTCGGAGACCACGATCGTGAGGTCGCCGCCCTCGTCGATCTCGACGCCGGGACCGGGTTCGGTCCGGATGACCGTGTCGGGCTCGGGGAAGTCGTCGGAACGTTCGCGCTGCTCGGTGAGGTTCCAGTCGTTTCCGGCGATCAGGTTCCGCGCCTCGTCGACGTTGGTCCCGGCCAGCACCGGCACCTCGAACGACTTGGTGGCCAGCAGCAGCGATCCGGCGTAGGCGAGTGCACCGAGTCCGGCCAGGAACACGATCGACAGGAGGATGATCGGCCCGATCCGGCGCTTCCGTTCGGGATCGCCGTCGAACACCTCTCCCGTGTGATCACCGCCGAGGTCGTCGTCGAACAGCGCGGGCCGGCGATCGGCCATCCCGTCGGCGAGTTCGTCGGCCACCCCCGCGGGAGCCGCAGCGGCTGCGACCGCGGTGGCCGGCATCTCCGCCGTGCCGGTGGGCCCGACGCCGGTCGACTCCACTGGGGCGGCGGCCTCGTCGTCGACGAGCAGGCGGAGATCGTCGTCGGGGTCGCGGTCGTCGACCATCCATGGCGGCACCTCGGTCGACTCCGCGTCGGTCGACTCCGCGTCGCCCGGGTCGATGTCGGCCGACGCGGTGTCCGTCGACTCGGCGTCGGTCGGCTCAGCGGCGGCCGGGGAGGTGCCGGACTCGTCGGTCTCGACAGCTTCGATCGCCTCCGTGGGCGGCAGCTCGTCGTCATCGAGCTCGGCGGCGATCGCAGCCGCACCGGCCACGCCGACTGCACCGATCGCCTCGGTGGCGGGCAGTCCGTCATCACCGAGCTCGTCGTCGACGTCCTGATCGAGGTCGGGGGCGACCGACTCGTCGGCACCGTCGTCGGGACGGGCGACGCCCCCGGTCGGATCGCTCGGTCGACGCATCTCGGCGGTGTCGGTGGTGTCGAACATCGACGTGGCGAGGATCGGGATCGGATCGGGCTTCGGGAGGGTCTGGGCCGCATCGACGAGCGCTCGGCCGAATTCGGCAGCGCTGAACCGATCGTCGGCCTCGGGGCGTCCGGCGCGCTCGAGGATCGAGGCGAGCGACCCCAGGTCGGCCGACACCGGCATCAGCCGGTCGACACGGTTGCCGAGGGTCGCCACCGTCGACTCGCCGGCGAACGGCACCTCGCCCGTGACCGCCTCGATCATGACGAGCGACAGCGCGTACACGTCGGTGTGCGCGTCGATCGGCAGGCCCTGCGCCTGTTCGGGGGAGGCATACCGCGCGACGTGCGTGGGCACCGACGACCGCTCCTGCCACGACGGCTCGGCGAGCAGGCGGGCCATGCCGAAATCGACCACGCGCAGTCGTCGGTCGGCGCCGAACACCATCTTCGCCGGCGTCAGCTCGGTGTGGAAGAGCCCCTTCTGGTGGGCCGCGTCGAGCGCCCGACACGCCTCGAGGCCGAGGACCAATGCCTGGCTCGGCTCGAGCAGACGGCCACGATCGAGGAGATCGCGCAGGCTGCCGCCGCCGAGGGCGTCGACGGTCCAGTAGACGGTGTCCTCGCCGCCCACCGTGACCTCACCCCAGTCGAGGACCGAGGCGATGTTGGGGTGCGTCAACCCATGCGTCAGCTCGGCGAGCTTCTCGAACTTGAAGCGGAAGTCCTCGGTGGCCGCATGCTCGGGGCGGACCAGCTTCAGCGTGATCGGCCGGTCGGCCGTGAGGTCGATCGCGTCGCAGATCACGGTGTTGGCACCCACCGACACCACGGACGCGACGCGGTACCGATCGGCCACAGTGGTACCGACCAGCGGGTTCGTCCGCTCCGAGGAGTCGGGTTCGCCGCCGAGCCGGTCCGCCGTCCGTCGCTCTGATTCCGAGCTGCTCATCTGGGTCACCGACGCGTGACGCTACCGCCTGCCCGATCGCCGTGGACGCCGGGCACACTGTGCCGGTGACCGACAGCTCGACCGACCTCGACGTGGCGGAGGAGACCCTGTCCGAGCCGGCGCCCGGCGGCCGATTCCGCAACATCGACAAGGGCCTGCTCGCCGCATGCTTCGTCATCGCCGCCGGTCTGGTGCTCATCGTCTGGGGTGTCTCGAGCGCCCTGACCGGCACCGAGGGCGTCGACCGGCCCGCCGAGATCGAGAACCTGTCACCGGTCGAGAACGCCGTCCAGGTCCTGCAGCAGGAGTCGGTGTTCGTCGACCTCGCCGCTGGCTACGAGGGCGTGCTCGTCGTCGACGGGATCGAGATCGCGATCGACCGACCCGACCAGGTCGACGACGACCTCGAGCCGGGCGAACAGCAGCTCACCGACCCGACGAGCACCCGGTACGACCCGGGCAGCAACACCCTCACCTTCCGGCCGGCCGAGGGCGCGCCGATCGAGTCCTGGACCGTCGGACGCCACGACGTGGTGGTCGTGTACTGGCTGATCGAGGACGGTCGCGGTGTCGACGATCAGCGCTACCGCTGGTCGTTCGACGTGGTCTGAGTCGCCCGACGATCGATCACCCCGGGATCTCGCCGGTCTCGAGCAACCGTCCGAAGTCGGCACCGTCGACGATCGGCACACCGGCCGACTCGGCCTTCGTGACCTTGCTGGCGCCGGCCGACTCGCCGACGACGAGCGCGAACGTCTTGCCGCTGACGCTGCCCGGGCTCTTCCCACCCCGGGACGTGATCGCCTCGGCTGCCTCGTCGCGCGAGTAGCCCTCGAGCGTTCCGGACACGACGACCGCCTTGCCCTCGAGCGTCTGCGGGATCGACGCCCTCGCCTCGGCCGCTCGAGCCGCCGCCTCCGGATCACCGAAGCTCACCCCGGCGTCGCGGAGCTTCTCGACGAACGCCCGGTTCGCGTCGAGGTCGAGCCACGAACGCAGCGTCGTCGCGATCACGCCGCCCACGCCGTCGACCGCGGCGAGTTCCTCGGGGGTCGCCTCGAGGATCGCGTCGAGCGTGTGGAACTCGGCGGTGAGCGCCGCTGACGCAGCCGGTCCCAGGTGCCGGATCCCGAGCGCCGTGAGCAGGCGCGGCAACGGCCGCTCCTTCGACGCCGTGATCTCGTCGACCAGGTTCTGCGCACTCTTCTCCCCCACCCGATCGAGCTCGACGAGCCGCTCGACGGTCAGCCCGTACAGATCGGCGGAGTCGGCGACGAGATCGTTCGCCGTGAGCTTCTCGACCATCTGCTCACCGAGTCCCTCGATGTCCATCGCACCACGGGACGCCCAGTACGAGATCTTCTGGTCGCGCTGGGCCGGACAGTCGGGAGCGACACACCGAGTGTCGGCCTCGCCCTCGGGCCGCACGAGCGGATGCGGGCACACCGGACAGGTCGTCGGGAACGCCCACGGTTCGGCTCGGGTGGCCCCGTCGACGAGCAGCGGGCCGACGACCTCGGGGATCACGTCGCCCGCTTTTCGCACGATGACGGTGTCGCCCGGCCGGACGTCCTTCGCCGCCACCTGATCCTGGTTGTGGAGTGTGGCCATGCCGACCGTCGACCCGCCGACGAAGACCGGGTCGAGCACGGCGAACGGCGTGGCGCGGCCCGTCCGGCCGACCGACACCTGGATGTCGAGGAGCGTCGTGGTCCGCTCCTCGGGCGGGAACTTGTAGGCGATCGCCCAGCGGGGCGCACGCGACGTGAAGCCGAGGCGATCTCGCTGAGCCTGATCGTCGACCTTCACGACGACGCCGTCGATCTCGTAGTCGAGGTCGTGGCGATGCTCCTGCCAGTCGAGGCAGTGGGCGGCGACCTCGTCGATCGACGGAAACGATGCCACGTGCTCGTTGACCGGGAAGCCCAGTGACCGCAGGAGTTCGAGATCGTCGAGATGGCCCGAACGCTCGGGGCCGTCATCACTCACCTGGCCGAGCTGGTACGACCAGAACGACAACTCCCGGCTGGCGGTGACCGCGGGATCCTTCTGGCGCAGCGAACCCGCCGCCGAGTTGCGCGGGTTCACGAACGGCTTGTCGCCCGCCGCCTCGGCGCGCTCGTTCAACCGCTCGAACGCGCTCTCGGCCATGTACACCTCGCCGCGCACCTCGATCAGCGCGGGAGCCGGGACGTCACCCGCTCCCGTCCCACCGATCACGTCGGGCACGTCGGCGATCGTGGCGACGTTGGCCGTGACGTCCTCGCCGGTCCTGCCATCGCCGCGTGTGGCGGCACGCACGTACCGACCGCCCTCGTAGCGCAAACTCATGGCGAGTCCGTCGAACTTCAGCTCGCACACGAACGTGGGCACCTCGCCGTCGAGACCCTTGACGACTCGATCGGCCCACGCACGCAACTCGTCGGGGTCCATGGCGTTGTCGAGACTCATCATCGGGACGTCGTGCTCGACGGCGCCGAAGGTCGTGACCGTTGCGCCTCCGACCCGCTGCGTCGGCGAGTCGGCGGTGACCAGATCGGGATGCTCGGCCTCGATCGCTCGGAGCTCGCGGACCAGCGCGTCGTAGTCGGCGTCGGAGATCTCGGGATCGTCGAGCGTGTGGTAGCGCTCGTCGTGGTACGCGATCTGCCCGCGCAACTCACCCAGCCGCTGGGCCGCCTCGTCGACAGTCATCGAGCCCACCGTATGCCGGGTCGGCCGACGAGACGATAGACCGTGACCGTGTCCGATGTGTCCGGTGTCGCCGGTCGACTGGCCGCGATCCTGCCGTGGCTCGCCAGAGCGGGGTGGATCGTACTCCCGCTGGGAGCCGGCGCCATCGGCGACGCGGCCGACGACCGGACCGACGGTGTCGCCTGGACGGTCGCCATCGCCGGATGGGGCGTGTTCGGAGTCGTCCTCGTCGCCCTGCTGGTGCCATCGGTGTGGTCGCTCACCATCGCCCGGGTTCTCGGACCACTCGCCCTCGTCGCGACGCCCCTGGCCGCGGTCTTCGGCGCCGAGGCAGTCGACGTGGCGCTTCTGGGCCTGCCGGCACTCGTCGCCAACGCGGGCATCTTCAGCCCCGAGTTCGGCCGGTTCATGGTGCAGGGCTCGGCGTACGGAGACGAACAGCGCTTCCCGCTGCGTGCACCCGCGGCACCGGGCATCGCAGCGGTCGTCTCCTGGGTGCTGTGGGCGGCGCTCGTCATCGCCGCCGTTCTCCTGACCGCGTCGGGCACGCTCGCCATCGGCATCCCGCTCGCCGTCGTCGCGCTCGCCGCCTCCGTCCTCCTCCTGCCCCGTTGGAACCGGATGTCACGACGTTGGTTCGTGCTGGTTCCCGCCGGCGTGGTGGTCCACGACCCGCTCGTACTCGCCGACACGGTGATGGTGCCCACCGGGCAGGTGCGCGGCATCACTCTCGCCCGCGCCGACACCGAGGCCGCCGACCTCACCGGACCCGCGAGCGGTCACGCCGTCGAGGTCACCACGAGCGAATCGGCGAAGACCGTGTTCGCACCCACGCCCTCACAGCCGGGGGGACGTGCGATCCACATGACGGCATTCCTCGTGGCGCCGAGCCGGCCGGGAGCGATGCTCGCCGCGGCCCGCGCCCGCGGCCTCCCGGTGGGCTGATCCGCATGACGTGCCAGGCACGTCACGCGACACTCACACGACGACGCCCTGGAGACGAGCGGCCTTCAGCGTGTTCTCCATGAGTGACGCAATGGTCATCGGTCCGGTGCCGCCGGGCATCGGCGTGATCCAGCCGGCGACGTCCTTCACCGAGTCGAAGTCGACATCGCCGACCATGCCCTCCTCGGTGCGCGAGATACCGACGTCGATCACGGCGGCGCCCGGCTTCACCATGTCGGCGGTGATCATGCGCGCCTGACCGGCGGCGGCGACGACGATGTCGGCCTCGCGCACCGCAGCGGCCATGTCGGCGGTGCGTGAGTGCGCCATGGTGACCGTGGCGTCGACACCCTTGCGGTTGAGGAGCAGCGACAGTGGGAGACCGACCAGCGTCGATCGGCCGATCACGATCGCCCGCTTCCCCGACGTCGGCACGTCGTACTTCTCGAGCAGCCGCATCACGCCACTCGGCGTGCAGCTCACCAGCCCGGGCCGATTGCGGACGAGACGCCCCATCGACCGCTCGGTGAGACCGTCGACGTCCTTCTCGGCCGGGATGAGATCGAGCACCGGCTCGGCGTCGAGATCGCCGGGCAACGGGAGCTGCACGAGGATCCCGTGCACGCTCGGGTCGCCCGCCAGCTCGGTCACGATCCCCTCGACGTCTGCCTGCGACGCGTCTCCCGGCACGTCGTGGTGACGTGACGACATGCCCGCCTCGACCGCCTTCTTGTTCTTCGACGCCACGTACCTCTTGCTCGGGCCGTCGTCGCCGACGAGCACCGTCGCCAGACAGATCTCGGGCGAACCGGCGGCCCCGATGGTGTCGGCGAGATCGGCGATGACCTCGTCGCGCAGTGCGTTTCCGTCCATGACGATGGCGCTCACCGCGCCGACCCTAGGAGATGGGGTCAGCCGGCACCGTCCCGGTACGCGTAGGGTGCGCCGCCGTGCCGGACCACACCGCCGACCCCCCTGCCGAACTCACCCTCACCGACTGCTCGATCTTCACCGAACCCCAGCAGGGCGCCACCTACGGCGACCTCCTCGCTGTGGCCCGACGCGCCGAGGACCTCGGCTTCGGGGCGTTCGTCCGCTCGGATCACTACGTGAAGATGGGTGACGTCGACGGCCTCCCCGGGCCGACCGACGCGTGGATCACCCTCGCCGGCCTGGCACGCGACACGACCACGATCCGGCTCGGCACGCTCGTCACCTCGATGACGTTCCGCTGGCCCGGCGTGCTCGCCATCTCGGTCGCGCAGGTCGACGAGATGTCGGGCGGTCGCGTCGAGCTCGGGCTCGGTGCCGGCTGGTTCGAGGCCGAGCACCAGGCGTACGGCATCGACTTCCGCGACCTCGGTCAACGCTTCGACCGGCTCGAGGAGCAGTACGCCGTGGTGACCGGCCTCTGGTCGTCGCCGGTCGGCGAGACGTTCGAGCACCCCGGTCCGCACTACCCGATCCGCGACTCGCCGGCGCTCCCGAAGCCGACACAGCGGGACCCGAGGTCGGGCGGCGTTCCCCTCATCGTGGGCGGCCGCGGGCCGAACCGCACGCCCCGCCTCGCCGCGCGGTACGCGAGCGAGTTCAACCTGCCGTTCCCACCGGTCGACGAGGTCACTCCGGCGTTGGATCGGGTCCGGTCCGCGTGTGAGGCCATCGACCGCGACCCCGACGAGCTCCGCTCATCGGCGGCGCTGGTGGCGTGCGTCGGTGCCGACGACGCCGAGTTCGAGCGCCGCGCGGCAGCGATCGGTCGCGAACCCGACGAGCTCCGCGAGAACGGGATCTGCGGGACGGCGGACGAGGCACGGGCGACGCTCGATCGCTGGCTCGCCCTCGGCATCGACCGGATGCACCTCCAGGTGCTCGACCTCGCCGACCTCGACCACCTCGATCAGATCGCCGCCGTCGTCGCGACCTGACATCACGCCTGGGGTCAGACCCAGAACGTGACAGGGAC
>JBCDAK010000176.1:0-10047 GCA_039185545.1 Actinomycetota bacterium
AGGCCGACGAGCCCGCCGAGACCGAGGCTCCGCCGGAGACCGAGGCGATGGACGAGGACGAGACCGAGGCGATGGAGGATGACGCCGACGCCGACGCCGGCGGTGGCGACGGCTTCGACGCCAACGGCGACGGAGAGGTGCGGATCGGCATCGCGGCCGCCGGGCCCCGTGACGACGGCGCCTACTACCAGGCCGTGGTCGACGCAGCCGAGGAGTTCTCGGCCGCCAACGGCTTCGGCGAGGTGATCATCGTCGACAACATCCAGGCCGCCGACGCGGCGACCGAACTCTCGAACCTCGCCCAGCAGCCCGTCGACATCGTGATCGTCGGCGCGAGCGAGATCGCCGAGCCGATGCCCGACCTCGCCGAGGAGTTCTCCGATCTCTTCTGGTACTGCAACTGCGGCGCCGGGTTCCCCGAGAGCGAGTTCTACCTCCAGAGCCAGGACAACGGTGCCGGTATCGCCTACACGGCGGGTGTGGCCACCGGCATCCTGCTGCGTGACAGCGGCGGGACCTCGGTGTCGTTCCTCGGCTGCTGCGACCTCGGCTTCGAGATCCAGCACTACCTGGCCTACGAGCTCGGTCTACAGGCGGTCGACGAGTCGCTCGAGTTCACCTACGTGCCGACCGGTGACTTCCCGTTCGACTTCGACAACATCCAGAACGCCTCGGCGGCTTTCGAGAACGCTGCGGCCGAGGGCGCCAGCGCCGTGTATCCCTACCTCGGTGGAGCACACGAGCCGGTCGTCCAGCTCGCCAACGACGCGGGCCTCATCGTGATGAGCGCCGGAGCGTCCGACGTGTGCACCCGCGAGAGCGAACTGGCGTGGGACATCGCGGTGCGCTTCGACGGAGGCGACTACGTCCGCGAGATCTTCCCGCAGATCCTCGAGGGCACGGCCGGCGAAGGCGACATCATCACGTACTCGCCGGGCGAGGAGCCCGACGTGGCGGGTGCCCGCCTCTGCAACGGCACCCCCGAGCAGGACGCCGAGCTCCAGGCCGCATACGACCTGGTGGCGAGCGGTGAACTCGATGGCGAGTTCGGCCGCATCGCCGGCGAGGCCTTCGGTGGTGGCTGACGATCACTCGTCTGGCACTCACGGCGCAGTGGCCGGGTCGTCTGATCCGGCCGCTGCGCCGCAGCGCGCCGCTCGTCCCCGAGCGGCCATTCGACTCGACGGCGTCACGAAGACGTACGGCGCCGTCACCGCGTGCGATCGCGTCGACCTCGAACTCGTCCCGGGCCGCATCCACGGCGTGCTCGGCGAGAACGGAGCGGGCAAGTCCACGCTGATGAAGATCATGATCGGGCTCGTGCTGCCCGAGGAGGGTGTCATCACGATCGACGGAGATCGGGTGCGCCTCGAGGACCCCACCGACGCCGCCCGCTACGGCATCGGCATGGTCCACCAGCACTTCAGCCTCGTCGAGCCGCTCCGGGTGTGGGAGAACGTCGCACTCGGCGAGACGGGGAAGCTCCGTCCCGCCGATGTCCGGAACCGCGTCGGCGAGATCTCCGAGCGATACGGCCTCGACGTCGATCCCGACGACGTGGTCGGTGAACTGCCGGTCGGCATGCGACAGCGGGTCGAGATCATCAAGTGTCTCCGCCGCGACCCGACGATCCTCATCTTCGACGAGCCGACGTCGGTCCTCACGCCGGCCGAGAGCGAAGGGCTGTTCGAGACGTTGCGTCAGGTGGTCGACGAGGAGGGCCGTGCGGTCGCCCTCGTGAGCCACAAGCTCGACGAGATCCTGCACGCCACCGACGAGGTCACGATCATGCGGCAGGGCACGGTCGTCGACCGGGTCGTCACGGCCGACACCACCGCGTCAGCGCTCGCTGCGGCCATGGTGGGTCGCGACGTGTCGTTGCGGTCAGAGCGCGTGGCGCTCGGTGTCGTCGACACCGCCGCCGAGGGCACCGAGATCCCCGACACCCACCCCGAGGACGAGCCCACCGTGCTCGAACTCGACGGCGTCACGATCCGCGGACGTGACGGCCGCACGCTTCTCGACGACCTCAGCCTCACGGTGCGCGCCGGCGAGATCGTCGGCGTCGCAGGTGTCGAGGGCAACGGTCAGCGGCCGCTCGGCGACCTGCTCTCCAGCCTCACGCCTCTCGACGACGGCGAACTCCGCGTGCGCGGAGCGACCGTCACCGCCGGCGTGGCGGGTGCGATGGCGGCGGCCGGCGTCGGCGTCATCCCCGAGGACCGCCACGACTCCGGGGTGGTGCTCGACATGTCGGTCGCCGAGAACATGGCGCTGATCGACGCGCCGGCGTTCCAGCGACGCGGACTCCTGCAGAAGAGCGCCCTCCGCGAGCGGGCGCTGCACCTCATCGACGACTTCGACATCTCGTGCAGCGGCCCCGACGCACCGCTGTCATCGCTGTCGGGTGGGAACCAGCAGCGCGTCGTGCTCGCCCGCGAACTGTCGGCGTCGCCCGCCGTTCTCGTCGCTGCGCAACCGACCCGCGGCCTCGACGTCGGCGCCATCGAGTACATGACCGACCGCCTCCGCCGAGCCGCCGAGGACGGCGTCGGCATCCTGCTGATCTCCAGCGAGCTCGAGGAGATCCTCGATCTGGCCCACCGGATCGTGGTCATCTCCAGCGGGCGGATCATCGGCGAGATGAGCCGCGTCGACGCCGACCTCGACCGGATCGGCATGTTGATGGGCGGTCAGGCCGCGTGAGCACCGGGTTCGACCGCGACCAGGTGGAGGCGATCTCGCTCACGCCCGGCGCGCACGAGCACGAGGATCCCACCGACTTCCACGCGGGCGAGCGGCGCAGCGACGGCACGCCGGTCCACAGCCGGTTCGTCGGGATCGGCGAGACCATCGGCCTCTACGTCATCTGCGTCGTGGTCGCGCTCGCCCTCTCGGCACTCCTGGTCGAGGCCACGGGCGGCGACTCGGGTGCGGTCTTCACGGCGCTGCTCGACGGCAGCGTGCGCGGCCCGGGACGCGTCGGCGTCACCATCGGCGTGGCCGTGCCGCTGCTGCTCGTCGCGCTCGGCACGATCGTCGCCACGAGGGCGGGACTCGTGAACATCGGCCAAGAGGGTCAGTTGTTCATGGGCGCCGCGTTCGCCACGTACGTGGGCACCGAGCTCGCTGCGCCCGGTCCGATCGTCATCATCTGCCTCATGATCGCCGGTGCCATCGGCGGGGCGATCTGGGCCGGGATCGCCTCGGTCCTCAAGTACCGGCGCAACGTGCCCGAGGTGCTCACCACGCTGCTCCTCGTCACCGTCGCTGCGCAGGCCGTCGGGTACGGCCTCAAGAACCAGTGGCTGCTCCTCGCGCCGGCCGAGGGGCGCGCCAACCGACAGCAGATCAGCGAGCAGCTCGCCGACAACGACCGCATCCCGCGCATCACCTGGTTCGGCAACGAGTTCCCGACGTCGGCGTTCTTCGCGCTGGCGATGACGGTCCTGGTCGGCGTCGTCCTCGCCGCGACGGTGTGGGGATTCCGCGTGCGGATGCTCGGCCAGAACCCGCAGACCGCACATCGCGCCGGTGTCGCCGCCTCTCGCTACGGCGGTGCGGCGATGCTGATCTCGGGAGGCTTCGCCGGTCTCGCGGGTGGGGCGATGCTCGCCGGCGGCGACTTCGGCAACTACACCCTCGTGCCGGGGTTCCCGTCCAACATCGGCTGGACCGGCCTCCTCGTCGCGCTCGTCGCCCGCCAGCAGGTCGCCGGCGCCGTCATCGCGGCGCTCGTGTTCGCGTCGCTGCGCACGGGCTCGGGCTTCCTCGCGGCCACCGGCGTCGAACGCCGGGTCACCGACGTCGTCCAGGGTCTCCTCGTGCTGGCGCTCCTCATTCCGCCGGCGTTGCTGTTCCTGCGTGCCCGACGGCGAGAGCTCGCTGCTGCCGGAGACCGAACGTGATCGGAGCCGACGGTGTTCGGTGACTTCTTCGCGGCGATCGGCGACATCCTCACGTCCGAGTCGGCGTACATCAACGCGTTCACGTTCGCCGTGTTCCTCGCCTTCGGTGCGTCGGGCGAATGGGTCGCCGAGAAGTCGGGCACGCTCAACATCTCGATCGAGGCGATGTTCCTCGCCGGCGCGTTCGCCGCCGCAGTCGGTCTCGACCGGTCGGGAAGTCAGGTGACCGCACTGCTGTTCGCGATCGGTGCGAGCCTGCTGGTCGCTCTCGTCCAGGCGCACATGAGCCACAACCTCGCAGCCAACCAGTTCGTGGTCGGCCTCACCCTCAACATCCTCGTACTCGGGCTCGCCAGCTTCCTCGCGTCCGAACTCGACTTCACGACCACCCAGTCGGACACGATCGCCATCCCGCTGCTGTCCGACATCCCGCTGATCGGCAGCGCTCTGTTCGACCGAGCATGGCTCTTCTACCTCATCTACGCCGTCGTCCCGATCTGCTGGTGGATCGTGTACCGCACGCGCTGGGGGCTCGAACTCCGCGCGTCGGGCGAGAACCCCCAGTCGGCCGACGTGTCGGGGATCGACGTCAACAAGCGCCGCCGCCAGGGCATCTACGTGGTGGGGATCACCTCGGGCGTCGGTGGGGCCTACCTCGTGCTCGCCGCGGTCGGCCAGTTCGAGGACTCGATCGTGGGCGGTCGCGGGTTCATCGCGCTGACCGCCGTCATCTTCGGCGGATGGACGCTCCGCGGGACCATCGCCGGCTGCCTCCTGTTCGGACTGGTGCTGTCGTTCCGGCTGTCACTCCCCGGACTCGGCTACGAGCTCAACGGCGACCTGCTCGCGGCGGCGCCGTTCCTCGTGACGATCCTGGTGATGGCGGTGTTCGCCGCCCGAGTTCGCCCGCCGAACGGCTTGGCCCAACCCTTCATCCGGGGGCTCAAGTGAGCGCCAGCGTCGTCGCGGCAGTCCGCTCAGCCGAGGACCTGCTCGACCGAGAACTCGAGGTTGTTGCCGTCGGGGTCGGTCACGATGCAGATGTACCCGACGACCTCGTTGCGGTACATCGGGCCGAGCAGCAGGCACCCCTCGTCGCGCGCCATGTCGGCGATCCGATCGACCTCCTCGCGCGAGTCGAGCGACAGGCCGAGATGGCTGATCGAGGTGAGGAACCCGTAGTCCTCCTCGATGTCGCCGGTGATCTGGGTCGGCAGCTTCCCCTCGATCAGCACGATCACGAACCGCGCCGCCTCGTCGGTGGTGCGGTCGCGTTCGTTGGCCAGCCATGCGGTCGACATCCCGGTCTCGTCGTCGTACCGACGGTGGATCACGACGAGGTCGGTGTAGCGGTCGTAGAAGCCGAGCGTCGCTTCGAGATCGCGCACCGGGAGGGCGATGTGGGTGAGCAGCGTCGACACCGGTGCAGCCATCGCGGCAACGTATCCGACCGGGGGACGCGGTGAAGATCGAGACGATCGACACCCACGCGGTCACGTACGGAACCGGCCGCTACACGATGTCGTTCCTCTTCGTGCGGGTCGTCGGCGACGACGGCACGGTCGGCTGGGGCGAGTCGTGCGACAGCTACGGGTGTTCGTACGCCCCGGTGGTCGCCACGGCGATCGACGAGGTGTTCGCACCACTCCTGCTCGGAGCCGACCTCGACGTGGTCGACCCGCTCGCCGACCGGCTCCGCCTCACGACGCGACGCCGTCTCGGCGACTCGTGGGTCGCTGCGCAGGCACGAGCGGGCCTCGAGATCGCACTGTGGGACCTGCTCGGCCAGGCGGAGCGGCGCAGTGTCAGCTCGCTGGTCGGCCGAGTCCGCGACGACGTCGAGATCTACGCATCGGGTGCGTTCCTCGAAGAAGGAGACGCCGACCACCACCTCGCCGCACTCGCTCCGTTGCTCGACCGCGGCGTCACGAAGGTCAAGCTGCGCACGGGACCCGACTGGTCGGCCGACCTCGACACCCTCGCCGAGGTGGCCGGTCGACTCGGCTCCGACGTCGAGCTGATGATCGACGCCAGCGAGACCTACACGCTGCCCACCGCTCGTCGACTCGCCGATCGCCTCGGTGATCTCGGGGTCGCGTGGATCGAGGAGCCGCTCCCCCAGGGCGCCCGGGCGGGCATCGAGGCGCTCGTCGCCCACTCGCCCGTTCCCGTCGCATACGGAGAGCACCTCTTCGGCGCCGACGAGGCCCTCGACGCGATGCGGCTCCGGCAGCTCGACGTGTTGCAACCCGACGCGTCCACCGCCGCCGGCATCTCCGAAGCCCGGCGCATGGCGCTCGCCGCCGCCGGGTTCGGTGTGCGCGTCGTCCCCCACGTGTGCGCCGGTCCGATCTCGCTGGCGGCCAACCTCCAGCTCGCCGCGACCGTGCCCGGCATCCGGCTCGTCGAGTATCCGCCGAGCCTCGTCGCCATGTGGGACCTGTTCGGCACCGGTGCCATCGTCACGCTCGACGCCATCGTCGACGGCCGTCTCCGGATCCCCGACGATCCCGGTCTCGGCGTCGGCGTCGATGCCACCCAGATCTCCACCCATCCGTATCAACCGCTCGGCACCCGTGTGGCGGGCACCACCACCGGACTCCCCGATCGCTTCGTCGGCGATCGTTGAACCACCATCGTCTCCGCTGCAGGGAGGACCACCATGACCACCGACACCCATCACGTTCCCGATCAGGCGGAACTCGACGACGCCCGCGATCTCGTCGGGCGCCCGGGAGCGCCCGGCTTCGACGGCGAGATCGGCCCGAGCATGGCCGAGTTCTCGGGCGAGTACATGGGCTATGTCGAGGAGTACCTCGACGCCGACCTCAAGCTCGTCGGCGAGCGCGTGCTCTCGATGCTGCGGTCCCTCGGTGAGGTCCACCAGGGGTTCGCCGTCAGTCAGCTCGACCATGCGCTCCAGACCGCCACCCGGGCCGAACGCGATGGCGCCAGCGACGACATGATCATCGCCTCGCTGTGCCACGACATCGGCAAGTGGTTCTCCAACATGAACCACCCGGCGATCGCGGCCGAGATGCTCCGGCCGTGGGTCAGTGACGAGGCCTACTGGGTGGTCAAGTACCACCAGGACTTCCAGGGCCGCCACTACTACGAACGCATCGGCATGGACCCCGAGCTGCGCCGCAAGCACCTCGGCCACGAGCACTACGCCATGGGCGAGAGGTTCGCCGACGAATGGGACCAGACCGCGTTCGACCCCGAGTACCCCACCGAGGACCTCGACCACTTCGAGCCGCTGATCCGACGGGTGTTCTCCCGTACGCCGCGTCGGGGCTGAGCCTTGACGTCCGCCGAACCCGACCCCGTCGAATCCGATCCCGGCACCCCCTCCGACGCGGTCACGCTGCTCGCTGGCGGCGACGTGGTGACGATGAACGGCGACCGAGACGTGCTCGTCGGTGGCACGGTCGCGTTCGCAGGCGACCGGATCGTCGCGGTCGGCGCCACGGGCGAACTCCGCGACGAGTTCCCGACCGCCGCGGTGGTCGACGTGTCGGGATGCGTCCTCACCCCCGGGATGATCGACGCGCATCAGCACCTCACCGGTGACCCGCTGATCCGGTCGTGCATCCCCGATCTGCTCCCGCCCGGTGCCTCGATCTTCGAGTGGTCGGTGCCGGTGCACGGAGCACACGAACCCGACGACGACGAGGCGTCGGCGGTGCTGTCGGCGGTCGAGGCGCTGTGCGCAGGCGTCACCACGGTGGTCGAGGCGGGCACGGTCGCCCACGCCGACCGGGTCGCACGGGGTCTCCAACGGATCGGACAACGAGCGACCTTGGGCGTCTGGGGGTGGGACCTCGACGAGGGACCGTTCACCGCCCCGACCGACGAGGTGCTCGACCGCCAGGCGACGGTGCTCGACGACTTCCCGGCCGGTGGCCTCGTCGAGGGATGGGTCACCCTCGTCGGCCACGACCTCGGATCCGACGAGCTGTTCGCCGGAGCGGCTGATCTCGCTCGCTCACGTGGCGCACACATGACGATGCACCTGTCGCCCACGTCCTCCGACCCCGAGCGCTACCTCGAGCGCAGCGGCCGGCGACCGGTCGTCCATCACCACGAGCTGGGCGTGCTCGGTGATCACCTGCTCCTCGGTCACGGTGTGTGGCTCGACGACGAGGAGATCGAGCTCGTGCTCGACACCCGCACCGCCATCGCCTACTGCCCGTGGGCGTACCTCCGTCTCGGACAGGGCGTGTGCGGGCACGGGCGACACGCCGAGATCGTCGAGCGCGGCGGACGTGTGGCGCTCGGTTGCGATGCGTCGAACGCCGGCGACTCGATCGACATCCTGCGAGCGGCCGCAGCAGCCGCCGGGATCGCTCGTGACGCCCGCATCGATCCCGAACGGTTCGGAGCACACCAGGCGTTCGAGCTGGCGACCATCGCCGGTGCTGAAGCGATCGGACTGGACGATCGCGTCGGCTCCCTCGAGGTCGGCAAGCAGGCCGACCTCGTGGTGCACCGCACCGACACACCGGGGTGGATGCCTCGCGGTGACGTCGGCCTGCAGCTGGTGTGGGGCACCGATGGTCGCAGCGTCCGCGACGTCTACGTCGCCGGTCGTCACGTCGTGGCCGATGGTCGACCGACCGCCATCGACGTCGCCGAGTTGGCCGAGATGGCGTCACACCACCAGGCACGGATCCTCGAACGGGCCGGACTCGAGGTCCCGCACGTGTGGCCGCATCGCGACGCGAGCTGACCGGAGCCTCGCCGTCTCATGCAACGACGCACGCTCGGCCGGACCGGCATCGACGTGTCGGCCTTCGGTCTCGGCACGATGGTGCTCGGTGCCTGGGGCAACACCGACCACGCAGCCTGCCACCGGATCATCCACCGAGCGCTCGACGCGGGGATCAACCTCGTCGACACCGCCGACGTCTATGCGTTCGGCGAGAGCGAGGAGATCGTCGGGGCCGCCATCGCAGGGCGGCGCGACGAGGTGGTGCTCGCGACGAAGTTCCACAACGCGATGAGCGACGACTCGAATCATCAGGGCAACTCGCGCCGCTGGATCCGACGAGCCGTCGACGCCAGCCTGCGCCGGCTCGGGACCGACCACATCGACCTGTATCAAGTGCACCGTCTCGACCCGTCGACCGACATCACCGAGACGATCGATGCGCTCACCGACCTCGTGCGCAACGGCAAGATCCTCGCGTGGGGCACGTCGACGTTCCCCGCCGAGGAGATCGTCGAAGCGTGTTGGGCCGCCGAGCGTCGGTCGGTCGCCGGGCCACACACCGAGCAGCCGCCGTACTCGATCCTGTGTCGCGGCGTCGAGGCCGACGTTCTGCCCACGTGCGGCCGCCACGACATCGGCGTACTCGTGTGGAGTCCGCTGTCGGGTGGCTGGCTGACCGGCAAGTACACCCGCGACGCTCCCCCGCCCGGTGGCTCCCGCGCCGCCACCAACCCCGATCACTTCGACGGCGGCAACGAGGCGAAGTTCGAGGCCGTCCAGCGGCTGTCGGCCATCGCGTCCGAGGCTGGCCTCACGCTCGCCCAGCTGGCGCTCGCGTTCACGGTTCATCACCCCGACGTCGACGTGTCGCTCATCGGGCCACGCACCGAGGAGCAGCTCGACCAGCTCCTCACCGCAGCCGACGTCGTGCTCGACGACGACACGCTCGACGCCATCGACGAGGTCGTGCCACCCGGAGTCGACCTCAACTCCGCCGATCGCGGATGGACCCCGCCGGCGCTCACCGTCGCACGCCGACGTCGACCGGGTCTCCTCACCCGCGTCCATCCGTCGTCTCCACACCACACCCCCACCTGATCCAGGAGGACCCCCGATGAGAGCTGCGCGCTACACCGAACACGGAGGACCTGACGTCCTCACCGTCGTCGACGTCCCCGACCCCGAGCCCGGCCCGGGCGACGTGGTCGTGTCGGTCGAGGCCGCCTCGCTCAACCGGCTCGACGTCGTCCAGCGCAACGGGTGGTTCACGCTCGACGGCTTCACCTTGCCGCACATCTCGGGGATGGACGTCGCCGGCACGGTCGACGCGGTCGGGTCCGAGGTCGACGGAGTCGCCGTCGGCGATCGCGTGGTCATCGACCCGTCGATGTCGGGTGTCGCCGACAACTCGAAGCTCGCCGGGCG
>JBCDAK010000177.1:0-10043 GCA_039185545.1 Actinomycetota bacterium
GCGGCGTCGGCCGCGCGGAGTCGCACCAGGGCCGGCGTGTCCGACGTGGCGACCACCACGACCGAACGGGCCATACCCTCGGGTCCGAGTTCCTCTTCGACGAACTCGCGGATCTCGCGGCCTCGCTCACCGATCAGGGCGACGACGTTGACGTCGGCCTGCGAGCCCCGGGCGACCATCCCCATCAGGGTCGACTTCCCGACACCTGATCCGGCGAACACGCCGACGCGCTGACCACGACCCATCGGCGCCATCGAGTCCCAGGCGCGCACACCGAGGGAGAGTCGCTGGCGGACGCGTTCGCGACGCAACGGGTGCGGCGGTTCACCGTCGATCCCGACATGGTCGACGTAACGCAAGGGCGGACCGTCGTCGAGCGGGTTGCCGAAGGCGTCGATGATCCGACCGAGCAGTTCGTGGCCGACCGGGACCGTCGGACCGAGCGGGCTCGGCGACGCGAGTGAACCGACGCGGAGCCCGCGGACGGTTCCGAACGGGAGACACGTGATCGAGCCGCTCGCACAGGCGACGACCTCGGCCGGCAGCGTGTCGCCGTCGACCTCGACGTCGACGTACGAGCCGATCGGCAGGTCGAGCCCACCGATCTGGAAGCCGAGACCGACGACCGACGTGACCCGCCCGGCCCGCTGGGGCGCGGACTCCGCCAGCGCACCGGAGATTCGATCGCGGGCGCCGGCCAGGGCGACCGCCGTCGTCACGAGACGAACTCCTCGGTGCCACGGGTGAGGACCAGTTCGCCGGACTCTTCGAGACCTCGGATCGTCTGGACGACCGCACCCTGTGCCTCCTGCACGTCGGACAGCCGGACCTGACCGAGCACCTCGATCTCCTCGATGAGGTTCTGCGCAGCGCGCTCCGACATGTTCGTCGTGATCTTCGAACGCACGTCGGGCTTGACGCCCTTGAGAGCGGTGGCGAGCAGGTTGTTGTCGACGTTGCGCAGCACGAGCTGGATCGACTTGTCGTCGAGGTCGATGATGTCCTCGAAGACGAACATCCGCGAGCGCACGCTGTCGGCGAGCTCGGCCTCCGCGTTCTCCAACGCCTCGAAGATCGACTTCTCCGTCGGACGGTCCGACCGGTTGAGGATGTCGATGAGGCGCTGCACGCCGTCGGCGCGATCGCTCGCGCGACGCTCGGCGTTGCCGCCACCGAAGCGGCGCTCCATCACCGACGTGATCTGTTCCATCACCGATCCGGAGATCCGTTCGAGTCGGGCGAGTCGCACCGAGGCCTCCCGCCGCATGTCCTCCTCGAGTGCCGACAGGATCTGCGAGCTGAGTTCGGGCTTGAGATGCGCCATGACGACGGCGACGGTCTGCGGGTGCTCACCAGCCAGGAAGTTCGCGATCTGCCTGGGTTCTGCGCGTGCGATGAAGTCGAACTGCGACTGAGCGGTGCGCGCCTCGAGTTCCTCGAGGATGACGGCCGCCTTCTCGCTGCCGACGGAGGCCTCGAGGAGGTCGCGCGCGCGCGACAGACCGCCGATGGTGACGGTGTCATTGGACTTGGCGAGCTGGGCGAACTCGCGGAACGACTGTTGAGCGTCGCTCGGCGAGATCGCACCGGACTTCGCGATGGCGGCGCTGACGTCGGCGACCTCGCTCTGGCCGAGCAGCCGCATGATCTGGGCGGACCGCTCGGTACCGAGTTCGAGAAGGACGATCGCCGCCTTCTCGGCGCCGCTGAGGTCTCGGCCGGTCGCTTCCGCCGTGGTCACGAGGGTTGCCTCTCATCGGCCAGCCAGCTCTGGAGGATGCGGGCCACGTCCTCGGGGTTCCGATCGGCGTAGCTGCCGAGCTCGTCGATGGCTCGCACCGAGTCCTCGTCGAGTCCGAGCCCGAGGGGTTCCGCACGCTCGACCGCGGCGACGGCCTGGTTGACCTGGGCTTCGGTGGCGAGACCGTCGCCCGCATCGACCACGGCGTCGACGTCACCGGCCTCGAGCGCCGCCGGCTCGTCTCCGGCGCGGAGCGACTCGATGTCGATCGGAGTCGACACCTCGCGTCGCGCTCGGCGCGTGCTCCGATATGCGAGGAACAGCGCGATCAGCAGGACGAATCCGATGATGCCGGTCCGGATCATCGACGTCTGGGCGGCGGCGGCCTCGGCGGCGGCATCGGCAGCCATCGCCTCCTCCGCATCGATCGTCTCGACCTCCTCGAACGGGAGCGCGGTCACGGTGACCACGTCGCCGCGGGCGGCATCGACGCCGGCAGCCGTGCTGACCATCTGCTGGAGAGCGGTCACCTCCTCGGCCGTCACCGCGTTCTCGTCCACGAGCACGGCGACCGAGAGCTGGTTGATCTGGCCCGGACCGTTCGTGATCTGCTCGACCGTGCGGTTGACCGCGAAGGTCCGCTCGGCGTCGTCTCGGGCGTAGGACGACTCACCGTCCCCGACGTCGACGCCCACGGGTGCCCCGTCCGGACCGAGGACGCCGGCGTCACCCGGTCCGTCGCCGGTCCCGGCGTACGTCTCGGTCGACGTGCGTTCGGCGATCACGACACCGGCGTCCTCCGCCGTCGTGTCGAAGACCTCGCGCGTCTGCAGCCGTTCGGTCGTGTCGATGTCGGCCTGCACGTTGACGGCCACGTTCTCGATTCCCGCGACCCGGCCGACCATCGTGCGGATCGAGGCGGCGAGTTCACGCTCGAAGTCGTCGGCGGCATCACCGGTGGCCATGCCGTCGATCCCACCGTCGGTGAGAACCCGGCCGGACGCGTCGGCGATGGTCACGGCGTCGGGACTCATGTCGGCGATCGACGACGACACCAGGTGCACCATGGCCGCGACCTGATCGTTGGTGATCGGACTCGATCCGTCGGTGGCCACCAGCACGGAGGCGGTCGCCTGATCGGGCTCGTCGACGAAGATCGAGTCCTCGGGAAGTGCGAGGTGGACCGTCGCCGACGACACTCCGTCGATCGACCGCAGGGTCCGGGCGAGCTCGCCCTCGAGCGCGCGCTGGTAGTCGATCCGCTGACGGAACTCGGAGGTCGTGATCCCCTGACGATCGAGCAGGGCGTAGCCCTCGTTCGACGCGGGCAGGCCCTGACCGGACAGGTCGACGCGGACGTCGTACAGGTCGTCGCGAGGCACGAGGACGGTGCGCCCACCGTCGGCGAGCTCGTAGTCGATCCCCATCGAGATGAGCTCGTCGGTGACCGCTGCGGCATCGGCCGGCTCGAGGTCGGTGTACGCGGCCGCCATGACGGTGTTGTCCGATCCGCTGGAGATGAGGAAGACACCGCCGACCAGGGTGAGGATGGCGGCGCCGATCGCGACCTTCTGGAGCGGCGTGATCCGGGCGAGCAGGTCGGCGCCCTTCGCGCCGGACGCGCCCGGTGACGTACGGGGATCGATCGCCATGGATCAGACCTGCATCCGCATGATCTCGTTGAACGACTCGACGGCCCGGTTGCGGATCTCGACCGTGAGCGACGTCATCAACTGCGCCTCGGCCGTGGCCATCGTCAATTCGTGGACGGCGGTCAGGTCACCGGTCGCCGCCTGGGCGGCGAGGTCGTCGACCCGGTTGTGAGCGGCGTCGACGGTCTCGAGTGCGTCGCCGATCGCGGAGAAGACGTCGTTCGCTCCTCCGCCGCCGGCGGCGGCGCCGGCCGAGCCGGCAGCCGCTGTCGAGCCCGTCGGCGGCAGCGAGATGGGTGGAATGGGGGCGATGCTCATCGGCCGGTTCCGATCTGGAGTGCGGCTTCGTAGGCCTCACGGGCCCGTTCGAAGGTGCGGATGTTGGCCTGGTAGCCGCGCTGGGCCACCTGCATGAAGACCATCTGTTCGGTCAGGTCGACGGCGGGGCGACGGATCATGCCCTCCTCGTCGGCGAGCGGATGGTTGGGTTCGTAGGCGACGACACCGTTCGGGTCGCCGAAGAGAGTCCCGGTGACACGGACACCCGCGCCCTCGGACGGACCCTCGGCGCTCTCGACGACCACGAAGCGTTCCTGGAACGCCGGCTGGTCGGTCGTCGTGACGTTGTCCATGTTGGCGATGTTGTCCGAGATGGCGTCCAGCCAGAGCTTGTAGGCGCCCATCCCGGTGCGTGCGTTCGCGAAGGCGGCGAACATCGTCGACATCTCGATCGTCCCTTCCGGTCGTTCTCTCGTCCTGGTGGCGATCCCGCTCGATCAGCGGCCGCGGATGGCGGTGCCGAGCATCGTGTACTTCGACGTCAGCGTCTGCGTCAGCATTCGCTGCTGGAGAACGGCCTCGGAACTCTCGAGCAGCTCGAAGTCGAGGTTCACGTTGTTGCCGTTGAGACGGGTCGGCGCCATCGACCGAGTCACGTCGATCGTGGCGGACGTCGGGTCACCGCGGCGCATCGCCTCGCGCAGGCCGTCCTCGAAGTTGACGGAGCGTGCCTGGTACCCGGGGGTCTCGACGTTGGCGATGTTCGAGGCGATCGCGCGCTGGCGTGCGTCCAGCCCGTCGAGGGCCCGACCGATCGTCTGTGTCGTTGCGTCGGAGATCGAGAAGATGCTCACGAACCGGACTGTGCCGGGTTCCCACCATGCGCAAGAAGGTCGCCACCCAGCGTCGCCCTGATCCGGGCGAGCGCCGGGCCGATCTGACCGTCGATGTGTGCGGGACCGCAATCGACGACCGTTCCGCCGCGCTCGATCGACGGGTCGCCGACGAGTTCGATGTCCGGCGAGGCCGACACGAGGCCGGCCTCGAGCGCCTCGGCGGCGACGCCGGCGTCATCGGGATGGACCCGGACCACGGGGGGCTGATCCGACGGAACGAGTGCGAGCGAACGTCGGAGCGACTCGATCACGACATCGCCGTTCGCGATCTCGCGTCCGATCACCGCCTCGGCGATCTCGACCGACAGCTCGACCACCGCGGACTCGATCTCCGCGACGTTCTCACGGTCGTTGGTGCGGAGCGCGTCGACCGCCTTCTCGAGGGCGCTGCAGAGCGAATCGAGCCGCTCGGCGTTGCGTCGGTGGTCGCCGATCGCTGCGTCGACGTCGGCAGCACCGCGTGCGTACCCGTCGTCGTAACCGGCCCGGTAGCCCATGTCGTGTCGGCGCCGTTCGGCGTTCGCGTCGGTCCGGGCGATCACCCGGAGCGTGTCACCACCGGCGAGAACGGGAGCATCGAATCGGGCGGGACCACCCGAGTCGGCGTGGACCGCCGGTCGCTCGACGCGCGCGCCCGTGGCTTCGGCGGTCGCAGTCGGGCTGTCGGCGGAATTGGGGGTCATGGCGCGGCGTCGCGTCGACCGTCGGCGGCCCGGTCCTGGGCGAGCAGTTCCCCGACGACCTCGGCGAGGACCTCGGGATGCTCGTCCGCCATCTGGTCGATGAACCGGCGGGTCGCGGCAGCGTCGATGCGTTCTCTCTCTCGCCGGAGAACGTCCGGGCGCATCGCCGGCTGTCGAGAAGGTCGCATCGACGGATCGCCGGCCGTGTCGAGGCGCGAACGAGCCGGCATCCCGGCGATGGGCGCCCGGGTCGCCGTCGCCCGTCGTGCGGCAGGCGACGCAACTCCGCCGGCAGGACGGCCGACGCCCGGCCGAGCGGTCGGTCGATCCAGGGCGCTGCCCGAGGACTGGGCTCGGGCCACCATCTCGGCGTCGGACGAGCGCGCCGACGGGCCGGACCCGACTCGGGCGGCGGCACGGGCGCCACGCGGCGAGGCCTCACGGCGACGAGGACGCCGCCCGAACGAGAGCCAGTCGGGAAGGGAGAACCCCCGGCGTCGCTGCGCACGCGGCAGCAGCTGCGACATCGCGAGCGTGCACGCCGCGAGGCCGAACACGCCGATCACCAGGACGGCGACCGCGACGCTGGTGGAGTCGTCCACGATCGCTCCCGTCAGGCTCGTCGCTCGAATCGGGGAGTGGCGGCGCGCGCCGTCGGCCGAGGACGCCGAGTCGAGCGATTCGGCAGTGGGATCTCCGCGAGCTGGCGGCGCAGTTCCTCTTGCAGTTCGCTCTGTTCGCGAGCGACCAGCCGGGCGTGATCCGCACACGAGAGCGGCAGGGGCGGCAGACCGCTCGGCACGTCGAAGGCGGGGACGTCCGACACGTCACCCGCGGCGACGGCGCTCCGGAGATCGTCGAGGTGCGCGCGGATCTCGTCGAGCGCGTTCATCCACTGGTCGTGTTCGGGAGTCATGCGAGCAACGAGAACCCTCGGGATGGCGGCTCGTCACCGAACGGAGAGTCGGGGCGAGCGGCGGCGGCTGGTTCTGGTGCGGCCGGTGCGGACGTCGACACGACGAACTGACCGTTCGCATCACGTTCGGGGAGCGGCGCCGGCTCCGAGCCGGCCGCCGTGCGGAAGCTGTCGCCGATCTCGCTCAGGATCCGCTGAGCCTCCTTCACGGGGCCGGGATCCTTGTGGACGTTGGCTGCGGCGAGCACGCGGAGGACGTAGTCGTAGATCGACAGCAGCGCCGGTGCGTGTTCCCAGGCCTCGACGTCGAGCCACGTCGCCAGTTCGCCGACCAGATCCTGTGCATGACCGAGGAGCCGATTCGTCGTCTCGTGATCGGCGGTGGCGATCGACTCCAGCGCACCGGCGAGGTCGACGTCGAGACGATCGAAGCAGCGCACGAGAACGACCGAGGGCGACGCGGTGTCGAGGTCGCCATCGGTGAAGGCGGAACGCTGGCGCTGATCGAAGCGGAAGTCGGTGATGGTCACGGTCCTGGTCCTGTTCGGTGTGGCGGTCGTGGAGATGCGGCTCAGACCTGCGGGAGGCTCGCGAGCTGGCTGAGGATGAAGTTGCCCTGGTTGTTCAGGCCCTCGAGCAGACTCGAGAGGCTCGACCACTGGCGCAGGAGGGTCTCCTCACGGATCAGCAGGCGATCCTCGAAGCGGTCGATCTGGTCGTTGAAGTCCTCGATCCGACGCTGCTGCGCATCGGCGACGGTCTCGAGGGTTCCTTCGTCGTCGACGAGGAAGGTCGTGAGTTCGGCGACCCGGGCTGCGAGGCCCGGCTGGTAGTCGACGTTGCCGAGAGCGCCGGTGACGCCGCCCTCGATCTGGAGGGAGACGCCGGCGGCCGGCGAGTCGACGAGTTCGTTGAGGAACAGGCGACGGCCCGTGCCGGTGGCCGCGATGCCGTCGATCGTGCCGGCGACGTCGTCCCCGGCGACAGCGTCCCACGTCCCCGCTCCGAGCACATCGGTGTTCAACTCGAAGTCGCCGGCTGAGCCCCAGTCGTCGGAGCGGAGTCGCAGACCCGTTCCATCGACCTCGGCGGTCATGTTCACGCCGTTGGCGGCGAACGCTGCGTTGAACGTGTCGATCAGCGCCGCCGCCGACTGACCGGCGGTGACGTCGACGGTCGTGGTCACGTCGCCGACACGGACGCCGACACGGCTGTTGGCGACCGCTCCCCCGGCGAAGAGCGTCGCCGAGGTCGCCTGCGTGGCCGCGGTCGTGACATCGACGGCGTAGGAGCCGGTCGTGGTCTCGGCGCTGCAGTCGAGGAACGTGACGTTCGCCGGTGTCGTGCCCTGGCGGCCGAAGAAGGCAGCGACGCCATCGGGGTCGTCGGCCATGGCCGCCTCGAAGGTGGCTGCGTCGAACTGGAAGGAGCCGTCGCGAAGGATCTCAATGCCGACGTCGGCGCCGATCATCGTCGAGCCGTCGACCGGGCGACTGAGCGAGTCGCGCAACTGGTCGGCGAGTCGCCGAATCGCTCCGTTGCCGGCGAGTGCACCGTCACCGAGACCGTCGACGCCGTAGCGGGTCTGGACCCCGATCTCGGCGAGCGCCGAGTTGGCGGCGGACACCATGTCCGCGACGTCCTTCGACAGGGCCGAGTCGTCGCGCTCCACGTCGATCATGACCGCATCGGTCGTAGTCTCCGACACCGTGAGCGAGACGCCGCCGAGCACGTCGGAGAAGGTGTTCGTCGATGATTCGACCGTGTACGCACCGGCTCCCTGACCGATGACGAGCTGGGCATTCTGGGCCGACGACGACTCGACCATCCCACCCATCGGGGCGAAGACGTTCGTGTCGATGAGCATCTCGCCCTGGTCGCCGGCGGTCCGCGAGGTGAGCTGGAGGCGCCAAGCGTTGTCGCCGGTGCGAACAGCGGCTGCGCTGATGCCTGCGTTGGCACCGTTGATCGCCGACGCGACCTCCGCGAGGGTGCCGCCACCGACGTCGACGGTCGTCACCTGGAGCGTGCCGACGCGCAGTCCGCCGGTGAGGTCGAGTTCGAGGTTGCCGTCGGGCGTGGCGACCGTGGCGGTCGAGCCGGCTCCGACGTCGGTGAGCGTGGTCGTGGTCCCGGCGACGTCGACGATGGCGTCGGTGCCGGTGAGTGCGGCTCCGTCGACCGTGAGGTTGAGCGAGCCGAGAGCGGTACCACCGGTGATCTGCACCGAGGCGGCCGAGCCTTCCCGGTTGGTCGTGATGGCGAGGTTGCCGTCGGCGTCGAGTGCCGCCGTCGCAGCCAGGCCGGCGGCCGACAGCTGCGTCGACACCTCGTCGGCGAGCTCCTGAGCGGTGTAGGTACCGGCGGTGAGGGTGAGGGTGGCGGCGACGCCGTCGACCTCGAGCGAGAGCGAGTCGTTCACGAGCCCGGTGATGTCGGTCGACGCAGCGAGGGGCGTGTCCGAGCGGCGGACCGCAGCGGCGGACGCCTGGGTGACCGTGACGTCCTGGTCGCCGGCGGCGAGGCCGGCGGTGGCCCGGACGGTGCCGACGCCGATGTCGACGCTGTTGCGGGCGAGAGAGATCGTGGGAGAGGTCGTCACGACCGAGTTGGGGTCGGCGACCGTGTTGACCGAACGCAGTCCCTGCGCTTGGGCGAGTTGCGAGACGGAGAACGAGATGCTCGAGGGCACGGCGTTCCCGGTGACCGAGGCGGTCACGGCCGACGAGTTCGAACTGGTGGCGGCGAATCGGGAGAAGGAGTCCGATTCGGAGAGCTTCAGGGCGGAGAGACGGAATGCGTCGACGCGCGTCCGAACTCCGCCGATGGCGGTGGCGGCCTCTTCTGCCGCGGTCTGCCGCGCTTCGAGCGCGAGGAGCGGCTGTCGCTCCAGCGCCATCAGATCGTTGACGATCTGGGCAGCGTTCAGGCCTCCGATCTCCATGGTGGTCGTCCCTTCTCAGTCGTCCCGTTGGGAGTCCGACGGGTGGGCCCCGGCCGAAGCCGGGACCCACCTGACGTGAACGTTGGGTCGATCAGCGCAGGAGCGAGAGGACCGACGAAGGAACCTGGTTCGCCTGAGCGAGCATCGCGGTGCTCGCCTGGGAGAGGATCTGGCTCTTCGTGAAGTTGGTCATCTCCGCAGCCATGTCGGTGTCGCGGATCCGGCTCTCCGAAGCGACGAGGTTCTCGGTCGTCACCTGGAGGTTGTTGATCATCGACTCGAACCGGTTCTGGAGAGCACCGAGATCGCCACGCTCCGTCGACACCGTCTTCACGGCGTCGTCGATGGCGGTGATCGCGGCGGCAGCGCCGGCGTCGGTGGTGACGTTGATGGCACCGATCCCGAGGGTGGTGGCATCGACATCGCCGATCGAGATCGACACGGTGTCGCCCGCGTTGGCACCGATCTGGAAGGCGCCACCGGAGCCCGTCGCCGCAGCAACGGTGCCGATGAGGTCGCCCAGGCCGTTGGCCGCGTCGGCCAGCGGGGTGCCGGTGCCGTCCGCGATGGTGACCGCAGCAGCCGAACCGTTCGAGACCGTGATCGCGCCACCGGAGCCGATGGCGTCGAAGCTGACCTCGAGGTTGTTGGCAGCAGCGGCGTCCACCGCGTTGCCCGTGCCCTCGAGCGCAGCCTTGATCGAGGACTCGACCGAGGCAGCCGCGTTGGCACCCGAGAAGGTGCCGGCTGCGAGCGCCACGGACACGGTGCCGGAGCCACCAGCGACGGTGACGTCGATGGTGTCAGCCGCGGCGAACGTGAAGTCACCGTCAGCGTCGAACGACGACAGCGTTCCCGCCGTCGTGCCGTACGAGCCGTCCAGCAGGTTCTGACCACCGAAGGCGGTCTTGTCGCTGATGCGGTTCACCTCA
>JBCDAK010000178.1:0-9919 GCA_039185545.1 Actinomycetota bacterium
CCGCTGCTCCCGCTGCTGACGTGGAGGGGTTGGCCGACACGCTCGCGGCTCGGGCGCCCGCGCGAGCGGCGAGCTCGCCGGCGACCGCAGTGCGGACGCCGACCGCCACCAGGGCGAGAGCGAGCCACGCGAGCACGAGAAGAGGGAGCGCGAGCGCGAACTCGACGGCCGCCTGTCCGGTGTCAGGGCGCCGGGTTCGATCGGAGGTGATTCGGTCGACGCTCAAGGTGCTCACACGCGGTCGATGACGGCATCGATCACGCTGTCGAAGAGGCGTGCGATTCGAGCGGCTCCTCCGCCGGCCGTGGCCCAGGCGATGACCAACAGCGCGACGAGCGCGGCGGCGAGCAGGACGAGCGCGTACTCGGTGGTGGCCTGGCCGCGCTCGTCGCGGCGAACGGCGACCGCCACTCGAACGGCGAGGCGACGCAGCGTGTCGGCGCCGGCGAGCAGGACGGCGAGCAGGACGGCGACGATGGCGGCGACCGCGGAGGACGTGGTGCGAGGCCCGAGCGGAGGGGCGGACGATCGGGATGGCGGCGAGGTGAGTGCGAGATCGGTCATGAGAGCTCCTGTGCGAGACGTTGCGGTGACGCGTGATGGTGGGATGAGGACCACGGGGTCGACGGAGATCGCAGGGGCTCACCACGGGGGTGAGCCGAGCGACGAAAGGGCCGCCATGACGGCCGGGGCGATGGCGACGAGGACGAACGCGGGCAGGATGCAGACGACGAGGGGGAACGACAGTCGAACGGGCAACGTGCGGGCGTGAGCTTCTGCGTCGGCGCGCCGTCGCCGGCGAGCTTCGAGCGCCAGCTGATCGAGCACTGGCGCCAGCGGTGTTCCGTGCCTCTCGCTGGTGGTCAGCGCGTCGGCCACCCAGGCGTAGGCGGGAACTGTCGCCGCGACGAGTGCATCGAGGGCGTCGGCGAGGACGATCCCCCGATCGACACGACGAACCACCGCGTCGAACCCGTCGCGGGTCGGCCCGGGAGCCCGCCGGGCCATCGCTCTCACGGCGAGATGCGGTGTCAGACCGGATCTGATCATCAAGACCAGGAGGTCGACCGCGTCGGGAAGTGCCGCATGCATCTCGGCTCGGCGTCGCCGTTCGGCCAGTCGGGGTCGGAGCCGGCGGAGCATCGCTCCGACGCCGACGATGGTGGACACCATGAGCGCGCCGAGCACCGCAGCGGCACCGATCCCGACGAGCGAGACGCCGAGGATGCGCAGCGCTCGTCGGCGACGTCGCCGCGGACTCTCGGCTGTCGCTCGCGAGCGTCGCGGGCGTGGGACTACGCGACGACCCGGCGGTGAGCTCAGCGGTGCGAGCCCCGCGAGCACGGCGGCCATGGCGAACGCGCCGCCCACGACCGGGTCTGGACTCACCTCGCCCCTTCGATGATGCGATGCATCCACCACCCGCCGATCGCGTCGAGCGAGAGACCGGTGCCGACGACAGCGATGCCGAGCGGTGACGTGACGAGGCGGCGTACCTCCGCGTCGGACAGCAGAAGCACGACGAGGACGACGATCGGCAGGCTGACCAGGACGACGCCGGACATCCGCGCCTGGGCGCTCTGTGTGGAGCGTTCTCGGTCGAGTTCAGCTCGCTCACGCATGGCGGCTGCGAGGCGGTCGATCGGCTCGGCGAGTGATCCGCCGACCTCGGTCGCGCACGCGATCACCGTCGAGCACACGGCGAGCGCGGTTGCGTCGGCGCTCCCTCGAGGAGATGTCGTGTGCTGGACCGACCACGCGTCGGTTGCCGATGCGACGGGGAGACCACGCGCGAGTGCCCGACGGAGGTCGACCGAGTCGACGGCGAGCCGTGGATCACGAGGAACCAGGCTCAGCGCGGCGGTTGCCGACTCTCCCCGTCGCAGCGATCGTCCGACCTCGTCGAGCCATGCGGCGATCGCATCGGGTTGCGCGTGACCGCGGCTCCTCCGCCACGCACCCCATCGACGGATCGGTCCCACGTCGTCGGAGTCGTCGGGGGCCGGAAGGTCGGCCGAGTCGAGGCCCACATGTCGCCAGAGTGGTCGGGAGATCCCCAGACCGCCGACGATGAGCGCGGCGACCACCACGCCGACCACCACGCTGCTCATGTGCGCCGCCTCGACGGCTCGGGCCGGGCCGCCCCACCGTGGGCGCCGTCGAGTCGGCGCAGGGTCGGTGGCCTCGACTCGTCGACCGGCGCCTCCAGCTCGACCTCGTGGACGGAGCTGATCCGTCGCCGACCCGTGGTGGCGTCTCGTTCGACGTGGACGACGACGTCGATCGACCGCACGATCTGGCGTCGGATCGCGGCGAGCGGCCATCGGGGTGCCGCCTGCAGCACGAGGGACTCGATGCGGAGCAGCGCGTCGAGCGGACCGTTCGCATGGCAGGTGGAGAACGATCCATCGTGTCCCGTGTTCATCGCCTGGACGAGAGCGAGCACCTCGTCGCCACGGACCTCTCCGACGACGAGTCGATCGGGACGCAATCGCAGCGCCGTCCGCACGAGCCGATCGAGGTCGATCGCCGGGACCCCTTCGGCGTCGGCGGGTCGTGCCTCGAGTCGCACGAGGTGGTCGGCGCCGCACGGGAGTTCGGCGGTGTCTTCGATGACGATGAGCCGTGCGGTCGGATCGACGAGGCCGAGGAGCGACGCGAGCAACGAGGTCTTGCCGGACGACGTGGCACCGGACACGAGCACGTTGCATCGGTGATCGACCACGTGACGGCAGATCTCCTCGACGGCCGGCTCGGCGAAGTCGGACAGCGGGCGGACCCGTTGCGCGAACCGTCGGATCGACAGGCTGGCTCCACCGATGGCGACCGGTGGGATGACGGCGCAGACGCGAGATCCGTCGGGGAGCCGAGCGTCGACGATGGGCGACAGCGTGTCGATGCGTCGCCCGATCGGGGCGAGGACCCGTTCGATGAGGTGCTCGACGGAGGTGGAGCGCAAGTCCCCGGCCGGTCGTAGGCGGCCCTCGCGCTCGACCCAGATCCGGCGGCCGGTCACCAGCACCTCGTCGACCGAACGATCGTCGAGGAGCGGTTGCAACTCGGCGAGACCAGCGAGCCGTGCGAGAGCGGCGCGTTCGATCGCCTCCTGAGTCCGGGGATCGGCGAGAGCGGCGATTCGCCGAACTGCGTCCGCGACGAGCGCGTGGAGCTCGCCGTCGCTGTGGGCGACGGCGGCACACACGGCATCGATCGAGTCGTCGATGACCTCGGTATCGAGACACTGATCGGAGACGGCGGCTCTCATCTCAGGCAGCCAACGATCGGACGGACCCGGACTCGAGCCGCTGCCAGATGGCCCGCATGGCCCGCAGATGCGAGCGCGGCGGCCGGCCGACGTGGAGGAGACCCGCGTCGACGCGGTTGGCCAGCGCGACGTCGTGCGCGAGCTCGGAGATCACCGGACAGCGAAGCGTCGCCTCGACGTCGGCCCGGCGCAATGATCGGCCCGCCTCGGAGACGAGCACGGCCGCAGTGGGCCGTGGATCGGCGTGGGCCGTGGTGCGCAGGGTGAGATAGCAACGCCGAGTCATGAGGAGCCGGTGAGCGCAGGCGTCGGCGAGTCCGACCCCGATCGGTCGGTGACCGGCATCGATGACCACCCGCGACCCGTCGACCGCGGACCGATCGAGCAGCCAGTGGGCGAGACCCGCCCATCGCTGCTCGGGTGCGGAGGCTCGCCAACTCGCGGGTTCGGAGGTGGGGAGGAGCTCGACGCCGGGGTCGGCGTCGATGACCAGCTGGTCGAGCTGTCCGGGGGCCGCGTCACTGTGCAGCCAGTCGATGACACCGGGACGATCACCCGGATCGATCCCCAGTGCGTGGTGCAGGTCGCCGGCGAGATCGACGAGCAGCACCGGTCGATCGCGCTCGGCGAGGGCGAGCGACGCAGCGAGCGTGGTGACGCCAACACCGCCTTTGGTGGCGTGAACCGACAGGATCATGCGGTCTCCGAGAGGTCGACGGGCGCTGGGCCCGACACGGTCCAGGAGGGAGGTCGGCACCGACGACGGTACCGAGCGAGGCCCGCAGACCCCTCTCGCGTCAGCAGAACGGGCGTCGCCACCGCCGATCCGGTGTGGGTTCCGGCGCGGTATCGTCAGGGGCGAGCCCGGTCGCAGTGTGCGACCGGATCCGGGAGGTGTCTGGGTACCTGGTGGGCTCCGCCGCCTTCAAAGCGGTCGGGACGGGCGATCCCCGTCCGGCGGGTTCGATTCCCGTCCACCTCCGCAACGAAACGCTCTGCCGACCCGGTCAGCAGGCCGACCGCACCGGCCCGTCGCCGGGCACCAAGCGTTCCCACTCGTCCTGCGTGAAGTCCCGACCGACCGCGTCGCACGCGAGATCCACCCATCGCTGCGGGTTCAACGGGAGGCGGACGAGCTTCCCAGCGGCCGAGATCCAGAGCGAGTCGGTCGGTTCGTCGTAGTACGAGCCGCCCTGATCGGTCGAGCCACGGCCCTCCCAGATCACCCCGGCGAGCTCTCGCCGCTCGATGTCCCAGACGCTGACCGTGCCGTCGTTCCCGGAGATCAGCAGCAACCGGTCGTCGTTCACGAAGTCGAGACTCGACGGCTGGCCGCTCGTGGGAAAGGGCTCCGCCGTGCGGTCGTCGGGATCGATGATCACCCCGCCGAGGCGGCCGGCGACGACGATCAGGTCGCTCTCCTCGCTGTCGTCGTTGACGAACAGTTCGGGCACGCCGGTATCGAACTCGTCGACGAGTGCTCCGGTCGCGTCGTAGCGACGGAACGTCCCGGCCTGATCGATCACGTACACCCCGCCGTCGGCCGCGGCCAACGCACTGGCGACGTCGGGGGCGTCGACGTGCAGCAGCACCTCGAGCGCCGGTTCGACCCTCACCAGCGCCGCCTCCGTGCTTCCGTCGTCGCGGACGATGATGTTGACGCCCCTCGTCTCGCCGAACGATCCGCCTCCGGCCCGGAAGCGCTCGTCGCTGCCGGTGGAGATCCTCTCGACCAGCTCACCGTTCCGGTCCCAGCGGGACACGGTCGCTCCGTCCGCGGTGAACGTCAGCACTCCGTCGGCCTGGGGGATGACGGCGACGACGGGACGGCGGACCGGGTCAGGATCGTTCAACGTGATCGAGCTCTGCTCGCCGGTCGCGAGATCGATCAGGGTGACGTCTCCGGTTCCGGCGTCGACCGACGCCGCCCGTCCGTCGTTCATGTTGAACAGAGCGAAGTCGTCGACCTCGATCGTCTCCTCGGCGACTCCGACACCCTCCAGGTCGATGATCTCGGTGCGGCCGAGCGGATCGAGCTTGAGGACCGAACCGTCGGGGCGCGGATGCAGGCTGTCGACGTCGCGGATCCGGGTGGACACGCCGGTCGGGCCCACGCTCCGGTCGACCGTTTCGATCTGTCCTTCCGTCCCGATCACGACGAGCCCGTCGGGCCGGACCCCGATGCTGAACACCTCCGACGTGCCGGTGGTCGCGACGTCGGCGACCACCTCGCCTGACTCGACGTCGATCGTGAGGAGACGTCCACCCGCGGTCGCGACGAGCATCTGGCCCGAGGCGAGGTCGAACACCGATTGCGTGCCCGACTCGTCGATCTCGACACGGTGGCGCTCCGCACCCGTTTGGGCGTCCAGCACGATGGCTTCTCCGCGTCCGTCCAGCAGCGATCTCGTGACGCCGATGAGTGACCCGTCGTCCGAGAGCGCCAACGACGCGGGTTGCCGGACGCGTTCGACCTCCGCGACGGTGCGTCCCGTCGTGGCGTCGCGAACGACGAGTGTCTCGGGATTGCCCGGCACGTCGACCTCGGCGAACACGACGCGGTTCCCGATGGGCCACCGACTCGCGAGGAACGCCTCGCGGTCGGTGTCGATCATGACATCGGAGCCGCCGTCGATGCCTCCGACGACCCAGGTGTTCGGCGGAATGCCGACGACGCGTTGCCCGGTGTCGGGATTGCCGATCCATCGTCCACAGCCGTCGGGCGAGGGCAGCGGGCTTGGACCGAAGTCCTCGACCACACCGCCGTCGAGGTCGTACATCGTCAACCGCCCGTCGACCACCTGGTAGATCTCGGTGCCGTCGTCGGACACGCGAGCGCCCGAGCAACGCTGCAGATGACCTGGGTCGAGTGTGACCGACGGTCGCACGGTCACCCCCGGCCCGGCCGCCAGAGCGTCGAGCACGGCCAGCTCCGTGGCCGAATCGGATGAACGGCGGTGGGCCTCGAGAGCCAGCAGCAACGAGAGTGATCGGTCGTCGCCCTGGAGGGAGGCGGATCGGCTGATGAGCGTTGCGAGCTCGGCGTCTTCGGTGGCGTCGGCAGCGAGTTCCGCCTGGCGCGCCGACTCCTCCGCCGCATCGTCGGCGATCGCTCGCTGCGCGTCGGCTTCGGCGGCTGCCGCCTGCGCCGTCTCCGTTCGCTCGTCGGCGAGGCGCTGACGATTCCAGGCGATGCCGCCGGCGACGAGCGCGATCACCAGCGCCGCGCCGGCGGCCGCGACCAGTCGTCGGAGGCGCGTGACGCGGCGGGCCTCGTCGCGACGCTCGACGTCGGCCGCGGCGTGTGATGCGTCGACGAACTCGTGGTCGACCGGGCGGAACCGGTCGGGCACCGTCGCGGCGAGCGCGAGCGCCGACTCGAGTCGACCGCCTCGGTAGAGGTCGGCTGCCTGTCGCCCACCGGCGTCCCACGTCGTCGACGCACGAGCGAGATCGTCCATCGAGCGAAGCACCGCGGCGTCGTCGCGCAGCCAACCGACGAGTCGCGGCCACTCTCGCAGCAGCGCCTCGTGCGCGACTTCGACCGTCGGCTCGCGGGTCGCCGCGTCGCGATCGAAGGTGACGAGCCGGGCGCGGCCGAGCTGCTCCAACACCCATGCGGTGCCGGCGTCGTCGCCGAGGTCGCCCACCGGCACCCGGCGGCGGAGATCGGCCGAGCCGGCGTACGGGTTCGTCATCCGGCCGACGATGCGACGCAGCGCCAGCCGCTGCTCCGCGTCGGCGTCGGTGTGCACCGCTTCGGCGCGCGCCGCCAGCGCTCCGCTCAGGCCGCCGATGTCGTCGTACGCCGCCGCCGACATCACGCGGTCGACCCGTCGGTCGAACAGCTCGCTCAGGGCGTACTGCAGGAGCGGCAACGGTGACGGCTGTCCGGCGACCTCGGCGGCGATGCGCGCGACCAACCCGGATTCGAACGCCACCCCGCAGCAACGAGCCGGCTCGACGATCGCCCGCTCCAGTTCATCGGGTGCGAGAGGCGTCACGTCGACCGCGGTCTCCTTGACGACCGCAGCGAACGCCGGGTGCGCCAGCGGTCGGTCGTAGAAGTCGGCGCGCAGTGCGATGACCAGCCTCAGCGGCGACGTCGGCTCCGTCGCCGCGGCCGCGAGGGCATCGAGGAAACGGTCGGTGTCGTCGACGCTCGCCGAGGTGAAGACCTCCTCGAACTGGTCGATCACCAGGAGGACGTGATCGTCGTCGGAACCGAGGCACCGCCGCACGCTGCGCAGGATCCCGCGATGGCCGTCCCGCAACTGATCGAGGAGCGTCGGCGGAGGGTTGACGGCGATCCGCAGGAGCGCCGCCTCGAGCGCTTCGAACGGATCGGGCCCGGGGACCATCGTCGTCGTGAACCACCGGTCGGAGTCGGGTGCGCGCCTGGCTCGGATCGCCGGCAGGAGTCCGGCTCGGACGACGGACGACTTGCCCGACCCCGACGGCCCGACGACCACCACCGCTCGCGACTGGATCGTGCTGCCCCCGAGACGACCGACCATCTCGTCGACGAGCCGCTCTCGGCCGAAGAACCGGTCGGCGTCGCCGTCGTCGAAGGCCTGGAGGCCGTTGTACGGGTTGACGACTTCCTCGTCGGGCACGACGGCCTCGCCGCGGGTCGCTGCCGCCGGCTCGAGTGCGTCGAGGAAACCGGCGATGCTCTCGAATCGCTCGGTCGGGTCCTTGGCCGTCGCTCTGCTGACGGCGTCGGACACCGATGTCGGTATGTCCGTCCGCAGGTCGGTGAGCTGCGGGTACGGCTCGGTCAGCTGTCGCTCCACGAGATCGGCCGGCGCCATCGCTCCGAACGGCAACGATCCGGTCAGGCACTGGAACACGACGACGCCGAGGCTGAAGACGTCGGCCTCGGGACCCAACGGCTCGCGGCGGATCTGCTCGGGCGCCGAGTACGCGGGCGATCCGGGGGAGAGCGCCGCCTCCGGTCCGGCCGACTCGGCCGCTTCCAGAGCGATTCCGAAGTCGCCGAGGAACGCGTTGCCGACCTCGTCGAAGAGGATGTTGCCCGTCTTCACGTCGCGATGGATCACGCCGTGCGCGTGTGCCGCCGAGAGCGCTCCACCGATCTGATGGGCGAGGACCATCGCTTCGGACATCGACAGCGGACCGTCGTCGAGGCGTCGCTCGAGCGTTCCGCCGCGCAGCCACCGCATCACCAGATACGCCGAGTCGGGATCGCGCCAGTAGTCGATCAACGGCACGACGTGTGGATGTTCGATCCGCGCCACCAGGTGTGCTTCGGCCTCGAACCGCCGGATGAAGTCGGGCTGTGATGCGAGCTCGGAGCGGATCTGCTTGATCGCCACCTCGCGATCGACCGACGGCTGAATGCCACGCCACACGACGGCGAACGCACCGGCACCCGCCTCCTCGACCAGTCGATATCCGCGGAGGGGCCGACCGACGGTCTCGGCGTCGAGTGACGGATCGCCGGCGAGCAGCGCCTTCTCGAGCTGCACGACCGCTGGCGACGGATCCAAGCCCGTCTCGTCGGCGACGGTTCGCGTGTGCGCCGCGAGCACACGCAACGCCTCGGGCGTGCGGCCGCTGCGATGGAGCGCCAGCGCGTACTGGCGCGCTGCGCGATCGCGCAGGCGGTGCTCGCTCGTGAACGCTGCCAACTCACCGGTGATCTGGGTGTGCCGCCCGAGGTTGAGTGCGGTCTCCCACCGCTCCTCCAACATCTCCAGCCGATCGAGCTCGAGTTGTTCGATCGGGGCCCGCGCCCACTCGTCGTCCTCCAGCTCGCGGAACGGTCGCCCGCGCCAGAGCTCGAGTGCCTCGTCGAGCAGTTCCTGAGCCACGAGCGGGTCCGCGCGGTCGCGCGCGTGCTTCGCCGCCGCCCGCAGCCGCGCGAACCGCAGGTGCTCGACGGCGTCGTCGGGTGCGACGAGCCGATATCCCGACGGGACGGTCTCGACCCAGCTCTGAGCGTCCGGGGGGAGCACGCTGCGGAGACGTGACACGTAGGTCCGAAGAGCCCGGTCGGTGTTCTCCGGCCGGTCGGCATCGGTCCAGAGATGCTCAGCCAGCCAGTCGATGTCGACCACCGAGCCGGCACGGATCGCCAGCAGCGCCAACAGCTTCTGCTGGCGCGGACCGCCGATGCTCGTGGGCTCGCCGGCGTCGATCAGCCCCATCCCGCCGAACACACGGAGGTACGGGTCTGCGGCGCCTGTCGGTGACTCGGTGACTGCCAACATGACCCCAGGTTCGAGCGGGGACCTTACAACCAGGTCACAAGCGACCGACCCGCTCTGACCAGGGCGTTCGTCCTGATCAGAGCGGGCTGCTTCGGGACCCCGGACCCTGGGCCCGACCCGCTCAGCGGTTGATCTCGGAGAGGGCGGCGGCCCGGTTGACGTCGGCGCGATCGGACCCCGAGTCGGGCGGCCTGTTGACGTTGGCGAGGACGGTGGCCCGGTTGAGTTCGGCAGCGCCGGTGGCGGTGAGGGTCGTGGCGGCGAGGGCGGCGTCGATCTCGTCCTGCACGATCTGGGTGGACGAACGCTCGGTGGCGGTGAGGGTCGTGGCGGCGAGGGCGGCGTCGATCTCGTCCTGCACGATCTGGGTGGACGAACGCTCGGGTGCAGGCGATGGTCCTCCGTCGGCATCCTGGAC
>JBCDAK010000179.1:0-9910 GCA_039185545.1 Actinomycetota bacterium
CCGAGGTCCGGGAGTGCGGCTCCGACCGGTTCGGTGAGGTCTGGATCGACGAGGAACGCGACCGTCGGGCCGCTTCCCGACAGCCATCCGCACCAGGCGCCGGCCTCGACGCCCGCCGCCAGAGCGTCGGCGGCGCCGGCGATCGACGGGAGTCGTGCGGCCTGGTGGAGTGCGTCGTCGGTCGCGCCGGCGAGGAGTTCGGGATCGTCGTGCGCGAACGCCGAGACGAGTTGGGCGACCCGGCCGAGGTTGTGCACCGCATCGCTGCGATCGACGGCGGGCGACAACGTCGTGCGCGACGACGAGGTCGACACGGTCGAATCGGGCACCCAGGCGACCACCGATGCCGAGCCGAGGATCGGCCCGATCGGAAGACTGACGATGCGACCGTCGACGTAGGCCACTGCGCCGCCGACGATCGACGCCGCTGCGTTGTCGCCGTGACCTTCCTCGTCGACCGCGATCCGGATCATCTCGGCTCGACCGCTCGGATCGACGAGCGCACCGACGCCCTCCCGCCGCACCTGGGCGAGGCCGATCGCTGCCACCCGAGCCGCACCGGAGAACCCGAGCCCTCGCGCCATCGGGATGTCCGTCCTGATCCAGATCGGTCCCTCGCCTCCGGCAGCTCGGTGGCACCGGACGACGGGATGGTCGTCGGCCAGTGGGGTCGCCCGAGCGGGGACCTCGCCGTCACCGACCTCGGCGACGAGACCGAGGGCGAGGCCGAACACGTCGAACCCCGCGCCGAGATTGGCCGACGACGCCGGCGCCCGGACGGCGGAGGCGTCGTCGGTCACGACGACGAACCGGGCGAGTGTTCGTTCGAGGTGGCGACCAGCGAGTCGAGCACTCCCGCAGCCGATCCGTCGTCGATCGCGGCGGCGGCGATGTCGAGCCCTTCGTTCAGGTCGACCGCCCGTTCGGCGACGACGAGTGCGGCGGCGGCGTTGAGCAGCACGATGTCGCGATGCGGACCGGCGGCACCACCGAGGACGGCGCGCACGGCGGCCGCGTTCTCGTTGACGTCGCCGCCGCGCAGATCGTCGGCCGTCGCCGCGGCCAGGCCGTGGTCGGCGGGATCGATGTCGAATCGGTCGACCTCGCCGTCGCGCACGCGATGGACCGACGTGACCCCCGTGGTGGTGATCTCGTCGAACCCGGCTCCGTGGACCACCCAGGCCGAGGTCACACCCTGACGCGGGAGCGCGTCGGCCATGATCGGCGCGAAGTCGGGGCGCGCGACGCCGATGAGTTGCTGGCGAACCCGCCCCGGGTTCGCCATGGGGCCGAGCATGTTGAACGCGGTCGGAACGCCCAGCTGGCGGCGGACGGGTCCGGCGAACCGGAACGCCGGGTGATGTTGCGTGGCGAGGCAGAAGCCGAAGCCCGCTGTGCGCACGCAGGCCGCGACGCCGTCGGGATCGAGATCGAGCGCGACGCCGAGCGCCTCGAGAACGTCGGCCGTGCCGCATCGCGACGACGCCGAGCGGTTCCCGTGTTTGCACACCGGGACCCCGGCGCCGGCCACGACGAGCGCCGCCATGGTGGACACGTTGACCGAGTCGGACCCGTCACCGCCGGTTCCGACGACGTCGATCGACGCCGACCGCTCGTGGTCGGTGAGCGGGACGATCGCGGCATGCTGCATCGCGACCGCGAGCATCGCGGCCAGCTCGGTCGGCGCCTCCCCCTTCGCGCGGAGGGCGACGAGGAAGGCGGCGATCTGTGCCTCGGACGCCTCGCCACCGAGGATCTCGGACATCGCCGCCGCTGCCAGGTCGTCGGCCAGGTCGGTCGACGACAGCAGCGTGGAGACGACCGTCGACCAGCCACCGAGTGGCTCGAGCTCGCTCATGGCCGCCGATCGTAGGCGGCGCCTGCTGATCGGACGGGTGGATCGATCAGCGGGCCCGGCGGCGCTGCCGCAAGATGCGGCGACGATCGCGCTCGCTCGCGCCGCCCCACACTCCGGCCTTCTCGCGGACCGTCAAGGCGTGCTCGAGGCACGTGTCGCGGACGCCACACGAGTCACAGATGCTCTTGGCCATCTCGGCCGCCTGCTCGTCATCTGGGTAGAAGATCGAGGAGTCGAGGCCCTTGCACGCCCCGAGATCCCACCACTTCAGCAGCAGATCCGATTCCTGAACCGACATCGAACGACGACACTCCTCGTGGGAAACCGTGAAACGGGGCTGGTGGCCGATGTGATCCGGCCACCCCTGGACTCGACGCCCGGAACCCCCGGGCCGGGCGTTCCACGACGGTAGATCACGATTTCGGGGCGGTGCCAGGGGCAATTGATGAAGTCGTCATCACCGGAACGTTTCGTCGGGATGTCGTGATTCGCCTGACGACAGCGCGGGCGAGCCTCCGGTCGCGCCGAAGTCGGGCGCGAACCCGTCCAGGTGCTCAGCCTGGTGACGGGATCCCGTAGGCCCGGGCGATGACCTGGATCGGATGCACCGGCCGGTCGCCGGTGCGTTCGTGGATCACCTCGTTGGCGAGCAGGCTGTCGCCCGCGATGATCTGTCCACTTGCGGACTGGATCCGTTCGGCGAGGCGGTCGCCGAGGCGGTTGGCCTGATCGTCGTGGCGGGCTGCGAGGCCCCAAGGCCCAGCGACACCGGAGTTTCGTGCCACCACCGTGACCCGCGCTCCGGTGAGTCGGAGCAGATCGCGACTCGCGTTCGCTCCCGACTGGGCCCGCAGATGGCTCGGCGCGTGGTAGGTGATCTTGCGGGGCGTCGACGACACGAAGTCGGTGTCGAGCACGTACGTGTCGGTGCGGTGCAGCGACATGAGATATCCCGCAGGGTCGTAGACGTGCTCGGCGACCAGCTCGGCGTCGGCTCGCAGCGACTCGTCGACGTGCTCGGGGGTCTCGTTGCGGAGCACGTAGCTGCACGTCGGTTGCGCCACGACGATGTCGGTTCCGCGGCGGACAGCGGCCGCCAGCGCCCTGACGTTCCGGTGCGCGGCCCGACGAAATCCCGCGAGGTCGCCGGTGTGGAGCGACGGCGCACCGCAGCACCCGACGCCCGACACCGAGCACTCGATGCCGTTGCGCTCGTAGACGCGCACGATGTCGGTGCCGAGTGTCGTCTGGCCGTACTCGACGAGGCACGTCGGGAGGATCGTCACGGCTGCCTGACGTTTGCGGAGTCGGATCTTCGGTCGCCGCCCGAAGAACGACGAGTACCGCTGCGACGCCACCCGCGGAATCGCTCGACGGGCGCTCAGTCCGGTGAACAGCCGCACGACGCGGCGGGTGATCGAGTCGGCGGGCGCCCGCACGAGCCGATTGGACACCGAGGGCATCGAGGTGGCGACGCGGCCGATGCGGTCGACCCGACCTGCGACGCGGGAGTGGAGCCGGTGACGCCCCCGACGATGGCCGGCGGCGGTGTGCATCGCCTCGGCCCGCAGCATCAGACGGGGAACGTGAACGGCGTCGTCGTGACGGCCGGGCGAGTACGGGCACCCGACGACGCACATCTTGCAGTGGTGGCACCCGGCGACGACCCGATCCTGTTGCTCGGGCGTGAGTCGACCGGGATCGCCGTCGTCGAGCGAGTCGAGCAGATCGAAGAGCGTGGGGAACGAGTCGCAGAGATCGATGCACCGACGGCAGTCGCCGCAGACACCGAACACCCGACTCATCTCCGTACGGACCGCCGCCTCGGACGCGAAGTCCGGTGAGTGTGGCTCGTACCGTCCGAGGACCGGATCGACCGATGGGTCGACCGTCGCGTCGTCCGTCGGGTCGGGGTTCGGATCGACGTTCGGCTCGGACACCGGGGCTCAGTCCCCGCCGTCGAGGATCTGCGTCAGCCGTTCGACGTGACGCTGCCCGGCGACCGCGAGGGCATCGAACCAGTCGGCGATGTCGGAGAGCCCGTCGGCCCGGGCCTGGCGGGCGAACCCGGGGTACATCTGGGTGCACTCGTACGTCTCGCTGGCGATCGCCGACCGGAGGTTCTCCTCGATCGAACCGATCGGTGTCCCCGTCGCTGGATCTCCCGACTCCGCGAGGTGGTCGAGGTGGCCGTTGGCGTGCCCGGCGTCGGAGTCGGCGATCGCTCGGAGCGCGGAGGCCACGTCGGGCCGACCGTCGACGTCGGCGGCTTGGGCCATCCACTGGAATCTGCGACTCGCCTGCGCATCGGCGGCGAACGCCGCGATGAGGTTCTCGCGTGTTCGGGTGCCGGTCAGATCGGTCATCGGTCGCTCCTCCGTTGAACGTACCGACCAGAACCGTGCGTCACCGACCAGAATCGTGCGTGATCGACCGACCGGCGAGAAGATGTCGCCCATGGTGATCCGGCGATGAACCGAGAGGCCGGCGACACGGGTCCCGACACGTGGGATCTCGACGCCATCCGTGCCGGAGCGTCGGTCTGTGTGGCCCTCGCGGTTCCGTTTCGCATCCTCGCCGCCGTGATCGACGGCGGCGGCGGCCTCTCCGCTCTGTTCTTCGTCCTCTTCCTCGCGTTCTTCGTGGTGGGCGCCGGATGCGCAGCGTGGGTCCAGCGGACCGGAACGCCGATGAGCCACGCGCTCGTCACGGCGATCGGCACCTACGTCGTGGTCGAGGTGGTGTTCATCGTGGTCCGCCTGATCCGCGACACCGAGATCCCGTGGGGCGCCCTCACGTTCACGCTCACGCTCGTGTCGATGGCCGGCCTCGCAGGTGGATTCCTCGGGAATCGGCTGCAGGTGCAGGGCTTCGTCCCGAAGAGTCGTCGACGCTCGTGACGAGCGATCCGACGCCGGTCACGGCGTCCGCCACCCGCAGCTCCCTAGACTTGGCCGGCGGTGCCCTCAGCGGGAAGGCTGGGGGCGACATGACCTCGAAAGGACCCTCCTCCGTGGACCCCGACCTCACCGTTGCAGCGCTCGACGCCCCGCCGACGGTCAGCCCGTCGCCGACTCGCCGTCGCTTGATGGTCGGAGCGCTGGCGGCGCTCGGCACGTCGGCCGCGGTCGTCGGCGCCGCCCGCCCGGTCTCGGCCGCACCCGAGGAGCGCCCCAACCTGCCGACCGACGACGACGTGACCCTGCTCATGCAGGCGATGCGACTCGAGCTCACGGCGCGTGACCTGTACCGGGCGGCACTGTCGAGCGCCAGCAGCGACCTCGCCACGGTCATCGGTGTGATCGGGGACAACCACGGCGCCTACGCCGAGGCGATCGCCGGCGACACCGGACTCTCGGCCAACCAGATCGGCCGCGACGACGACCTGTTCGACGCACTCGAGGGCGACTTCACGTCCGCCGGATCGTTCCCGCTCGCCGCGCACACGCTCGAGCAGACCGCCGTCGCCACACACAAGGAACTGCTCGAGCGGTACGAGAGCGCCGACGCCGTCGAGCTCACCGGTTCGATCATGCTCGCCGAGGCACGCCACGCCACCGTCCTCGCCGACGTGGCCGGCGTCTCCGACCTCGCCATCGTGTTCGCCACCACCGAGGCCCCGCTCTCGATCGACGGAGGAGCCTGATGAAGCCTCTGACTCCTGCCGCCCGGCGTCTGCTGTCGAGCGATCTCGGTCGCGCCCGTGTGAGCCGCCGCGATGCGCTTCGCACCGGCGGGGTGGCCGTCACGCTCGGGGCGCTCGTCGCCGCATGCGGCGAGGACCGAGGTGGGCTCACCGAGCCGGGCCGTGTCGGCAACTTCCCGGTCCAGACCGACCTGCCGAACTATGGCGTCGACCAGACCGTCCTGCTGCGCACCGCCTCGTCGCTCGAGTACCTCGCACTCGAGGTGTACGGCACGGCCGCCGAGCTCGACATCGTTCCGGCGACCCTCGCGCCGATCGCCGACGAGGTCGTGGCCAACCACCAGGCCATTGCGGAGCAGATGGTCGAGCTGACCGAGTCGGTCGGTGGCGAGCCGTACGAGTGCCCGAACCCGTGGTTCATGGACCGACTCGTCGGGCCGTGGCTCGAGGCCGTCTCCAATGACGAGTCCAGCGAGGAGATGGCGGCCGACGTCGCCGACTTCGCGACGACACTCGAGAACATCGCCGCCGCCGCGCACCAGAGCCTCGCGGTGCTCGGCGAGACCGGTGAGATCAGCCGGGCACACATCGAGGCCGCCACCCTCGAGGTCCGTCATGCGTCGTACATGGCGATCCTCGACAACGGGTCCGAGAACTACATCTCGCCGGCGATCCTCGGCGAGGAGGTCACGTTCGACGAGCGCGGCGCCATCCAGATCTTCGCCATCCCGGCACGTTTCAACCAGGTCTCGCAGATCGAGGTGCGGGCCGGCCCGCCCGACGAGAACGGTGTGCGCGAGTCGTTCCTGCTCACCACCCCGGCCGAGAACAGCTTCATCTACAACGAGCTCGGTTCCTGCTCGGCCTGAGCCGCCGGGTCCTAGGCTTTCACCCGCAACGGTGAGGAGGCCGGGTGGCCGCGGCGTCCACTTCGTGGGCGTCGAGGAAAGTCGGGACTCCCTCGGGCAGGGTGCTGGCGAGAGCCAGGTCGGGGTGACCTGACGGAACAGTGCAACAGAGAGAAGACCGCCGATGGACCGGCTCTCCGGAGTCGATCACAGGCAAGGCTGAAACGGTGCGGTAAGAGCGCACCAGCGGCGTCGGTGACGGCGCCGGCTCGGTAAACCCCACCCGGAGCAAGGTCGAGCAGAGCGTGGGCGGCCCGCCCCACACGTTCGGGTAGACCGCACAGATGGATGGCCACCGGCCCGGTTCGCCGGGCGGCACAGAATCCCGCTTACAGGCCCCCTCACCGTTGCACCGACACGACTTCTCATGGGGATCTCGCGCACTGAGTGCGCACACTCTTCATGAGAACGCCGCGCGGACGCGGAACGTCCGCCCCGAGGCCTGAGCCCCGAGGCGGACGTTCCGGGATCCGCCGCTGGTTGGTGGTGATGACTGATCGGGTCAGAAGAACATGATCAGTTGCCCATGTTCGACGGGACGGGCGGGGCGTAGTACCCGGTCACGTCGAGGATCACCTGAGCCGAGCCGACGTCGTCACCACCCCAGACCTTGATCGTCTGGTCGGCGGCGACGGTGACCGTTGCGCTGTTCGACAGGACCTGACCGCCGTTGAAGTTGATCGCAGCGGTTCCGAACTCGGTCGCGTCACCGGCGGTGACGGCCACGAAGTTCCGGCCGGTGGTCCCGGCGACGCCGATGTTGTACGTGATGGCGGTGGCGTTCGAGGGCACAGCGTTCGCCTGGGCGGGGATCGCCACGCCGTTCAGGTCGTAGCCGTCGGTGACGTCGATGACCTTCGTCCCGTTCGGGCCGAGCAGACCGCTGTCCGGGAACGTCCCGATGCGGGAGTCGAAGACACGCATCGGCTCGATGGCGTGGAACTCGGTGCCCTGTGCCGCCGAGACGGGCACCTGGTAGAAGACCTCGACGCCACACAGCAGGTGGTTCGTCCCCGCCGAGTTGTCGAGCGCCACCAGCAGCGAGTGGAAGCGGTGCTGGGTGCCCGTGAGGGCGATCCCGCCACCGGCGCTGGTCGAGCCGGCGATCTCGTTCAGGTCGTCGTCGCTGTCGACCACGACGGCATCGGCGACGTTCGACTGTCCCGAGGTCGAGAACGACGTGACGGTCTCGACGCCCCGATCGGGGATCGGGTCGAGTCCCAAGATCGTGAACGGGATGTCGGTGTACTGCCGGTACAGCGTGATGCTGATGTCCTCCGTCGCGTCGTCGTCCTCGCCGAAGAAGCGGACCTGCTTGATCCGGGCTCCGTCCGGGAGCTCGACGCCCGAGTACAGCGCCGTCGCCGTCCCGCCGGACGCGGGATCGGGACCGATGCACTGCTGGTTGGCCAGCACCCGGTCGTCGCTGGCCCCGTCGCCCTGGAACGCCGTGAACTCGCGACCCGGGATGAACTTCGTGAGGATCGTGTCGTCGTACGTGGATGCGCCGGTGATGATCAGCTGATCACCCTCGCCCTCCGGAAGAGCGGGCGGCGCGCCCTCGCTGAGGACGTTCTGGCCGGGCGGGGCCGGCGGCGGAACGTCTTCGTCGTCGGCCATGGTCTGGGCGCCGAAGCCGACAGCTCCGACGACGCCGAGTGCGACGGCGAGCCGCATGGTCGAGCGGCGGTCGATGCGAGCGGAGCGGCGAGCCCGGCTGGTGGCGCTCGTCGAGTCGGCGGCGATGTCGAGGTTCGACGTCGTGGAGGTGGTGGTGTTCATGGTGGTTCCCCTTGGTGATCGACGCCGCCGTGTTGCGGCGTTCGATGGTCCAGAGGGACCCCACGACGGATCCTTGCGATTTTCGAGAAGAAAATCTCGAACGACCCCGGCGACGACGACGTCGGAGCGCGACGGCCCAGCTCAGCGGGGGTCGACGGTGACGGTCTCGTTGAAGGAGGTCAGCACCGGATGGCCTCGGCGCACAGCGACCCGACAGATGCTGGCGTGGTCGAGGTGACAGTTCCACGAGATCCCGATGTCGGTCCCGAGCGCCCACCCGACCGCCGACTTCATCGGCGACACGTGGCTCACGACGACGATCGTCTCGCGCTCGGCACGCTCGACGAGATCGGCGCATGCGACGCGAACTCGTCGATCGAGCGTGGCGAGCGACTCCCCACCGTCGGGGACGAAGCCGAAGTCGTCGCGCCATCGATTCCACACCTCGGACGGCACGTCGGCGTGCGGCACCCCCTCGTAGACGCCGTAGGAGAGCTCGATGAACCGCTCGTCGGTCTCGATGGGCAGTCCGAAGGCGCTGGCGGTCTGCTGGGCCCGCTTCAACGGGCTGGCGATGACCGCGTCGATCGGTCCATCGGCGGTGAGATGCTCGACGGCAGCGATCGCTTGTCGCTCACCGAGCTCGTCGAGATCCTGGTCGAGACGCCCCTGGAGGAGCCCGGCCGCGTTCGCCGCGGTCCGCCCGTGGCGCAACAGGATCAGCACGTCGCCGAGTGTGCCACGGATGTCGTTTGGTGCCTGACCCCGAACGCCATGATCCGCCTCACGTCAGCAGCTGGCCGGTGCGGAGGAAGTGGCGTCGTCGCTCGGGATCGGACAGCCGGTGCCGCCGCCAGATCCAGACGCACAGGCCGATCCCGATCGCCTCGAGGAGGAACGACCAGACGCCACGCTCGACCGGCGGGAAGCCGGCGTCATCGTCGAACGACCAGCCCGTGAACGGCCACCAGAACGTGTCGGTGTCGTTCCATGCGCCGTCGAACACCAGGTGCAGGAACATGCCGATCGGCAGCCCGAGCAAGGTCGACCGGATCGGCTTTCGACCGCTGGTGGCGAGCATCAGGACCGCCAACAGCGCCACGCTCACCGTGATCGAGTGCAGCGCCCGAGCACCGCCGAACACCCCGTCGAGCAGAGGCAGGACCGACCCGACGATCAGGAGCCGATGATCGAAGCGAGGGTCGCGGAAGACGTAGCCGACGGCGAGGATCGCTGTGCCGATGTACCAGAAGAACACGTGGGTGCGTCAGCCGGTCAGACGACGATGATGGCGCCGCAGTTCGGGCAATCGGCGAGACCGCCGGACCGAGCCGCATCGTCCCGGAGGTCGTCGATCTCGGCGGCCGACAGGTCGAGGTGGCAGCCCGTGCACCGGGCTCCGTCGAGCTGCCCCACTGCGACCACACCAGAGCGCCGGTTGCGGTCGTAGCGGGCGAGCGCCGTGGCGTCGACGGCGGCGCGACGTTGGTCGCGCGTCGTCTCGAGTCCGCTCAGCTCAGCGTCGATCTCTCCCGACGCGGCAGCCAAGGCATCGTCAGCCGACTGCTTCGCGGTGCGCAGCGACTCCTCGACCCCGAGGTGCGCCGTGAGCCGGTCGTCGACCTCGGACTGTTCCTCGAGCGCCGCGATCTCGCCGAGCTCGACCTCGTCTCGACGTCCGGTGACGGTCTCGATCTCGTGCATGAGAGCTTCGGC
>JBCDAK010000180.1:0-9876 GCA_039185545.1 Actinomycetota bacterium
CCGCCGACTCCGGGCGATCGATCGGCTGCGCGAGGGCGGAGACGAGGTGGCGGCGGCGCGCGCCGAGAAGCGCCGCAACGTCCTCCCGCCTCGGCCGGCCGGGTCGATTGCCGCGATGAACGCCTGCCCCGACGCCAACCTCGTGTTCGTCGCCCACACCGGCCTCGATGCGATCGCCGACCTCGGTGACGTCTGGCTCGCTCTGCCGGAGGTGAACACGCTCCACGTCAACTGGCAGCGCATCGAAGCCGCCGACGTCCCGTCGACCGACGAGGGCAAGGAAGAAATGCTCCTGAAGGCGTGGGAAGCCATCGATGCGTGGATCGCCCAACACCGGGTGACGACACCCGCAGGATCGACCGGTTCGTGAGGCGGGCAAATCGAGGATCCGAACATCGACGTGCGCGTACCGTGATGGGGTGTCCGGGGAAGCCCAGCGCTCGACCTCCGCACCGCCATGGCTGAGTCTCGTACCTGCGGCCGCGATCCTTCTCGCGGTCGGCTTCGCCTCCATCATTTTCGTGCTTGGTGGGCGCGATCTCGCTCAGGTCAACGACTCGCAGGTCGTCGAGCGCGGGATCCTCGATGACGGTCTTCTCAGCGTGGAGAACCTCCAGGACGCCTCGTGGTCGGGTTTCGACCAGACCGACGAGGGTGACGTCGAGGAACTGAACACGTCGGACGACGACGGCTCTCGCAAACGCTGCGAACTCGCGGAGGAGATCTACGCCGAGATCGTTGACGGCGAACTCCAGCGGACCACACCGGAGATCATCGTGGTTCCCGACGAGGATCCGCCCACCGACGACGGAGATCGATGCTTCGTCGTCGAGGAGCGCCGATCAGCGCAGGCAGGACTTGGAGTGCTTCTTGCGTCGACGTTGGGAGGCGTTGCCGCCCTCATCGCACTTCCGGGTTGGTTGCTGATCATGCGACGGCGTTGGAGTCGGCAGGACGTCATCCTCGGCGGCGCAGTCACGCTCATGGTGGTCGGAGTGACACTGATCGTCGCTGGGGCGTATCGATTCGAGACACACCTCCTGGTCATGCTGCTCGTCGTCGCGCTCGCGCTGACTCCAGCACTCACGTCTCTCGCCTCCGCAACCCGGTATGAGCCGAGCGCTGCGCAGACGAACCAGGATCGGGATCTCTTCGACAGGCTGAGCGAACGACGCGGTGAGGTTCGTACGTCCCTCATCGCTCTGTCCGTCCTCCTCAGCCTGAGTGTCGCTTTGATTGCCACGCTCAACGGCCGCTACGCGGCAGCATTCGGCTCCCTTCAGCTCAATCTCTGGGGGTCCGAGTTGGGCGGTTTTGACTCAGATGACGTCGCGACGGTGACCGCCGTGGAGAGTCTTCTCTTCGGTGCCATCCTCGCCGCTGTCGCACTGCCTGCTCTGGTGAACGTCGACGCTGCGACGGCGAGAGTCTTTCGGGCGAGATGGTCTCGGTCGACGGGGTCCGCCGGGCCAAACACCTCTGACGACGATCGGGCGCAACCGGCCGATACCGCCCTCGCCGACCTGGTCGAGCGCGAAAAAGCTGCGGCGACACTGGGCATCGCAACACGTCCGGTCCAGTGGGTCGAGAACGCACTCGCTGTTGCGTTCCCGGTCATCACAGGCCTCGCCGCCGACTTCCTCGGCCTCCTCAGCTGAGTTCTCAGACAGAAGCCAGCCGAGCCCCAGAAACCGAGCAACCGATGGTCCCGAAGGTGTGAAACTGGACCGATGTCGATCCTGGGGACGATTCGATCGGTCGGCGAGGCGTTCGGTGTCTGGCGGCCGGCTGCGATTCCGCTCGGCTGTCGCATCGGCACCGTCGCGTTCCGCGAGACCAAGCGATCCGCGTGGCTGGCCAACATCGGGCGACCGAGTGAACCGCTGGCCAGCGGCACCCGCACGAGACTCCACACGCTGTTCCCCGAACTCGACGTCACCCGGATCCGAGTTCGTCGTGGCTGCCGACTGCCGGCGAACCGGTTCCGACCCAGCGGCTCGATCTACGCGATGACGTTCGGGTACACGGTCTATTGGCGCGACCAGGACCTCGACGAGGACGATCCGGTCGACTTCGTGAAACTCGTCCACGAGGTCGTGCACGTCGACCAGGTACGACGGCTCGGTGGCGAGTCGGAGTTCGCGTGTGCGTACGGCGAGGGGTATCTCGCCGGCGGGGGAGATCTTCCGGCGTACATCAAGAAGCCCACGGCGTACCACCGCAATCCGCTCGAAGCCGAGGCGTACACGTTCGAAGAACGGTTCCGGAACGAGCGGGGCAAAGTGGTTCCGGAGCTCGTTCGACAGCTCTGACGACCGTTCTGCCAAGGTGGCGTCCCATGACGTACTGCCTGGCGATGCGGCTCGACGAGGGGCTGCTCTTGCTGTCCGACACGCGTACGAATGCGGGCGTCGACAACGTGAGCACGTACCGGAAGCTGCACGTCTTCAGTCCCGACGAGGACCGGGTGATCACGCTCCAGTCGGCCGGCAACCTGGCGACGACGCAGGAGGTGCTCGACCGGATCCGAGCCGACCTCGCCGGGTCGGGCGAGTCACTGGCCACCGTGAAGGAGTTGTTCGAGGCCGCGCTCTACGTGGGTCGAATCGCCGTCGAGGTCGCCGAGCGCCACGCCGCCCCGCTCCAGCGCGTGGGAGCGGACGGAACCGCGACGTTCATCCTCGGCGGGCAGATCGAACACGGCGAGCCCGACATCCTGCTCGTCTACCCGGAGGGCAACTACATCCGAGCCTCCGACGACCGACCGTTCCTCCAGATCGGCGAGGCGAAGTACGGCAAGGCGTGGCTCGACCTCGCCGTACGATCCGACGCCGACCTCCGGACCTCGGCCAAGGTGGCGCTCTCGTCGATGACCGCGACCGCGCTCGCCAACCTGTCGGTCGGACCGCCGTACGACCTCGGTCTGCTGCGCCGCGACGCGTTCGACCTCCAGTACCTGCGCATCGAGGACGACTCGCCCTACCTCGACCGCCTGTCCGGGGTGTGGCGGGAGCACGCACTCGCTGCGGTCGACGCCCTGCCCGAGGTCGAACCGGGCGACATCGAGATCATGTCGTCGGACTGGGTCGGGCCGACGTGACCGACGGGGCTGCCACGGCCGACGCCGTCGCCGAACGGCGAGCGTGGTTCGAGCGCGCCATCGAGGAGTTGCGGTCTCGCCATCAGACGAAGACCGACGGCGCACTCGCCGATTACATCCCCGAACTCGCCCGCGTCGATCCCGACCGGTTCGCCATCGCCGCCGTCACCACCGACGGCCAGCGCGTCGGCGCCGGGGACGTCGACCACGCGTTCACGATCCAGTCGATCGGCAAGCTGCTGGTGTACGGGCTCGCTCTCGAGACACACGGGCGAGAAGCGGTGCTGGCACGTGTCGGAGTCGCACCGACGGGCGACAGTTTCAACGCGATCGTGCTCGACGACGAGGCGAACCGGGCACCGAATCCCATGGTCAACGCGGGAGCGATCGCGGTGACCGACCTCATCGAGGGGTCGAGCATCGAGGAGCGGATCGATCGCCTGCGGACGATGTACGAGCGGTACCTCGGCCGGAAGCCCGAGGTCGACGGTGCCGTGTGGGCGTCGGAACGGTCGACCGGCAACCGCAACCGAGCGATCGCCTATCTGATGCTCAGTCGGGGGATCCTCGACGATCGGGTCGAGGAGACACTCGACCTCTACTTCGCGCAGTGCTCGGTCCTCGTCACGGCGACCGACCTCGCGACGATCGGCGCCACCATCGCGAACTACGGGGTGCATCCGGTGACCGGCGAACGTGTGGTGCCGGCCGCCTGCGCACGCGACATGCTGACGGTGGCGTTGACGTGCGGGATGTACGACTACGCGGGCGAGTGGGCGTACACCGTCGGCATCCCGGCCAAGAGCGGTGTCGGCGGAGGGATCCTCGGAGTGCTCCCCGGTGCGGCGGGCCTGGCCACGTTCTCACCCCGCCTCGACCGCCACGGCCACAGCGTGCGCGGGGTCGCGGTGTTCGAGGAGCTGTCGGAGGAGTTCGACATGCACCTCTTCGACCCGGACCGACCCTGGGTGCGGTCGGGCTGAACCGTCCCGGCTGCCGCCCCGGGACTTCCTCCAACGCGTGATGTTCGGTTGACCTACTCTCTCGCGCGTGTCCACGACTGCGGAGGACTCCGACATCGACGAGAGCGAGCGAGCGACGAGTGAGCCGCCGGCCGAGGGATCGGTCGGGGATCTCCTGCGGCCCGTCCGCACGACGCTCGGGATCGGCATCGGCCTCGCTGTGCTGTCGGCGCTGCTCGAGTTCGTCCCCTACATCGCGATCGTCGAGATCGGTCGCGAACTGCTCGACGACGATTCCGACTCGGTGTGGGGCTGGGCGATCGTCGCCGTCGTCAGTGCGCTGCTCAGCTTCTTGCTCAGCTGGACGGCCGTCGCAGTCTGCCACCGTGCCGACGCCCACTTCCGCTTCACGACGCGACGGGACGTCGCCCGTCACATCGGCGTCGTTCCGATCGGCTGGTTCCTGACGGGCGGCTCGGGACGGGTCGAGAAGGCGGTGTCCGACGACGTGAAGGCGGTGCACACGTACGTCGCCCACGTCATCCCCGACCTGACCACCACGGCGCTCGCGCCGCTCGTCGGCGTGACCTATCTGTTCGTGGTCGACTGGCGATTCGCCCTGTTGCTGCTCGGCTACATCCTGCTCGTCGCCGGCGCCGGGATGAGCCTGACGCAGCGGGCGATGACGACGTTCGGACCCGAGGTCGAGGAGGCGCAACAGACCATCGCCGCCTCGACGGTCGAGCTCGTCGACGGGATCGCAGTGGTCAAGGCCTTCGGGACCGGCCGAGCGTTCGATCGATTCGTCGACGCCGTGAACTCGCTCGTGAACGCGAACATCCGCTGGATGCGCGCCCTCGGGCGCCCCATGAACTTCATGATGTCGGCACTGGCGCCGGGCACGCTGGTCATCGTCATCTCGGCGATGGGACTCGTGCTGCTCGATCGGGAGTGGATCGACGTCGGCGACCTGGTCGCGTTCCTGGCCGTCGGCGTCGGGCTCCCGGTGTCGTTCACGAAGCTCTCGCGGATGAGCTACCCGATCGCCGCGGCGCAGGACGCGACGGTTCGCATCCTGGGCCTCCTCGACCAGCAACCGCTGCCCGTGTCGACCGAACCGACGACCCCGCGAGATGCGAGCGTCGAGTTCGAGGCGGTCACCTTCGGCTACGAACCCGAGCAACCCGTCGTCCGGGACGTCTCGCTGCGTCTCGAGCCTGGCACGGTGACAGCACTCGTCGGACCGTCGGGGTCGGGCAAGTCGACCTTGGCGTCACTGGTCGCGCGGTTCTTCGACACCGACGAGGGTCGCGTGCTGGTCGGTGGCGTCGACGTGCGCGACATCGACCCCGGAGTCCTGCTGTCACAGCTGTCGATCGTGTTCCAGGACGTCGTGCTGATCCGTGGGACCATCGCCGACAACATCCGGCTCGCCGTCCCCGACGCGAGCGACGCAGACGTCGAGTCCGCCGCCCGCGCTGCGTCGATCCACGACGAGATCGCGTCGCTGCCCAACGGATACGGGACGGTCATCGGGGGGATCGACGGAGCCAACCTGTCGCACGGTCAACGACAGCGGATCACCATCGCTCGGGCGATCCTCTCGGATGCGCCGATCGTGCTGCTCGACGAGGCGACGGCGCACGCCGACCCCGACAGCGAGGCCCACGTCGGTCGGGCGCTCTCCGAGCTGCTGGCCGATCGAACGGTGCTGGTCGTCGCACACCGACTCCACACCATCGTCGGAGCCGACCAGATCGCCGTGCTCGATGCCGGCCGTCTCGTCGCCAGCGGGACACATTCGGAGCTGATCGACGCCGGAGGGCTGTACGCCGACCTCTGGGGCGCGGATCGGGGGCTCGCATGAGACAGCTGATCGACCGAGTCGACGCCCTGCTCGGCGGCGACAGCGGACTGCGTCGGATCGTGCTCGGGTACGCCGTGGCCGGCGTGCTCCAGGGCATCGCGTACGGCGCGATCTTCCCGATCCTGCGGGCTGCCGTCGACGGCGACCTCGGAGAAGCGTGGTGGTGGCTGGGTGCCGGTGCGCTGGCGATCGCCGGGCACGTCGCCGCGCTCTGGGCCACGACCAGTCGTGCCTTCGAGATCACCAGCTCGAAGGTCGTCAGCGGGCTGATCAGTCGGATCGGGGAGAAGGTCGTCTCACTTCCGCTGGGGTACTTCCACGGACGGACGACCGCGGACGTCTCGGTGCTGATCAAGAAGTCGATGGTCGATCTCGGGGTCCTGGCCAGCCTGGTGATCCAGTCGGTCGTGGTGTCGGTCTCCACGTTGGCGACGCTCGTCGTGGTCATCGCGTTCGTCGATCCACTGATCGCTCTCGTGTTCGTCGCCGTCGTTCCAGCGGCGGCGTTCCTGTTCGGTCGTGTCCGCGACGCGAGTGCGCAGCACACCGAAGGCGGCCAGGAGGTCACGGCTCGGCTGCTCGAGTACGCACACGCCCAGCGGATCCTGCGCGCCTCGCAGCGCACCGAGGACGGATGGGACCCGCTGATGGAGGTCCTCGAGGACGACAGCCGCGAGTTCGTCGAGCGGCTCGACCGCGAGCAGCGGCCGCAGAGCCTGTTCTTCGGCGTCGTCAGCCTCGCCTTCGCCGCGGCGATCCTGCTGATGGCCGCCCGATCGCAGAACGGTCTCGACGCTGCCGACGCGATCGCACTCGGCATCCTCACGGTGCGGTCGGTCGAGCCGCTGATGATCCTCGCGGGCTATGCGGGCGGCGTCGGGTTGGCCGACCTCGCCACGACCGAGATCGCCGAGGTGCTCGACGTGCAGCCACTGCCGGTCGTCGAGCCACGGCACCACCCCGACCCGAACCATCCGGTGGCGCTCGAGTTCGAGCGCGTCGACTTCGCCTACGGAGACGACCCGGTGATCCGGGATCTGTCGCTCGCCGTTCCCGCCGGGTCGGTCACGGCGATCGTCGGGCCCTCGGGTGCGGGCAAGACCACGCTCACCCGCCTCGCTGCGCGCTTCTACGACACCGACGCCGGGGCGATCACGGTGGGTGGAGCCGACATCCGCAGCATCGATCCGCCCGAGCTGATGGCGCACCTGTCGATGGTGCTGCAGGACGTCTATCTCTTCGACGCCACGATCGCCGACAACGTTCGACTCGCCCGCCCCGACGCATCGCAGGACGGGCTCGACGAGGCGGCACGCATGGCACGACTCACCGACGTCATCGACCGACTCCCGCACGGCTGGGACACGCGGGTGGGCGAGGGCGGCTCGCTGCTCTCGTCGGGAGAGCGCGCCCGCGTCGGAATCGCCCGTGCGTTGCTGAAGGACGCGCCGATCCTGCTGCTCGACGAGGCGACCGCGGCGATCGACACGATCAACGAGGCGGCATTGACGAACGCCATCGACGCGCTGGCCGGCCGATGCACGATCCTCGTGATCGCCCACCGCCTGTCGACCATCGTCGACGCCGATCAGATCGCCGTGGTCGTCGACGGTTCGATCGAGCAGTTCGGCACACACGACGAACTGCTCGCGGCCGGCGGTACGTACGCCGGGTTCTGGGAGGAGCGCCAGCAGTCGGCGGGATGGCGGATCGAGCGACGGCCGCAGTCGCTCAGAACGGACGATCACCGATGACGGTGATCCGCTCCATCACGCGACGCTGCGGGAAGTAGTCGGACGTGGCGTAGTGCTGCGTCGCCCGGTTGTCCCAGATGGCGAGGTCGCCGGCGCGCCATGACCAGCGGCACTGGAACTCGGGGTAGTCAGCCTGACGACACAGGAACTCGAGCAGCTCGTCCCCCTCGACCGGGTCGAGACCGACGATCTCGGTGGTGAAGATGCCGTTGACGTAGAGCGTCTTGCGGCCCGTCTCGGGGTGGGTGCGGACGACCGGGTGGATCGACGGCGGGAAGTCCTCGCGTGTCCGGGCCCGGTCCTCGTCGCTCATGAGGGCGCCGAACGTGTCGATCCAGTCGTGCACGGCCTCGAGGCCGTCGATGCGTTCCTTGACGTCGTCGGCGAGACAGTCGTAGGCGGCGCCCATGTCGGCCCAGAGCGTGTCGCCGCCGGCCGGTGGCACTTCGACGGCCCGCAGCAGCGACCCGAGCGACGGGACCGCACGCCAGCTGACGTCGCTGTGCCACACGTTCTCGAAGCCGGTGGTGACCTCGTTCTTCTCGAAGCGGACGGTGACCGGCTGGTCGTCGCGGTTGGAGAGGAACGGGTGGTACTCGAGCTCGCCCCACCGCGCGCCGAGCGCGGCGTGATCGGCCGGGTCGAGATCGGTGTCGCGGAAGAAGAGCACCTTCCATTCGAGCAGCGCCCGGTGCACCTCGGCGAACGTCTCGTCGTCGAGATCACGCAGATCGACGCCGGTCACTTCGGCGCCGATCGTGGGGCTGAGCGGACGGACGTCGAACCGCTCGTACGGCGCATCGTCCCAGTCGGCGGGCACGCGGGGTGCGACCTGCGGACCGAACCGGAGGCGCGAGCGGAACGGACGGCGGGGGACTGCGGGGTTCATCGTGTCGGTCATGCGACACCTCCGGTCGGGTCGAGCACGCGAGCGCGTGCGGTGAGGACGGCGGTGCAGGTCGCCGTGAGATCGGCGCACAACTCGTCGGGTGTGGCGGTCGGCGCGCCGCGGTGGCGCTGCCACTCCCACCCCGCCACCGTGCCGAGGAAGAGCGTGTTCATCTGGTCGAGACGGTGGAAGCGATGCTCGGCCGGGCCCGGGAGCTCGCCAGCGATCAGCTCGATGGCGCGACGGAAACTCGAGAGGGCGGGTACGTCGGTGAGGACGGTCTGGGCGAAGGCGTCCCATCGGGTGCGGACGAGGAACCGGGCGTACCAGCCATGGGTCTCGTCGACGACCTCGACGAGGGGGATCACGACCGCACCGACGAGCCGTTCCAGATCGGTGGACTCGCCCCGCTCGGACAGCTCGTCGAGTTGCCGATGGCGTCGCTCGTTGACGACGAGCATCCGATGTTCGAAGACGGCGGCGACGAGTCCACCGCGATCGCCGAAGTGGTACTGCGTCGCCGAGTGATTCCGCTGACCGGCGGCGACGGCCACCTCCCGCAGCGACACCGACTCGATCCCACGCTCGGCGAACAGCTGCTCCGCCGCCTCGATGAGGGCGGTCCGTGCGAGCTCCCCTCGAGTAGACACGGTGGAGAGATTAAGACATCTGACTGATTCAGTCAACTGTCTCAATTGGCGAGATCGCGGTCATCTGGGTCGCCGCGCCACCAGCAGGTGGCCGGCACCGAGCAGGCTCGGTGGATGACGATCCGCCGCCTCGATCACGTCGCCGTCCCCGTCGATCAGATGGAGCCGATGGTCGAGTTCTACGCGTCGCTCGGGTTCGTCGTCGACGAATCGCTCGCCCCGCTCCTGGTGAGCGTCTCGGCGGGCGACATGAAGATCAATCTGCACGACCGTTCGCTCTGGGAGTCAGGGGCGTTCGACCTGCGAGGTCCGACCGCTGTGCCGGGGTGCCTCGACATCTGCGTGGTCTGGGACGGCGATGGCACCGACCTCGACGAGCTGCTGACCGATGCGTCGATCGAGATGATCGAAGGCCCGGTCGAACGTGACGGCGGCCGCGATTGCGGCACTGCCACCGGGGCGAGCCGCTACGTCCGCGACCCCGACGGCAACCTCGTCGAGTTCATCATCTACGCCTAACCGAGCGGCTTGCGGAGTGGGAGGTGTTTCGCGTGGAGCGGACGACGGGAATCGAACCCGCATCATCAGCTTGGAAGGCTGAGGTTCTAGCCGTTGAACTACGTCCGCGAACGGCGGCGAGTGTACCGGCGGCTC
>JBCDAK010000181.1:0-9873 GCA_039185545.1 Actinomycetota bacterium
GGGCCGGGCGCTTCGGGCCGTGGAGCGTCCGACCGGCGCCCGAGTGAGAGTCGAGGTCGACCCTCCGAGGCTGTAGCGAGGACACCAGCCGTCCGGATCTGGCCCGGGCGCAGGCGGACAGTGTCCGGATCTGGCCCGGGCGCAGGCGGACAGCGGACCGATGTTCCGTCGAGTCCCGGGGTCGACGGAACATCACTCGTTCGACGAGACGCACGCGCCGCGAGGAGAACCGAAGGGCCGACGAGCGGCGCCACCAGAGTGATGCACGGGCCGGATCCGGACCGTGCGGGCGAACGGGATCCGGATCCGGCCCGAGCGAGCCGTGAGGTCTGGGGTCGGGCGTCAGGCGGCGGGTGGTGGGATGCGCACCGGACCGCGGCGCTCGGTGATGTCGGTGTGACCGGCCACGATGTCGCGGATCCGCTCGCCCGGGACCTCGTCGTTCTCGCAGAGGGCATCGGCGATCTCGAGCAGTGCCTCCCGGTATCGCTCACACATCCGCGCGGCCCGGTCGGCGCCCTCGGCCAGGTACGCCTCGGCGGCATCTCGGCTCGCGTCGTCGGCGAGGACCTTGGCCACGAGGTTCGCGGTCGTGGGCATCGCGGCCGCCTCGAGGCTCAGAAGACCGGGACCGTTGCCCAGCTGGCCGACCAATTGTGACGCGACACCCGTGGCGTATGCGAGGTCGGAGCTGATCCCGCTCGACGCCTCGCCGTACTCCTGCTGCTCGGCGGCTCGGCCGGCCAGCGCGACCAGGATGAGGTCACGAGCCGTCTCCGGCGTCGACAAGAACCGCTCCTCGGCGTCGCCGTGGGCGACGAGGCCGAGCGCCTGCGAGCGACGCAGGATCGAGGCCACCTTCACGTCGCGCCGGGTCAGTACGGCGGTCAGCGCGTGTCCTGCCTCGTGGATGGCGATCCGTCGCTTCTCGTCAGGGTGGTACCCCATCTCGTGGGCGACGCCGATCTCCGTCACGAGTTGTGCCGACAGGACGTCCGACATCGACATGGCGGTCCGGCCGTCACGCAGGGCGATGATGAGCCCCTCGTCGAGCAGCCGCTCGATCCGGACGGGCGTGTATCCGGAGGTCAGGTCGGCGATCAGATCGGCATCGACGGTGTCGTCGTGCGCCTTCTTGGCCAGGTAGTACTCGGCGATCTCGTGGCGGTCCTTCCGAGCCGGCAGGTGGAAGCCGATCACCCGGTCGAATCGGCCGGGACGCAGGAGTGCCGGATCGAGGTCGGCGGCTCGGTTGGTCGCAGCGACGATCAGGATGTTCGCGTAGACGCTCTTCGGTCGGGTGAGGCGCCGGTGCGCGGGCAGGTACTTGTTGAGCCAGTCGATGAACTTCGCCTTCAGCTTCTCGCGCCCGGAGGGCAGGTCGAAGCTCTGCATCTGCACGAGCAGTTCGTTCACCACGCCGACGATGCCCTCGCGCATCGAACCGGTGTTCATCCCCGAGCGAGCCCCGCCGATGGCGTCGAACTCCTCGATGTACCCGATGGCTCCTCCCTCCTCGCGGGCAGCCTTGCGGAGCTGCTTGAAGAACGTGCGGATCTTCCGGCCGGTCTGGCCGTAGTACATCGACTGGAACTCGCTCGCCGAGACGAACAGGAAGGGCACCCCCGCCTCGGCGGCCATCGCCTTCGCGAGATACGTCTTGCCCGTCCCGGGTGGGCCCTCGAACAGCACGCCACGCCGCGGGTTGCCGCCCATCTCGTTCTCGAACGTGTCGGCGGCGAGGAAGAGGTTCATCGAGTCGATCGCCTCGCGCTTCGTCTGTTCGGCGCCCACGACGTCGTCGAGCCGGACGTTCGAGTCCTCCGCCTGCAGGACCGTGTGCGGCGACCGGCCGGCGGTCAGGAACGGCAGCAGGATGATGCAGCCGAGGATCAGGATCAACCCGAGTGCGATCACGATCTCAGGGTTGCCGCGCACCCACCCTGGAACGCCGGGCCGGATCGGGTTGTCGGTGAGCAACCGGTAGAGGAGGTAGGCGAAGACCGGTGTGAGGACGATCAGCGCCCGGCGAAGGCGCTTCTGGCGGACGTGCTCGCGCCGTTCGCTCGCATCGGTCTCGTTGCGGGCGAGCATCGTCCCGGAGCTGAGCTTGGTGATGTCCATCGGATCCTCCCGTTCCCGATCGTCCCGGCGTGGTGCGGACGTGCGGACCGCCGGGTGCGGCTGACAGTAACTCTGGGTGGTCGTCGACGTCCCCAGAGCGGTGGTCAAGGCTCTGTCAAGGAACGGTGAAGTCGCAGGGTCCGACCGGTGCGGCTTCACCGATGGCGGCGTGCTCGGAGCCGTTCCGGCAGCCCGAGCAGCAGGGTCGACCAGAAGGGCTGGTGCCGAGTCCGAGCGAGGTGGGCAGCCATCCCGACGATGAGCGTGAGGGCGACCAGTGCGTAGACGACGACGGGCCACCAGGTCCGGGTGGCCGTGGAGATCGCCCCCGCGCCGATCGACCCGAAGGCGAAGAAGATCGCCCCCGCACTCTGGACTCGTTCCTCGCGCTTCGTGAGCTCGACGGGAGGCGGCGCCACGTCGGCACCATACGGTGTCGGGTCCGACCGCCGCGTCCACGGACGGCCACTCACAGATGCTTCGTCGCCTCGCGGACGGTGAGCGCCGAGAGTTCGGCTCGGTGTTCGTCGACGAACGCTCGGACCGCTCCCGGTGCGGTGCGGGCGTACTGGCGCAGGGCCCATCCGATCGCCTTGCGCAGGAAGAACTGGGTGTCGCCGGCCCGCCGCAGTGAGTGTCGGAACAAGCGCTCCTCGTCGGTGTCGTCCTTCCACTTGAGCTGGTGGAGGATCGCGGTCCTCGCGAGCCACATCTCGCTCGTCGTCGAGTCGGATGTGTCGTCGTCGAGCTCGATCCAGTCGTCCATGACGGCGACGACCGCCGGCGAGGACCGAGCCATCGTCCCGACGGTGCCGATGGCGATCGCGTCGACCGTGTCCCACCAGGCGTTCGTCGTGAGGCACCGGCGAATCGTCGGCAGCTCGTCGACGCCGAGGCGGGGGGCGGTGTCGGCGAGGAGGTCCGCGCCGACCTGGTGGAACTCTCGCTCGGACTCGCCCCAGAGCTCGTCGACGACGGCGAGAACGGTGTCGACCGGCTCGGAGCGCAGCGGCCGCACGATCGACCTCGTCGATCGGCGTCGAGCCGGCGTCTTGACACCGAGGAACGGGAAGCAGCCACGCATGTAGGCCGCCATCGGCTCCGCGTCAACCGGACGTGCGACCCCGAGGAGCGAGGAGCGAATCGCGTGGACGAGCGACGCGGCGTCGGTCGTCGAGGCTGCGGTCGACGGCTCGCTCACCGGGGCAGTCTCGCAGCGGCTCACGCCGAGTACGGGCGGTACTGTGAACCCGTGGCCACCCGGCAGGACCAAGAGACCGCCCCGCACACCGATCAACGAGCCGGAGGCGAGGGATTCGGCGCGAATTCGTGGCTGGTCGAGGAGATGTACGAGCGGTTCGTCGCCGATCCCGACTCGGTGGGCGAGCAGTGGCAGGAGTTCTTCGCCGACTATCGATCGCAGACCCCGTCGGTCGCTCGCGCAGCCGCCACCTCGGCGCGTGTCCAGCAGATCGCCGCCACGCACGCCGACGAGTCGAACGAGCCGGGTGCCGAGCGTGCCGCCCAGGCCCGTCAGGTGGCCGCCGGGTCCAACGGCTCGTCGGCGGGATGGACCGGCGCCGATCTGGCGAAGGGGGGCGCGGCGACCGCTCCGCCCATGCCTGCCCCCAGCGCAGCGTCGGCTCCCACGGCCGCCCCCGCACCGGCTGCGGCGGCCGCCGCTCCCGCTCCCGCCGCTCCGGCGGCCACCGAGCCCGAGCCGAGCGAGCCCGAGGGTCCCTCGAAGTCACCCATCCGTGGCGCGGGTGCGGCCATCGCCCGCAACATGTCGGCCAGCCTCGAGGTGCCCACGGCCACCAGCTTCCGCAACGTTCCGGCGAAGCTGCTCGAGGTCAACCGCAAGGTCATCAACGGGTTCCGCCAGCGCAGCGGTCAGGGCAAGGTCAGTTTCACCCACCTCATCGGATGGGCGGTCGTGCGGGCGATCGGCGACTCGATGCCCGTCATGAAGAACACGTTCGAGACCGACGACGACGGCAAGCCGCTCCTCGTCGCGCACGACCACGTCAACATGGCCCTCGCCGTCGACGTCGAGAAGAAGGACGGGAGCCGCACGCTCCTCACGCCGGTCATCAAGGGCGCGGACGCCATGGACTTCGCCGGCTTCCTCGCCGAGTACGACGAACTCATCCGCAAGGTCCAGAGCAACAAGCTCACCATCGAGGACTTCCAGGGCGCCAACGTGTCGCTCACCAACCCCGGCACCATCGGCACCATCCAGTCGGTGCCTCGCCTCATGCAGGGTCAGGGACTCATCGTCGGCGTCGGCTCGATCGACTTCCCCGCCGAGTTCGAGGCCGCCGACCGGGCGAGCCTCGCCGACATGGGGGTCAGCAAGGTCGTCACGATCACCTCCACGTACGACCACCGGATCATCCAGGGCGCCGAGTCGGGTCTGTTCCTCAAGCGTGTCAAGGACCTGCTGCTCGGCGAACACGACTTCTACGACGACATCTTCGCCAGCCTCGACCTGCCGTACGAGGCAGTCAAGTGGCGCAGCGACACGAGCCCGCTCGCCAAGGAAGAGGCGATGCTGGCCAAGCAGATGGCCGTCGCCAAGCTCATCCGCGTCCACCGGGTGCGCGGTCACCGCATCGCCGACCTCGATCCCCTCCGTTGGACCGAGCCGCACACCCCGCGCGAGCTCGACCCCGCCACCTACGGACTGACGATCTGGGACCTCGACCGCGAGTTCCTCACCGACGGTGTCGGTGGCGTGCCGAAGATGACGCTCGGCAATCTGCTCGGCGTCCTCCGCGACGCGTACTGCCGCACCATCGGTGTGGAGTACATGCACATCCAGAACACCGACGAGCAGAAGTGGATCCAGGAGCAGGTCGAGGTCCACCACGAAGAGTTCGACGTGGAACAGAAGCGACGGATCCTCGAGCGGCTCAACGCCGCCGAGTCGTTCGAGAAGTTCCTCGCCACCAAGTACGTCGGCACCAAGCGGTTCGGCATCGAGGGCGCCGAGTCCGCGATCCCGATCCTCGACGAGATCCTGGCGAACGCGGCCGACGCCGGCCTCGACTCGTCGATCATCGGTATGGCGCATCGCGGACGACTGAACGTGCTCTCCAACATCATGGGAAAGAGCTACGCGGCGATCTTCTCCGAGTTCGAGGGCCACCTCGATCCCAACTCGGTCCAGGGATCGGGCGACGTCAAGTACCACCTCGGGGCGAAGGGCAAGTACGAGAGCCCGAGCGGGGCCGACATCGCGATCGAGATGGCGGCGAACCCGAGTCACCTCGAAACGGTCGATCCGATCGTCATGGGCATGGTGCGGGCCAAACAGGACCAGATCGATCCGCCGGGTTCGTTCCCGGTGCTCCCGCTGCTCATCCACGGCGACGCGGCATTCGCGGGCCAGGGCGTGGTCGCCGAGTGTCTCGCCATGTCCGACACCGGCGGCTATCGCATCGGCGGCACGATCCACCTCATCATCAACAACCAGATCGGGTTCACCACCGCCCCGGCATCTGCGCGTTCATCGCCCTACTGCTCCGACGTGGCCAAGACGATCCAGGCCCCGATCTTCCACGTCAACGGCGACGATCCCGAAGCCTGTGTGCGTGTGGCGCGCATGGCGTGGGAGTACCGCACGAGGTTCCACAACGACGTCGTCATCGACATGGTGTGCTACCGCCGTCACGGGCACAACGAAGGCGACGACCCGAGCTACACCCAGCCGCTGATGTACAAGGCGATCGGCGAGCGGCGCAGCGTACGCAAGCTCTTCGTCGAGACGCTGGTGAAGCGTGGGGACATCACGGTCGAGGAGGCCGAGCAAGCGCTCGACGACTTCTCGGGCAAGCTCCAGATCGCACTCGACGAGACCCGGTCCCAGGCGCCGAGCCAGATCACCGCGCCGCCGCCGCCGAAGCCACAGGGTGTGCTCCCCGCGATCGCGACGGGTGTCGACCGTTCGGCGCTCGATGCGATCTTCGCCAAGCTGACGGACTACCCCGACGACTTCACGATCCATCCCAAGCTCGCCAAGCAGTTCGACGTCCGGGAGAAGATGTACGCAGGCGGCGAGGTCGATTGGGCCACCGCCGAGGCGTTGGCGATCGGATCGCTCGTCGCCGACGGCCGATCGGTCCGCTACGCAGGCGAGGACACCCGGCGCGGCACGTTCAGCCACCGGCATGCCGCACTGATCGACTACGAGACCGGTGAGCCGTTCATCCCGCTCGACAACCTCGACGACGTCGAGTCGCGCTTCTGGATCTTCGACTCGCTGCTGTCCGAGTACGCGGCGCTCGGCTTCGAGTACGGCTACAGCCACTCGAACCCCGAGATGCTCGTGGTGTGGGAGGCGCAGTTCGGCGACTTCATCAACGGCGCTCAGATCATCATCGACCAGTACCTCGTCGCCGCCGAGGACAAGTGGGGCCAGAACAACGGTGTCACGCTGCTGCTGCCCCACGGCTACGAGGGCCAGGGTCCCGAACACTCGTCGGCCCGACTCGAGCGCTTCCTCACGTTGTCCGCCGAGGACAACATGCAGATCGTCAACACCACGACGGCCGCCAACTTCTTCCACCTGCTTCGCCGCCAGGTGTACCAGAGCCGGCGCACCCCACTGGTCGTGTTCGCACCGAAGCAGGGTCTGCGGATGCGTCAGACCCGCTCGCCGATCGAGGATCTCACCGAGGGGTCGTTCCGCGAGGTCATCGACGATCCGGCCGATCTCGATCCGCAGGAGGTGAAGCGCATCGTGTTCTGCTCGGGCAAGATCGCCTGGGACGCGATGGCCAAGCGAGACGCCACCGGGGCGCCGGTCGCCGTGGTGCGGATCGAGCAGCTCTACCCGCTGCCGACCGACCAGATGTTGAAGATCCTCGAGAAGTACCCCAACGCGAAGGAGCTGCGCTGGCTCCAGGAGGAGCCCGAGAACATGGGTGCGTGGAACTTCATCGAGCACAACACCTGGCGCGTCAAGGACCAGGGCTACGACCTGCGCCACATCGCCCGCGTCGAGTCGGGCAGCCCGGCCACCGGCTCGAAGGTCATCCACGACCAGGAGCAGGCGCAGCTCATGGACGCCGTCGTCGTGGGGCTGACCTGATGGGTCGCGCGACCTCCACGACGAAGATCAGCAAGCGGGCGCGTCTGGCGCGTCGGTCGCTCGGACAGTTCGTCGAGGATCCCGACGTGCCCATCGAGAAGCGACGCGAGCTGATGGAGCGCATCGACAAGGCGCCTCGCCCGCGCAAGGTCGACTACGTCGACACGACCGTCGGGGGAGTGCCGTCGATCGTCGCGACGCCGACTGGCGTGCCGGTCGAGCGCGAGGTGATGTACATCCACGGCGGCGGCTACGTGGTCGGCTCACCGAAGTCGCACATCGCGATGTGCGCACGACTCGCCCGCCTCGCACGGGCCCGGACGACCGTCATCGACTATCGGCTGGCGCCCGAACACCCGTATCCGGCCGCCATCGACGATTGCCTCTCGGCGTACCGGTCGATCATCGCCGACACCGATCCGTCTCTGGTCACCATCGCCGGCGACTCGGCGGGTGGTGGCGCCACGCTCGCGACGCTGTGTGCGCTGCGCGACGCGGACGTGCCGCTGCCGGGTGCCGGCTACGTCATCTCGCCGTGGACCGATCTCACGGCGTCGGGTGAGACGGTGCAGACCCGCGCCGCCTCCGATCCGCTCATCGATGCCGGATGGCTCAGCGACATCGCCACGCAGTACGCGGTCGATGTGCCGCTCGACCATCCCGCCGTGTCGCCGTTGTTCGCCGATCTCTCCGGTCTGCCTCCCCTGCTCGTCCAGACGGCGAGCGAAGAGGTCCTGCTCTCCGACTCGACCCGGCTCGTCGAGCGGGCACGGGATGCCGGGGTGAGTGTCGACTTCGACGTCCGCGACGGGATGTGGCACGTGTACCAGATCTTCGCCGGCATGGTCCCCGAGGCCGATGATGCGCTGATCGAGGCGGCGGCGTTCATCCGCGCCAAGACGCCCGTGCCGGTCTCGACGGGCTGACGTCCTTGCCGCGCGACGCCATCCCGCCTAGTTTGTAGCGAGCACTACAAACCGATCGCCGACCGGCGATCCGAAGGAGGGTTCGATGGCCACGCTCACCGCCGCTGCAGCATCCGATCTGTTCCGAGCCGACCCCGATCGGTACGTCGAGGTCCCGGGGATCGGCGAGGCGGCGGTCCGAACGGTCGGAGCGGGCCCCGACGTGCTGTTCGTCCACGGATGGCCGGTGAGCGGCGCCACCTTCCGGCTCCTGCTGCCGCACCTCGTCGATCACGTCACGTGCCACGTGATCGACATGCCGGGCACCGGTTCGAGCCGATTCGACGACGATGCGCCGCTCTCGATCGCCAGCCACATGGAGTCGGTGCGTCGAGCCGTCGATGCGCTCGGTCTCGACTCGTACGCGGCGGTCGGCCACGACAGCGGGGGGTTGATCGCTCGCCACGCCGTCGTCGGCGACCACCGGCTCCGCGCGCTGGGGCTGATCAACACCGAGCCGCCCGAGGTCGGCTGGCGGTTCCGTTCGTTCCTGATGTCGAGCCGGCTCCCGGGATTCGGTGCGGGACTCGGCTGGCTCGTCGGCAAGCCGAAGCTCCGTCGCAACAAGTTCGTGCTCGGCGACGCGTTCGTCGACCGGTCGCTCCTCGACGGTGAGTTCGACGAGTTCTTCCTCCGCCCGTTGGCGACCGAGAAGCGACGACTGGTCGCCGGGATGAAGCTCATCGGCAGCTTCGAGATGCGGTTCATCGACGAGCTCGCCGACATCCACGGCCGCATCGACGTGCCGGTGCAGATGGTGTGGGGCGCCGAGGACCCGTTCTTCCCGCTCGCTCAGGCGAAGAAGATGGTCGGCACGTTCCCCGACGCTCAGCTCGAGGCCATTCCGAACTCGGGACTGTTCTCCCACGAGGAGACCCCGCAGGCGGTGGCTGAGGCGCTGTTGCCGGCTCTGACGGGCTGAGTCGCTCCGACCGGAGATCGTTCAGCGCCCCACGCGGATGTGCGGGTTGCACAACGGGTTGCCGCAGGCGGCGACGTTGAGGTCACCCCCGGTCGAGTCCCAGTAGCTGATCACGGGATTGCCGTCGGCCCCGAGCGTGACTGAGGTGTGCAGGCCGGTGCTGTCGGTGGTGTCGACGGCGGTGATGATGGCGGCGCTGCAGGTGGGGTCATCGCACGCGGCCACGTTGAGGTCGCCCGCGGCGGTGTCGTAGTAGCTGATGACAGGAGTACCGATCAGGCCGATCGTGATCGAGGTGTGGATGCCGGTGGTGTCGACGGTGGAGATGGTGGCGGCGCTGCAGGTGGGGTCATCGCACGCGGCCACGCTGAGGTCGCCTGCAGTGACGTCGTAGTAGGCGATCACGGGGTTGCCGTCGATCCCGATGGTGATCGACGTGTACCGACCGGTCACGTCGGTCGTGTCGAGCGCACGGATGGTGGCGGTGGTGCAGGTGGGGTCGTCGCACGCGGCGACGTTGAGGTCGCCTGCAGTCGAGTCGTAGTAGGCGATGACGGGGTTGTCGTCGGCGCCGATGGTGATCGAAGTCTCCCGGCCGGTGTTGTCGGTGGTGTCGACGGCGGTGATGGTGGCGGTGGTGCAGGTGGCGTCGTCGCACGCGGCGACGTTGAGGTCGCCTGCAGTGACGTCGTAGTAGGCGATGACGGGGTTGTCGTCGGCGCCGATGGTGATCGAGGTGTCCTGGCCGGTGTTGTCGGTGGTGTCGA
>JBCDAK010000182.1:0-9733 GCA_039185545.1 Actinomycetota bacterium
CCGGCGATGCCCGCCGGCGGCGGCATGGGTGGCATGGGCGGGATGATGTGATTCCCTCCGGGCGGGAATCACATCGTCCCGCCCGGTGAGCGGCGTTCGCCGCTCACCCAGCGCCCAGAGGGCGCTGATGCCTCTTTCGGGGGCCCGGACCGCATCGAGCGGCCCGGGCCCCCGTCGCGTTCGCTCCGAGGCGCGTTCGGTACCTCAGCCCTCTCGTCCCCGCCCTCTGGCTCGTCGCCCGCCTCGGTACGATCCGACTCGTGGTCGGCGAGAATCGTGCGTTGCGTCCGTTCTGGATGCACCAGATCGTCGAGTACATCATCGGGATCGTCTTCATCTCGGCGGGGATCCAGAGCCCGACTCCGGCGATCCCGGCGACACTGGGTCTCCTCGTCATGCTGAACGCAGCCATCACGGAGGGCCCGGCCGGAGCGTTCCGGTGGACCCACCGCAGGGTCCACCGCATCCTCGACCTCGTCCTGATCGGACTCGTGATCCTCACGGTCGTCCAGCCGTTCATCGAGGTCGACTCGAGTGTCCGGGTCCTCGCCGCGCTCCTGGCCGTCGTGCTGGCGTTCGTCTGGTGGAACACCGACTTCGCCACCAGGCCCGAGCGGAAGGCGCGCCGTCGCACGATGGCTCGCCCGTCGAGCGAGGAGGTCGGACGTCAAGCGGGTCGCACCGTCGCCGACGGGATCAAGGCCGGCCGTCGTCTGAAGGACCGATTCACCTCCTCCGACGACTGAGCGGACACCGGGGTCTGACCCCAGGAGTCCGCTCGTAGGCTGACGGCATGGCGTTCGAGCAGCCCGCACCCGACCTGACGAAGATCGTCGCGGCCTGGGAGAAGTTCGAGAGTGGCGAGGAGACTCCCGGGCGGGTCCTCGCCGACATGAAGACCGCCGGGCTCGACGTGGTGCTCACTCAGCTCACCGAATCGGGCTGGACGCCCACGGCCTGAGCGCACCCGCCGCCGCCCCATGACCGACCGTCCCGACGGTGCTCCGCAGCGCGCCGGAGGTGCCCAGGTCGTCCCCCGACCTCCCAACAGCACCGTCGAGTACGAGACACCCTGGCCGGTCGACGCGTCGTGGACGGTCGGCCAACTGATCCGTTCGGTCGGCCCGGAGTCGGCACCCGAGCTCCCGACGTTCCCCGATGCGAAGCGATCGGCGGTCCTGGTCCTGCTCGCCGACGGACCGGCCGGTGCCGAGGTGCTCCTCACCCGTCGGTCGCAGAACCTGCGCAACCACCGTGGCGAGATCAGCTTCCCGGGCGGTCGTTGCGACCCGGGCGAGACGGCCGAGCAGACCGCTCTCCGCGAGACCGAGGAGGAGGTCGGACTCTCGATGTCCCGACCCCAGGTCGTCGGCGAGTTGCCGCACCTGTCCACGGTCGTCTCGAAGAGCTACATCATCCCCGTGGTCGCCACGCTCGACGATCGACCCGATCTGAGCCCTCAGACCGGCGAGGCCGACCGGGTGATGTGGACGCCGGTGGGCGAACTCACGAGGCCCGGCACCTACCACCGCGAGCGATGGGGACTGCCGCCGCTCGACCGGCCGCTGCACTTCTTCCACCTCGACGACGAGACGGTCTGGGGCGCCACGGCCCACATGCTGGTCAGCCTCTTTCGAAGCGCAGTTCCAGGTTGACCCCGGTGTTCCGGGTGAGCCGCCCGGGCCGAACGCCGCGGCGACGCAGGTGTTCCGCGAGTGCCGACCGGCGAGGACCGACCGTCGCCTCCACGATCACACCGTCGAGGGCAGAGGTTCGACGTCCACGTTCGGGCCGGAGCTCCTCGCACCGGTAGTCGGTGTCGAGGGTCGCTCGACTCCCGTCCATCCGATCGAGGAGCTTCGTCCGCACCGACTCCGTGTGGGCCGTCGGTCGGAGCATGCGCGCCGTCCCGACGTCGGCGAGTGCGGTGTCGACGAATCGGCACGCGTCGATGTCGAGGCGGTCGTGATGATCGGAATCGATCTCGAGGCGCCTGCTCGTGCGGCGACCGTGGCGGTCGTTCACCGTCACGTCGACGAAGGCGCGCCCGGCGTCGGGGTACTCGCGGATCCGTACCTTCGCCCGGTCCGGTCGACGCCGCAGCGCCGCTCGGTAGAACTCGAGGTCGTCGGTGTCGAAGTGGATCGATCGCCGGCGAAACCTCCGCCGTCCGTCGACGTCGAGCACAACGGCGTCCGTCGAGCTCGCCAGCTCCACCAGAGCGAGACGAGCATCGGCGAGGGACAGGACCCATCGCGCATGTCGCGCAGCTCGGGGCAGGCCGATCGCGTCGAACTCGTGCTGTGGGATCGCCGCGAGGTCGTCGATGGAGGGCAGTTCGGGAGCGTCGGCGCGGTCGACGTGACCCGCCCGGCGGAGCACGTCGAGCGCGAGCGACTCGGTCGGTCCCATGAGAGATCATCGGCGCCGCAGATCAGCGGCTTGACACGAACCGGACGGAGCCGGAGTCAGTTCGGTGCGCTCGAGATCACCGTGTCGGCGCGATCGCTCAGGAGGGTCCAGACGGCCGCGACGTCGTCGGCGGTGGTGGATCGTGCGCCGATCGAGACCCGCAGCGCCGACCTCCCGTCGAGCACGGTGCGCGTCACGTGGGCCTGACCGCTGGCGTTGACCGACTCGACGAGTGCGTCGGTTCGCGAGTTCGCCTCTTCGGTCGTGGAGGCGGTGAGGGCGACACACACGAGGTTGAGGGCCGGAGGCGCCACGACCTCGAACCGTTCGTCGGCCTCGACATTGCGGACGATCGACCGGGTCCAATCGAGCTGATCGCGGATCATCGTCTGGACCGGCTCGATGCCGTCGCAGCGGAGCGCGAACCAGAGCTTGAGCGCCCGGAAGCGACGACCGAGGGGGATCTGCCAGTCGCGGTAGTCGATCACCGCACCCGCCTCGGCCGCCTCGGACCGGAGGTACTCGGGGAGGATGCTCAGCGCACCCAGCAGCGCGGCGCGATCGGCGACCCAGAACAGGTTGCAGTCGAAGTTGATGCCCATCCACTTGTGAGGATTGGTGCAGTACGAGTCGGCCCGCTCGAGTCCGGCGTTGACCCACCGCTGTTCGGGCACGAGCGCGGCGATTCCCGCCATGGCCGCGTCGACGTGCAGCCAGACATCGTGCCGCTCGCAGACGTCGGCGATCGCCGGCGTCGGGTCGAACGCCATCGACGACGTCGTGCCGTGGGTGGAACACACGAAGAACGGGACGAGGCCGTCGGCGATGTCGGCCTCGATCGTCGCGGCGAGCGCATCGGGACGCATGGCGAACGACTCGTCGTGCGCGATCACCCGCATCCGATCGGTGCCGATCCCGGCGATGCGCAGTCCCTTCTCGATGCTCGAGTGCGCCTGCGACGTGGTGTACGCCACGAGCGTCGTCGTGTCGCCGGTGTGGTTCACGGCGCCGCCGGTCGCCCTCCAGCGAGCCGCGAGCATCGCCACGAGCGTGGCCTCGCTGGCCGTGCCCTGGATGACGCCACCGCCGGACTCGCTGGTCGAGTCGAACCGTTCGGGTAGGTCGAGGAGCTCGCGCATCCAGTCGAGCATCAGCGTCTCGAGCTCGGTCACCGCCGGCGACGTGACCCAGCTCATCCCGTTGACGCCGAGCCCAGCGGACAGCAGCTCGCCGAGGATCGACGAATACGAGTTGTTGGCCGGGAAGTAGGCGAAGAAGGACGGGTGCTGCCAGTGCGTGAGACGAGGAACGATGACGTCGTCGACGTCGCGCATCACCGACTCGAACGGTTCGATCTCGGTCGGCGGGTGCTCGGGGAGCGCGGCCCGGGTGTCGCCCGGCTTCACGTCACCCAGCACCGGTCGCTCGGACGTGGTCTCGAGGTAGTCGGCGATCCAGTCGATGAGGTCGTGGCCGTGGCGCCGGAACTCGTCGGGGGTCATGACGGCGACCGTCCGGTGTCGGTGGTCGTGTCGGTCGGCGTGCCCGTCGTGACGGCACCCGCATCGGCTGCTGAGCGATTGCGGCGGATCCCGAGCGACACGCGCCAGAAGATGACGCCGAGGCCGACCGCGATCGCGGCGAAGACGGCCGTCTGACGCCACCCACCCCGCGCTTCCGACCCGCAGCCGGGTCGTTCGACGAGACCGACGCAGTCGCTCAGGTTGGCGCTCTCGGGCAGGAACTCGGGAGCGATCGTGACCGGCGGGGGAGGAGGCTCGTCGGAGCCCGCCTCGACCGCTCGTGGCGCGGCGGAGATCGCCACGACGACGGCGAGGACGACGATCGCCACCGTCGCGACGGCCAGCCCGATCCCCGTCCTCATCGAGGCCGCGATCGATCGACCGATCGATGGTGCAGGGGAAGCCCGATCGCCGTCGCGTCGCGTCGTACGATGCATGACTTGAGTCAACCCGGATCCCCCGCCGATCGCTCGACCGTCCTGGTGGTCGACTTCGGAGCCCAGTACGCCCAGCTCATCGCCCGGCGAGTGCGCGAACTCCACGTGTTCTCCGAGATCGTGCCGCACACGGTGTCGGCCGACGAGATCCGCCGGCGCGATCCGGCGGCGCTGATCCTCTCGGGAGGCCCCGAGAGTGTGCACGTCGAGGGGGCACCGCAGCTCGATCCCGACATCTACGACCTCGACGTCCCGACCCTCGGCATCTGCTACGGCGCACAGCTGGTCGCCCAGCAGCTCGGGGGAACCGTCGGACGTGGGCTGCGGGGTGAGTACGGACGGGCGACGCTCGATCGGCTGCCGGGAGTGCCGTCCGAACTGCTCCACGACGGACTTCCTGCTCGTCAAGACGTGTGGATGAGCCACTTCGACGCCATCACCGAGGTCCCCGACGGCTTCGTCGCCACGGCCGCCACCGCCGACGCCCCGGTCGCTGCGTTCGAGTCGCACGAGCGACGGATCTACGCCGTGCAGCACCACCCCGAGGTGAAGCACTCGCCTCACGGCATGGCCGTGCTCGAACGGTTCGTCCACCGCCTCGCCGGGATCGAACCGAGCTGGGAGCCGGCATCGATCATCGACGAGCAGGTCGCCGAGATCCGTGAGCGGGTGGGGGACGCCCGCGTGATCTGTGGGCTGTCGGGCGGCGTCGACTCGTCGGTCGCAGCCGCGCTGGTCCACCGGGCGATCGGCGCACAGCTCACGTGCATCTACGTCGACACCGGGCTCATGCGCAAGGGCGAGTCCGACCAGGTGGTCGAGACGTTCCGCCGCAACCTCGGCATCGAGTTGATCCACGCCGACGAGGGCGAGTCGTTCTTCGAAGCGCTCGCCGGAGTCACCGAGCCCGAGGCGAAGCGCAAGGCGATCGGTGAGCGGTTCATCCGCGTGTTCGAGAAGTACACGGGCGGGCTCACCGAGGCGACGTTCCTGGTGCAGGGCACCCTGTATCCCGATCTCATCGAGTCGGGCGGGACCGACGGCACGGCTGCCGTCATCAAGAGTCACCACAACGTGGGCGGCCTCCCCGACGACATGGAGCTCGAGCTCATCGAGCCGCTGCGCGACCTGTTCAAGGACGAGGTGCGCGCGCTCGGGACCGAACTCGGCCTCCCCGACGAGATGGTCTGGCGCCAGCCGTTCCCGGGCCCGGGTCTGGGTGTGCGGGTCATCGGCGAGGTCACCCCCGAGCGCGTCGCGCTCCTCCAGGAGGCCGATGCGATCGTGCGCGAGGAGCTGGCGGCCGCCGGGCTCGAACGCGAGATCTGGCAGTCGTACGGGGCCCTGCTCGCCGACGTTCGCTCGGTCGGCGTGATGGGCGACGAGCGGACCTACGGGAACCCGATCGTGATCCGGGCGGTCACCAGCGACGACGCCATGACGGCCGACTGGGCCCGCATCCCCTACGAGACACTCGAGGTGATGAGCCAGCGGATCATCAACGAGGTGAACGGCGTCAACCGAGTGGTCTACGACATCACGTCGAAGCCGCCCGGCACGATCGAATGGGAGTGACCTCACGAGGGATCGCGGGGCGAACGAACGTACGAATGTGTTTTCCGTCATGTTCGCAACCCATCCGTCACAATCGATAGGCTCGCGTCCCGTCATGCGGCAGTTGCTTCGTCTCGCGCCCGTCGCGCTCGTCATCGGTCTCGTCGTCCCCGCGATGGCCCCGCAGGTCGCGGGCGCGCAGACCGTCGATCAGCAGCGTCAGCGCGTCGAGGACATCGTCGACGAGCTCGAGCGGCTCCAGGAACAGGCCCGTCAGATCGGCGAGGACTACGTGGTCGCGCTCGACACGCAGTCCCAGCTCGCCGACGAGATCGTCGAACTCGAAGCCGGCATCGCGACGAAGGAAGCCGAGCTCGTCGAGCTGCGCAGCGAGCTCGGTGACATGGCGGTGCGGTCGTTCGTGGGCGGTGGTGCCGCACCCATGGGTCCGCTGTTCGAGGACTCCGAGAACATCAACGACGCGCTACTGCGCGACGAGTTCGCGCGCATCGCGTTGAGCGCTGGCGACGTCACCACCGACGAGCTCGATGCATTCGTCGCTGGACTCGAGCAGGACCGCGAAGAACTCGAGGGCAAGCGCGCCGAGGCCGAAGCGCTCGCCGCCTCACTGGTCGACGCCCAACAGGAGACCGAGCGCCTCACCGCCGAGTACACGGCGGCGCGAGCCGACGCCGAAGCGCGCCTGGGCGAGCTCATCGCCGAGGAAGAGGCCCGCCGAGCGGCCGAGTCGCTCGCCCGGGTCCAGGCCGAACTCGAAGCGCAGCAGGCCGCCGCTGCGACCGCCTCAGCGAACGCGGGTTCGTCATCCGGCAACTCGTCGTCGTCCGGATCCTCCGGCTCGTCGAACTCCGGCTCGTCGAACTCCGGTTCGTCGAACAGCGGCTCGTCGGGATCCGCGGGCTCGGGATCCGACTCGTCGAACTCCGGGTCGTCGGCCGGCGCCGGCGGATCCTCGTCCGGCGGGGGCTCCTCCTCCGACAGCGGTTCCAGCAGCTCGGGTGGCTCCACCAGTAGCCCGCCGGTCTCATCGCGTGCGTCGGTCGCCGTCAACGCGGCGCTCGGCCAGCAGGGTGTGCCGTACAAGTACGCCACCTCGAAGCCCGGCGTCTCGTTCGACTGCTCGGGTCTCACCGCCTACGCCTGGGCACAGGCCGGTGTGTACCTGCCACACCAGTCGCGCGCCCAGTACGCGTCGATCCCGCACGTGTCACCCGGTGCTGCCCAGCCCGGCGACCTGATCTTCTACTACTCGCCGATCAGTCACGTCGGCGTGTACCTCGGCGGAGGACAGATCGTGCACGCACCCAACACGGGCAGCTTCGTGTCGATCACCACGGTGAACTGGAACAAGGTCACCGGCGTCGGCCGCCCCGGCTGATCTCACGTCGGCCGATTCGTCCGCTGGCTGCGTTCCTCGGGTCGTCGGCCCCTGCAAGGGCCGTCCTCGCGCCGTGCCGGCGGACGAATCCGCTCGACGTCACTCGTGCCGTCGGCGTGAGGGGGGGGGTGTGCTGGGGGTGGGCGCCCCGGCATGGGGCCGCCCCCCGCCCGCGCGTCCCGGGCGCACAACCCCCCTCGACGTGACTCGTCCCCTCCCGCCGTGCCGCCGAACGAAATCGCTCGGCCTCCATCCGCACGACGTCACGTGTGCCGTCGGCGTGAGGGGGGTGTGACCTCGGGCTCGGGGTCGGGTGGGGGGATCGATACCATTCGGGCGGTGGTGCGCTCGTGAGCGACGTCGTCCCCCAACTCGCGCTGGTCGGATTCCTGGTCCTGCTCAACGCCGTGTTCGCAGGCACCGAGCTCGCTCTCGTCTCGCTCCGTGAGGGCCAGCTCCAGCGCCTCGAGAATCAGTCGAAGGCCGGTGCGGCCGTCGCATCGGTCGCACGCGACCCGAATCGGTTCTTCGCCACCATTCAGATCGGCATCACTCTCGCCGGTTTCCTCGCATCCGCGGCCGCCGCCGTGTCGCTCTCCGAGCCGCTCGTCGAGCCGCTCGACTTCCTCGGCGGCGCCGCCGAGCCGGTCGCCATCGTCGTCGTCACGATCCTGCTCGCCTACGTCACGCTGGTCCTCGGTGAGCTCGCCCCCAAGCGGGTCGCCATGCAGCGCGCCGAACGATGGGCGCTGCTCACCGCTCGCCCGCTGTCGTTCCTCTCGAAGCTCGCCGCACCCGTGGTGTGGCTGCTGTCGAAGTCGACCGACATCGTGGTGCGCCTCGTCGGCGCGGACCCGAATCGCGACCGCGAGGAGGTCACCGAGGAGGAGCTCCGCGAGATGGTGGCCGGACAGGCCTCGGTCACACCGAAGCAGCGTTCGATCATCGACGGGGCGTTCGAGATCGCCGAACGGCGCATCGACGCCGTGCTGCGGCCGCGACCCGAGGTGTTCGTGCTCGACGCCGATGTTCCTGCGGCCGCAGCGCTGATCGACCTCGCCGACAGCGGCCATTCGCGAGCACCGGTGGGTGTGGGAGGCGTCCTCGACGATGTCGTCGGGCTCGTGCACCTCCGCGATCTCCTCGACGGCCCCGACCGCCCGGTGCGCGACTGTGCTGACGAGATCATGGCGCTTCCCGAGTCGATCCACGTCCTCACGGCCTTGCACCGGATGCAGAACGAACGGGTGCAGATGACGCTCGTCGTCGACGAGCGCGGCCTGGCCGTCGGCATCCTCACCATGGAAGATCTCGTCGAGGAGCTGGTGGGTGAGATCTACGACGAGACCGATCGTGAGGTCGCCGGCGTGCGAACCCTCCCCGACGGCACGATGTCGCTCCACGGCGGATTCCCGCTCCGCGACCTTCCCGATCTCGACCTTCCGGTCGTCGACTCGACGTCGTACACCACCGTCGCCGGTCTCGTGCTCGATCGTCTCGGGCGTGTGCCCGACACCGCCGGCGACGTGATTCGCCTCGACGGATGGAGTCTCGAGGTGACGGAGGTCGATCAGCACCGTATCGCACGGGTGCGGGCTGCAGTCGATCCGGTCGTCGCCGAGGTCGACGGCCACGAGTCCCCCTCCTCCGCCGACTCCTGACATCGAACGTCGACCGGTCAGCGGTGTCGTCGCCGCTGCGTTCCCAGGCACGGTTTCAGCGCGGTTCAGCATGAATTCATGTGACCTGGGTCACCGGGTGCATCCAGGGGTCGAGGGTCGTGCGTAGAGCAGGCGTACATCCCCCCACCTGGATCCCTGGAGGTTCCACGACATGACGAAGACACGTTCCGTACGCATCCGCCTCGCCGCCGGAGCCGCCACCTTGGCTCTCGTCGGCGCCGCGTGCGGCTCCGATTCGAACGAGGACGCCGACGAGCCAGAGACCACCGAGGCCGAGGAAGCGGCCGAGGAGGTCGGCACGATCGTCGACGTCGCCGCCTCGACCGAGGGTTTCTCGACGCTGGTCGCCGCAGTTCAGGCTGCTGGCCTGGTCGAGACGCTGTCGAGCGACGGCCCGTTCACCGTGTTCGCGCCGACCGACGACGCGTTCGCCGCTGCGCTCGATGCGCTGGGTATCACCGCCGACGAGCTGCTCGCCGACACCGACACCCTCACCTCGATCCTCACGTACCACGTGGTCGCCGGCGAGGTCCCGTCGTCGGACGTCGTCACGCTCGACGGTGAGGCCGTCGAGACTGTGAATGGCGCCACCGTCGAGATCGGGGTCGACGGCGACACCGTCACCGTCAACGACGCCACCGTCACCGCCGTCGACGTCGAGGCGTCGAACGGTGTCATCCACGTCATCGACTCCGTGCTCCTTCCCCCGGCCGACGAGGCCATGGA
>JBCDAK010000183.1:0-9731 GCA_039185545.1 Actinomycetota bacterium
CCCCCCCCCCCCCCGGTTGTTCCCGCCCCCCCCCGACCGCCGGCAAAAACCGCCCCCTTCCCCCCGGTGTTGATCTTTGCCCCGGGGGGGGCCACGGAACAGTTCAGACGCGGCGCAGGGGGGAGTGGGGGCCGGGTGGGAAACGCACCTCGACGGGGTCGCCGGGGCGGACGTCACCGCCGCGGACGACGACCGACATCACACCGGTCTTGAGCAGCAGCGATCCGTCGTCGTCGCGCCCGATCATCGCCGACTGGAGCCCATCGGCGAGGCCGTTGATCTGCCCGCACGGATTGCGCAACCCGGTCAGCGAGACGAGTGCCTCGTCCCCCAGTCGAACCATCGAACCGACGGGCAGCCGGATCAGGTCGAGTCCCCGGGTCGTGATGTTCTCCCCGACGGCGCCCGGCGCCACGTCGAAGCCCAGTTCCGCCACCTCGTCGAGGAGCTCAGATGCCACGAGGTGCACCTGTCGGAGGTTCGGCTGATCGGGATCCTTCGCCACCCGCGACCGATGCTTCACCCGGGCCCCCTGATGTGCGTCACCGTCGACGCCGAGACCCGGGACGAGCGTGATCGAGTCCTGCGACCTCTTCGAGAACGTGTGGTCACCCGATCGGTGGACACCGACCACCGAGCCGGTCAGATCGGCGAACGACTGCGACGCGAGGTCCATGTCGGCAACGTAGCGATCCGCGCCCGTGGCCGAGCGAGGGGTTGTCGTGGGGTCGCGACGTCCGATCGTCGCGCCGCGTTCACAGCGCGAGCGCGTAGCCGGTGTCGTCGGGGTCGTCGGCGAATCCCATCCGGGCGAGGTACCGATCGTGGGTCACGGTGAGGGCCTCGGCCTTGAGCACACGTGCCCCCATCTCGCGGAACACCTGCGCACCGGTGCCGTACAGCCACGACCCCAACCGCGAGTCGCGATGCTCACGGAGGACGTAGTCGAGCTCGATCCACAGTGCGTCACCGTCGCGCCGACCGAGGACCAGCCCTGCCGGCAGCCCGTCGCGCGTGAGGAGGAGCGCCACGTGGCGATCGTCTTCGTCCGTGGCCGGCAGTCGATCGAAGTCGGGTTGGAACCGTCGGATGTCGTCGAGGTGGTAGCGGACGAAGTCGACGAGGAACGGCGAGTCGACGCGGATCCGCGACACGCCGAGATCGCCATGCCCGGACCGGCGGACGAGGTACTCGATCCGCAGGTACCAGAGGTTGATGACGGCGATGGCGGCGTTGGTGATGACGATCGGCCACGACTCGATGAGCAGTCCGTAGACGAGGAACGTCGCCGAGCCCGCGAGCGAGATGATGCGGAGTCGCAGAAGCGACCGCATCGTGAGCGACACGACCACGAGCGCAGAGCCGAGATATCCGAGCAGCTCGGTCACCGGCGCCGCCTCACCCGCCGGTCGCCTCGCCGGCGGGGGTCTTCGTCTGGCCGCGAACGATCACGGCGAGCGCTCCGATCACTCCGGCCATCGCGACCGCTTGAACGACGGACACCGCCTCGTCGAGGATGATCCAGGCGAGGATCGACGATGCGACCGGGATGAACAACGTGAACGTGGACCCGACCCACAGAGGGATGCGCTGCAGCGACCAGTTCATCAGCGAGTGGCCGACGATGCCGGCGACGACGATCATGACGGCGAGCCAGGCGAGGTTCTCGAGCGATGGGAACGACAGGTCCTGGCCGGCCGCGACACCGATCGGCAGACAGATCGCAGCGGTCCACAGCGATGTGCCGGCGGTGAACTCGGACGGCGTCAGCACGCCCTTCGCCCGGCGCGAGGCGATGAAGTACGCACTCCATGCGAACAGTGCGCCGACCGCGAGGAGATCGCCGCGCAGGCTGGTGGCCTCGTCGCCCGCCGAGCTCGCAACGACCGTGATCGTCCCGACGAGCGCCACGATCGCCCACAGCGCATCCGATCGACGGATCGTCTCACCGAAGAACCGAACGGCGACGATGCCGACCACGATGGGCTGCAGCGACCCGACGACCGTGGCGTTGACGATGCTCGTCTCCTTCACGGCCGAGAAGAACAGAGCGATGTCGGCGCCGAGAGCGATGCCGCCCCACATCGACGCCCGAAGCACGCGGAGATCGATCCGCACCCCGCGGAAGCGCAACCACAGCGACAGGCCGATACCGAAGATCGCGAACCGGTAGACGCCGATCGCCAGTGCGCCCATGTCGATGTACTTGGCGAGGATCGTGCCGGTCGACCACGCGGTGACTGCGATGCCCGCGCCGAGAAGCCCTCGCCCGAGTTCGCCGGAGGCCGACTCGTCGGGGGCCGGCGAGCCCGTCGGACGATCAGCGGGGTCGCCGCTCGACCGTTCCTCGGGCACCAGACTCACGCGCGCACGCTAGCGACCCGCACGAGCGGTGGACCGGGTCAGTTGCCGGTCAGCAACTCGATCGTGGCCACGCTGTCGCCGTCGACGCCGACGACGAGGCGATCGTCGTCGGTCCATCCGAGCCCGATCGTGTTCCCGAACCCGACCAGGCGACCATCGCCCGGGAGACCGTCGGGCAGATCGAGCGACACCACGTCACCGGCCCCTGCGTCGTCGATCGGGACGACCAGGAGCGCGGGGTCCGAGTCGTCGTCGACGCCGCCGACGACGACGGCGATCGCCGAACCGTCCGGTGAGAGCGCAGCCCCCAGCGGAAGAGAATCGGTCACGCGCAGACGAACCCGATCAGCGTCGCCAGTGGTGAGATCGAGCAGCGTCAACACGTCATCGGCGGCCGATGTGTCGAGAAACCTCAGCGCGGTCAGGTCGGCGATGAGCGCATGCGTCGGTGATGCGTCGACCAGCTGGATCGATGCGTTCCGGTCGCCGCCGCGGAGTCGGAAGCCCTCGACCGTCTCCCCGTCGACATCGAACACGAAGACCTCAGGATCGGCGAAGGCCTCGATGTCGAGACCGAGCACCACCCATCGACCGTCGCCCGTCGGGCGGAGCGCGGAGAGCGGCACGACGTCGACGGGCAGATCGAGGCCACCGACCGGCTCGACCGAGTCGTCGATCGTGTTGCCCTCGCCGACACCGTCGAGGACGTCGGCCGGGACGACCCGCAGCTCGAAATCGGACTCCTCGCGTGTGCGGCGGAGGAACAGCAGGTCACCGTCCGGCGCGAAAGCCGGCGACACGTCGACCAGTCCCTCCGCGCCGGGTCCCTCGCCGTCGAACGTCAGCTCGTCCACGCCGTCCTCGGTGATGATCTCCGCACTTCCGTCCATGAGGTCGACGCGGATCAGATCGGGATCGACGAAGTCGAGAAGGAAGTCACCGTGACCCACCAACACCGCTCCATCCGGCGACCAGCCGGTTCGTTCGATGGCCAGGCGCCCGTCGAACGGAACACATCCCGACGGACGCTCGTCGTCGATCGCCACGATGCAGACCTCCGACGATGATCGCCGGACGTGGGCGACCGAGCGTCCGTCGGGTGAGATCGTCGCCTCGATGGCAGGGATCTCGTCGGCCACGGACGTGACCTCGCCGACCCGGAGCGATGCGACGTCGACCCGTCCCGCTCCCCCGTCGCCCGACTCGGAACACGCGGAGACCCCTGCCATCGCGGTCACGATCGTCAGCAGCGTGAGACGACTCCGCCTGCGCACACCGCGAGTCTGGCCGACCGAAGTGGCCCAGCCGGTTCGCCGTACTGTCTGGCCATGGAGACGTTGAGGACACCCGACGAGCGGTTCGAGAACCTGCCCGACTTCCCCTTCGAACCGAACTACGCGGAGATCCCCGACGGCGACGGCGGCACACTCCGTGTCCACTACCTCGACGAGGGTCCGGCCGACGCCGCTCCCGTGCTCCTGCTCCACGGCGAGCCGTCGTGGGGCTTCCTGTACCGGCACATGATCCCGCCGCTCGTCGGGGCCGGGCACCGTGTGATCGTCCCCGACCAGGTCGGATTCGGTCGCAGCGACAAGCCCGCAGCGCAGTCCGACTACACCTACGCCCGCCACGTCGCCTGGATGTCGTCGCTCGTGTTCGACCACCTCGACCTGCGCGACACCACGTTCTTCGGGCAGGACTGGGGCGGGCTGATCGGACTTCGGCTCGTCGCAGCCCAGCCCGACCGTTTCGCCGGAGTCGTGATCTCCAACACCGGCCTGCCGAACGGGCACACCCGACCGAGCGAGGCCTTCCTCGCGTGGCAGCAGTACTCCCAGACGGCCGACGAGTTCCCGATCGGGGCGATCATCAGCCGCGCGGTCGTGACGCCGATGGCTCCCGAGGTGATCGCGGCGTACGACGCCCCCTACCCCGACGACTCGTACACCGCTGGCGCACGGATCTGGCCGTCGCTCGTGCCGACGTCGCTCGACGACCCGGAGGCTCCGGCGAACCAGGAGGCGTGGGCGGTCCTCGAATCGTTCGACAAGCCGTTCCTGTGTTGCTTCTCGGATCAGGACCCCGTGACCGCGGGTGGCGACAAGCCGTTCCGCGAGCGCATCCCGGGTGCGGCCGGCCAGGCGCACACCACCGTCGAGAACGGCGGCCACTTCGTGCAGGAGGACCGGGGGCCGGAACTCGCCCGCATCGTGAACGACCTCATCGACGCCACGAGCTGACCGTCACGTCGGAGCCTCCGAAGATGAGTACCGAGCACCCCGACGGTCGACGGCCCTACGTCGTCGTCATCATGACCGACGAGGAACGGGAGGCGCCCGTGTACGAGTCCGCCGAGCTGGGCCGATGGCGGCAGCGGACCCTCGTCTCGTGGCGCTGGTGGGACGATCACGCCGTACGGTTCGGACGCCACTACACCGGCTCGCTCGCGTGTGTGCCGAGCCGACCGACGTTGTTCACGGGCCAGTACCCCGACGTGCACGGCGTCACGCAGACCGACGGCCTCGGGAAGATGGCCGACGACTCGCGCATGCGGTGGCTGCCGAGCGACGAGGTGCCGACCCTCGGCCACTGGTTCCGCGCGGCCGGCTACGACACCCACTACGACGGCAAGTGGCACATCAGCCACGCCGATCTCCGCGACCCCGAATCCGGCGAGACGCTGGCGACCAACGACGACGACGGGGTCGTCGATCCCGACGCCGTCCGCACGTACCTCGACGCCGACCGGCTCGACCCCTGGGGATTCTCCGGTTGGGTCGGACCCGAACCCCACGGAGGACTGCTCGCCAATGCGGGGGCTCGTCGCGACGACCTGATCGCCGACCGCGTCGTGGCCTGGCTCCGTGATCGCGCCGATCGCCGAGCGACGGGTGACCCCGACGCGCTCCGACCCTTCCTCCTCGTGGCGAGCTTCGTGAACCCACACGACATCGTGCTGTTCCCGATGTGGCAGCGAACGGGATGGCCGATCGAGGCCGACGCCGATCGCGACCCTCCCGACGTGCCTCCGGCTCCGACCGCCCTCGAAGACCTCGCCAGCAAGCCAGCCGTCCACACCGTCTACCGCGACGGCTATCCGTCGGCCTACGGGTACGCCGATCCGGTGCGGGCGATCTACGACGAGGGCGAGCAGGACGAGCGGAACCTCTATCTCCGTCTGCACGCCGAGGTCGATCGACCGCTCGACCGCGTCCGCCGCGCGGTGACCGGCGACGACGAGGCCCCGGCGGCCTCGACCGACGCCGTGCTCGTCCGCACCGCCGACCACGGTGAGCTGCTGGGCGCACACGGCGGGATGCACCAGAAGTGGTACCAGCTCTACGAGGAGTCGGTTCGCATCCCCTTCGCCATCGCTCGGATCGGTGAGGCGGCCACGACCGGCGTGCGAGTCGACGACATGCCGACGTCGCACGTCGACCTCATCCCGACGCTGCTCGACGTGGCGGGTCTCGACGAGCGCGACCTCGCCGAGACCCTCCGCTCGACCCACTCCGAGGTACATCCACTCCCGGGACGGAGTCTCGGCGACGTCATCGCCGATCCGTCGGTCGCCGACCCGACCCGGTCGGTCTACCTCCAGACACGCGACGACATGCTCAGCGGCGACTCGGGCGCGTCGGGTCTGGCTCGCGTGATGGGACTCGTCGACGACTGCCCACCCGAACTGCGGATCCGGGCGCCGATCGACGTCGCGACGAACGTGGAGGGGATCGTCACGCGGTTGGTCGACGGCGGTCCGCTGTGGAAGCTCGTGCGGACCTTCGACGACCCGTCGCTGTGGCCGATCCCGGAGCGGGAAGGCCCGGACGGGCGGACCGAGCCCCTCGCCGACGAGTGGGAGCTGTACGACCTCGACGCCGACCCGATCGAAGCGACCAACCTGCTCGCCGGCCCCGTCGATCCCGACCAACCGCTGGCCGAGATCGTCGTCGAACTGCGTGACCGTCTGCTCGAGGCGCGGACCGAGCGCGTTCCTCGGCGCCATCGGCCGTGGCCGTACTCGTCGATCGACGCCGCGGCCGGATCCCAGGAGTCCGGATGACCGACGCCGGTGGGTCGCCGCCGCCCGACGCACCGTCCGACGCACCACCGCTCGAGACGGAGTACGAGTCCGCCGGGCTGTTCGAGGACGTCTCCACCGACCACGACGACCGTCGGGCGCTCCTCGACTGGCTGCACGAGATGGGCCTGTCCGTCGATGACATGCGCGACGCCAAGGACTCCCTGGCGCTGGGTGCCGTCGCCGGCGATCGTCAGCTGGTCCCGGGCGAGCGACTGACGCTGAGGGCGGCGTCGCAACGGACGGGCGTCGAACCCGCGCTCCTCGAGCGGCTCGCGACCGCGCTCGGCCTGCTGCCGATCGGAGGTGCGCCCGACGGCGAGGTCGGGCTCACCGCAGACGAGGCCGACTCGCTCGCCGGGTTGTACGCACTGAGCGACCTGTTCAGCGAAGACCAGGCGCTGGCGTTTCTCCGCGTGCTGGGATCCGCGACGGCCCGGATCGGCGAGACCGCCGTGTCGATGTTCCTCGCCGACATCGAGTCGCCCCATGTGCTCGCCGGGAAGAGCGAGCTCGAGCTGGCGAAGACGACCTACGAGGCGAACCGTCGCGTCGACGGGCTCGCCGAGCGTCTCGATCCGTTCCTCCGCCGCCAGATCCTCCAGGCGATCGAGCGGACCCGCGTGACGATGATCCACGAGACCGAGCGGTTCCAGTACCGCTACGCGGTCGGATTCGTCGACCTCACCGGGTTCACGGCGCGCAGTGCCACCATGGACCCAGCCGAGCTCGCCCATGTGCTGCTGACGTTCGAGAGTCACGCCCACGACGTCGTGAACGCAGCGGGCGGCAGGATCGTCAAGCTCATCGGCGACGAGGTGATGATCGTGGCCGATCGAGCCGAAAACGCCGTCGAGGCGATGAGTGCGCTGATGACGGGATACGGCGGAGCCGACGACCAGATCGTTCCGCGCGGCGGGCTGGCGTACGGCAACGTGCTCCAGCGCGGGGGCGACTACTACGGATCGGTCGTCAACCTCGCGTCGCGGCTCGTCGACGAGGCGGTTCCGCGCGAGGTGCTGGTCACCGAAGAGGTCGCCGAGGCGGTGGCCGGGACCGAGCTCCGATTCGAGCCGGCCGGACGGCGCATGGTGAAGGGGTTCGCCGATCCGGTCACGGTCCTCTCGCTCGCGACGTGACGGCGCAGTCCGCCATCGGATGCCCAGCGGGCGGCGCGGTCGGCTGAGACCGACCCAGCGCCGAGTCCTAGCCTCCGGAGATGGAGACGGCCGAGCGATATCGCGACCGACAGGCGACCTACGCCGGCGTCGTCGGCGAGGACCTGACGATCCCGAGCGCCAACCCGATCAACCACCACCAGGCGATCACCGACCCGCGCGGCTGCGAACCGATCGACATCGACGCGAAGCTGTTCGTGCCGGCCGACGCGACCTCGCCACTGCCGACGGTGATGATCGTGCCGGGCAGCCTCGGCGTCGGCGCCAACCACGAATCGCACGCGGAGACGCTGGTCGCGGCCGGGTTCGCCGTGTGCGTCGTCGACCCGTTCGGACCTCGGTCGGTCGCGTCGACGGTGGCCAACCAGACCCAGTACAGCTTCGCGGCCAGCGCCTTCGACGTGCTCGCCACGTTGGCCGTGCTGCGCGAACGCCCTGAGGTCGACGCCGATCGCATCGCAGCGCAGGGGCACAGCCGCGGTGGATCGGCGGTCACGATCGCCGCGCACCGCCGATTCGCCGATCCGATCGTGGGCACCGACGTCGGTCTCGCGGCGGTGTTCGCCGTGTATCCGTGGTGCGGCCAGCAGTTCGTCGACCCCTCGATGGGCGCGACTCGCTTCCGGGCGATCATCGGCGATCGCGACGAGTGGTGTTCGGTGCAGCAGGTGCAGGGTCAGGTGGCGGCCATCGCCGCGGGCGGCGGCGAGGCGTCGCTGCGGATCGTGCCAGGCGCGCTCCACAGCTTCGACCGGCTCGAGGAGCCGTACACGATCGACGACGCGAGTGTGGCGCCTCACGCCCCGACGGTGATGCTCGCCGACGACGGAGCGATGATCGCCGTCGGCTCCGACGAGCCCGACCCTGCGCTGACCGACCGCGACGTGTTCATCTCTGCGATCGCCGCCGGGTTCGGCGTGCAGGGAGCGGCGATCGGTGGGATCGGCGATCAACCCGACCTGTTCCGCCACGAGATGCTGGCGTTCCACGAGGGACTGCGAGACTGAACCGATCATGACCACCACCGACCCGATCTCGTCACGCGCGGACACGCTCGTCGAGCAGGCGGCGTGCGGCGATCCCGTCGCCGTGGTCGACCGGGCTCACCAGGTCGCCGACGAGGTCCTGTTCCCCGTCGCCCAGGACACCGACCGAGCCGAACTCCTCCCGGCGGCCAACCTGCGCGCACTCGCCGACGCCGGCCTCTTCGGCATCGCCGGACCGGTCGAGGCGGGCGGTCTCGCCCTTCCTCCCCTCGCCGCCCGCCGGGTCTTCGCCGCCGTGGGTGGTGCGTGCGGCGCGACGTTTTTCGTGTGGGCTCAGCATCACGGGTGCGTGCGGCTCATCGCCCGGGCCGACGATCCGACGCTGCGCGACGAGTTCCTCGACGACATGTGCGCCGGGCGCGTCGTCGCCGGGCAGGCGTTCGCTCACCTCCGCCGTCCGGGGGCACCTCCGATCCACGCCCGACGGGTCGACGGCGGCTGGCGGGTGAACGGCTTCGCCCCGTGGATGACGTCGTGGGGCATCGCTGACCTCTTCCTGATCGCCGCTGAGACCGACGACCGCGAGGTGGTCTGGTGTTCGATCCGCACACCCGGAGGCGACATCTCGCCGGACACGATCCCCGACGGAGTGATCCCCGGGACCCTCCCCCTGCCGGTCTTCGCCCCGACCGGCACCATCACGGTGCGGCTCGACGACTGGTTCGTACCCGACGAGGCCGTCGTGTCGACCGAGGACGCCGACCGGTGGCGAACCGTCGATCGGCTCACGGTCGCGGTCGGACAACCGGCGATGCTCGGCGTCGCAGCACGCGCCACCGATCTCCTCGCGGCTGCCGCTCGCGGCGACGACGAGCCGGCGACCGGCGCCGCACTCCGGCTGCGCGACGAGATCGACTCCCGCTGGTCCGACGACGACGCGCTGATGGGCCGGATCCTCGACCCGCCGACCGCGCACACCGATGCGTGGGACGAGCTCGCGCACGACGCCGCCGATCACCGGGCCCGGTGCCTCGACGTCGCGCGTCGGTCCACCACGGCGCTGCTGGCGGCAGTCGGCGGTGGCGGGATGTCGCTGACCCATCCGGCGCAACGTCTGGCCCG
>JBCDAK010000184.1:0-9650 GCA_039185545.1 Actinomycetota bacterium
CAGCCGTCTTCGAACGGGTCTGCGCACGGCTCCGATCAGACCAGGCATGGCCGAGAACGGCGCTGAGCACGATCGCCGAGCCAACGATGCTTGCTACGGGCGGAACCTCCTGTAGCAGCAGCGCCGCCAAGGCGATGGCGATCGGGGTTTCGACGGAACCGAGCAGGCCGACCTCGGCAGCGGGGAGCCGGCGGGTGCCCTCGATCAGTAGGACGGTCGCCGCAGCGAAGACGAGACCGAAGACGGCGAGGAGCAGCGCGTCTCGTTGGGTGACGTCGAGCGGTTGGGCGATCGGCCAGCCAATGAGGAACAGGAGCACGCCGCCGGCGGCGCCGCTGAGGACGGCGTCGACGTCCGGGAACGTCCGGATAAGGACCATGTAGATCGCCATCATTGTGACCATGACGAGGGCGGCCGAATCGCCAAGAAGGTTGGGCGAGCCAAGACTGCCGACCACGATGACCACCACTCCGGCGAAGGAGACGGCCGCCGTCTTCATCGTGCGGGCTCGCATGGGCTCACCGCGGATGACTCGTTCGAGCACTGCGGCGATGAACGGTGCCGTCGCATAGATGACCGACACGTTGGCGACGAAGGTGTTCTTGAACGCGAAGATGAACGTGATCGACCCGACGCCGCCGACTGTCGCGAGGAGCCAGCCCCGCACGCCGAGGCGAAACACGGCTCTCACGGGTTCGTTGCGCTCGCGGAACCACACGTAGCCGGCGATACCGGCTCCCCCGATGACACCGCGCCAGCCGAGGACGGTCCAGCTCCCGGCATCGATCGCTTTGGTCAAGACGCCCGAGAAGCTGAACATCACCGCCGATGCCAACACGAGCGCCGGGCCGACCCAGTGCCGCACGACACTGATGTCGACCGTCGCCGGTTCGGCTTCCCGCGTCTCGTCGTCGTGCATGGTCCATCCGTTCAGTGCCGGCTGATGAGTCGGTCGATTCCCGTGGACGGTACGGTCGCGCTGGTGAGGCGAGGTGGTCGTTCTTCGGGACGAGGCGCCCGGAAACGGCATGGCTGAGTTCGACCGGTCGCTCCCGCCCCTGGCGACTCTCGTGGCGTTCGAGGCCGCCCACCGGCATCGCAACTTCACCCGCGCTGCCGCAGAACTGTTCCAGTCCCAGACCACGGTGAGTCGACGCATTCGCGAACTCGAGGCCGACCTCGGCGTCACACTGTTCGAACGCCACCGCTACGACGCCACACCGACCCGCCACGCCGACGAATTGATCGGATCCGTGCGGCTCGCTCTCGGCGAACTCTCCACCGCCGCCGAACGGATCCGCAACACCACGGGACCCGACACCCTCACCGTGCTCAGCAGCCTCGCGTTGACATCCGCGCTGGTCGCTCCGGCCGTCAGCCGATTCCAGACGGAGCACCCCGACGTCAGTGTCCGCATCGTGTCTGCATGCGAGCCCGTCGAGACCACACGCGAGCCCTTCGACATCGCCATCCAGTACGGACCACCCGCGTCCGACCGATTCAACGTGCACCCGATTGACGACGAGACCGTGTTCCCGGTTTGCCGACCCACCTTCGCCGAACGCCTCGTCGACCCGGTGTCAGTCGCCGACCTCGCCGACCTCCCGCTCGTCGACGTCACCTACGACGACCCCAGCTGGGTCACCTGGGCCGACTACTTCGCCGGGCATCGCGACGTACACGTCAACGTATCGCCACGCCTCACGATGACCTCGTACCAATCGGCCCTCGATGCCGCCGAACGCGGCGAGGGCGTCGCGCTCGGATGGGAACGGTCCGTCAAGCCGAACATCGACGCGGGAACGCTCGCCGAGATTCCCGGACACCGTAGGAACGGCGCAGCGATCAACGCCTATCTACCGCGCACACCACACCGACTCACAGCTTGCCTCATCGACCTCATCCGACCTCCGAGACGATCCTGAGTCACACAACCACAGCCCATTCGTCCCTACCGGATCGGACGTTGAGGACCACTCCCCCTCGCTGGTTCCTGGCCGGCTGATCCGGCCAGATGATGACCGCCAACAGGATCCGTCTCACATCGCTCGGCGTTGCCCAATCGACTGTGCGGGCTGCGCGGCCGGGTCAGACGTGGCTCCGTGCATCGCACGAATCCGAGTGATCGCGCCAACGCCTCCTGCGTGCGAGACCGCCCACCATCGGCACGTCAAGGATCGGCCGGTCGAATGAGATGTGGGTCGCCGACCTGAGCTGGTGATGCGTGTGGGACGTCGGCCTCAGCTTGGCCGTCGGGTCTGGCTCCAGCCGGTCAGGGCGGACAGGCGACGCCGATCAGTCCGAGGTAGCCGCAGATGTCGTCGCGTCGGGCGACCCAGGTGCCGCCGACGTCGTCGAGTGTGGCGGTCTGTCCGGTGAGCGAGCCGTCTCCCACGAGAACGTCGAACAAGACGGTCGCGGTTCCGTCAGTGATGGTTGCCTGTTTGGGCTCGATGGTGATGCTGCCGAGGTCGCCTGCAACGGTGGCCGCCGTTTCCAGCGTGGGTGCGAGTGTGTCGAAGTCCTCGACATGCGGGCGTTTGTCGGCGATCGGCACGGACGGGTCCATGGCGATCTCCCAGGCGTCCATCGCGGCTCGCTGCTCTGCATCGATTTCGGCGTCGTAGAGCCGTTGCGCCGACGGAGGGACGGTGTCGGGGTCGCCGTCGAGGGCCGCCACGAGTTCGGGCACCATGCGCTCGATGGCGAACGAGATGCTCAACGGGTTCGTCTGGACGACCGCTGCGGCCAGCAAGGCGTCGAGCACGATCTCGCGACGTTCGCCGGCAGCCGGGAGTTGCGCCTCGCGGGTTGGCACGGCGGCCAGCTCGTCGGGCATCTGCGTGTTCCAGATCACGACGTCGGCCTCGACGAGATCGATTCGCTCGATACCGAGTTCGAAACCGTCGAACGCACTGTTGTCCATCGACTCGACCGTGTCCGACACCTCCAGACCGAGCTCCTTGACGAACTGGTATCGCTGGCTGGTCGTGGCAGCGCTGTTGATCGTGCCGAGGTGGTAGGCGGGAAGCGTGAACGACGCGCCGACGAACTCGGGATGCTCGGCCTGGACGGCAGCGAATCGGGCTTCGGTGTCGTCGATCACTCGCTCGGCGTCGTCGACGCGGTCGAGCACCTCACCGAAGATCCTCTGCACCTGCTGCCACGTCGGGATCTCCCTCGATGTCGGCGGTGCAAGGGTCGGGGCAATTGCGTCGAGGACCTCGTACTGAGCTGGTTCGAGATGAAAGGTCGTGGCGAAGATCACGTCGGGTTCCACGGCGGCGATCTGCTCGAAGTTGAGCGGCACGCTCAGCTGTACGGGCTCGGCGCCGTCGAGGGCGTCCTCGGTCCAGGGGTAGAAGAACCCATCTGTGCCTGGAACGTCGGCCGCCTGTGCCGTCGGGATGACATCGAGAGCGATGGCGAAGTCGTGCTCACCGCGCAGCACCGTCACGACACGCTCGGGCTCGGCCTCGATCGTCGTCTCCCCGAACACATGCGAGATCGTCAACGGATAGTGGTCGCCGCCGCTGCTCGCGCCCGGATCGTCAGGAGCGTCGACGGCGTCGGTGTCGTCGGCCGGGTCACGGGAGTCGGGCCCGACCGACTCGGACTCGTCGGCTCCTGCGAGACCGTCAGCGAGAGAGTCCGCATCGACCGTCCCGGACTCGTCGGTTCTCGGGACGTCGTCGTCGAGAACCGAATCGCTGTCGTCGGACGCGCATGCCGCCATGAGGGTCACGACGGCGAGGACCGTCACTGTTGTGGCGCGAACAGGAACGGGCTTCATCGATCATCAAGCTAGCTACACGTCTTCTGTGTAGAAGTCTTCTCGTCGTCGAGCACACCGCACAGCTCGACGCAGGCCCAGCATCATCGGGTCAGGACCGACACATCGACCCACGTAGCGGGTCGCCAGCGGCAAGGTCGATGCGCCCAGCGCCCGTGCCGTCCATCGCCCCCACGTCCTCCTCGGTGCCCCACTCGCCACCCCCGAGCACAGACCTGCGAACGCTTCGGGACCGATCTGCGCCCTCCGGATCCGAGGTCGCGACCGATGCGCTCGATGAACCGCCCGGAGTCGTGCGTTACGTGCCGAGAGACCGACCTGCTCGTCTGATCGGCGGTGGCCGATCGGCCGTGGCGGTTTTCGCGGGCCGACCCGCTCGGGATGCCGGCGACTCAGGCCCGTCTCGTCGCCGGATAGTGTCCGCGACCGATGGAGTTGAGACCGGCGTCGGTCGACGACATCGGTGAGCTGGCCACACTCGTCGTCGGCGACCCCGCACAGGCGTCAACGGTCGCGGCGATGAGGCTGTTCGCGATCGATCGGGTTGACGACGCGTTGGAGCTCAACCGGGTGATGATCTCGAGCACGGAGAGCTGGAGATCGACGACGGTCGCCGACCTCGATGGCGCGGTCGGCGGAATGGTCCAGGTGGGCGATGCGTCGATGGCGTTCACCCCGGAGGTGGTCGACCTTGCGCATCGCCTCGATGGCCCCGACTTCCAGGCCGTTCTCGGGCCTCGCTTGACGGCACAGGCCCGCGTCCAGGCCTCGTACCCGTCGGGGTGTCTGCGCGTGTCGGAGATCACGTCCGTCCCGAGTACCGCGGCGACGGGATCGGGGCTGCGTTGATCAGTCAGATCGCGGCGTTCGCTGCAACCGAGGGATTCACATCTCTCGGTCTTCAGACTCTCACCACCAACCCGGCCCGCGCGACGTTCGAAGCCTGGGGCTTCCACGTCGTCGCCACCACGACCGATCCCGAATTCGAGTCACTCACCGGAGCATCCGGTTACCACACGATGCAACGAGACCTGGACAGCTGACGATGACGACTCGGTTCGATGGTCAAGACTTCGACGGCGCGACCTTCGTGCGGACCAGCTTCCAGGGAGCCACGATGAGGGCGTGCGATCTCAGCGGCGTCACGATGCGCAGCGCTGACGTCAACGGCCTCGACATCGACGGCCACGACCTCCTGTTCGGCAGCCTCATCGTGAACGGCGTCGACGTGGTGCCCTTGGTCGACGCCGAGCTCAACCGACAGTTCCCCGGCCGCGAACTCCAGAACGCTCAGACGCCCGAGGGATTGAGAGACGGTTGGGTCTCGGCTCAGGCGGCGTGGGCGGCGACCGTGTCCGACACTCCGCCCGACCTGGTCGACGCTCACGTCGACGACGAGTGGTCGCTGGCTCAGACCCTGCGTCACCTCGTGCTGGCGACCGACGCGTGGCTCCGCGGTGGCGTCCTCCGGATCGAGCAGCCGTTCCACGAGATCGGACAGATCTTCACCAGCGCGTCGGAGATGGGCTTCGACATGTCGATCTTTCGCACCGACGCGCCGACGTTCGCCGAGATCCTCGAGGTGCGAGCCAGGCGCCAGCAGATGGTGACGGACTTCCTCGCCGGCGTCACTCCGGAGTTGCTCTCCGAGGAGCGCGACAACCCGTGGGGCGGCGGCGACTGGCACCCCACCGTCGGCGATTGCATTCGAGTGATCCTCGAAGAGGAGTGGGCCCACCTGCGCTACGTCCGACGGGACCTCACCCTCCTCGCCTGACGCTCACGCGTCGAAGCCGAATTGCACGATCGACGGCAGATCGCCGGTCTGGAGCCCGTCGAGCACGACACGTTCGTGCGGGACGACGCCATCCGGCAGGTCGGCCAGGTCGTGCCATCGGAGATCAGCGGCCTTCGACGGCTCGGCGATCCTCGGCGTCCCCCGCCACGCGTCGACGGTGAAGAAGAAGTCGACGCGTTCACTCGTTGGATCGTCCGACCGGCCAGTCCGATGCATCGCGCACACGGGGTTCAGGTCGGCGGCATCGACCTCGATGTCGAGCTCCTCCCGGCTCTCCCTCACCGCCGCCTGGTGCGCCGATTCGTCCACCTCGACGTGGCCCGCCGCACCGCAGGCCCAGTGTCCGTCCATGTAGCCGGTGTTCTGCCTCAACTGGAGGAGGACCTCCGTTCCCCGACGCAGCAGGACGTACGACGACGGGACCACGAAGAACGACCGCGACATCCCGTGATTCTCCCCGACCGCACACCCGTACCGTGCCCCACACAGTCGACCGTGTACGTTGCCCTGGCTCAGGAGGGCTGCGATGGACGGGATTCACGACCTCGGCGGGATGCAGGGTTTCGGCCCGATGGTGCGTGACGACGTCGTGTTCCACGCTCCATGGGAACGCACGGCGTTCGGCCTCGCGATCTCGGTGGACATCGTCGGGAACACCGATGAGTTCCGACACTCGATCGAGCGACTCGATCCGTCCTTCTACCTCTCGGCCGACTACTTCGGTCGGTGGCTCGGCGCGTTGGAGACCCGTCTCGTCGACCGCGAGATCCTGTCGAGCGACGAGGTCGACGAGCGCGTCGGAGGATCGCTGGCTCGGCCGAGCGCAGTCCTCCCGAACGGGTTGCCGAGTAGCTCGCCCGACGGTGGACCGGTCCGTGACGTCGACCGCTCGCCGCAGTTCGAGGTCGGCCACGAGGTACGGGCGCGCGACATCCACCCCGTCGGCCACACACGCCTGCCCCGGTACGTCCGAGGCCATCGAGGCGTCGTGACGCACCGGTACCCGGCCTTCGACTTCCCCGACTCCCATGCACATGGCCGGGGTCCCGACCCCCAGTACGTCTACGCCGTCGAGTTCCGGGCGGCCGACCTGTGGGGCGAGGGCGACCACGCTGTGAGCGTCGACCTGTTCGAGCCGTATCTGGAGCCAGCGTGAGCAACGAGCACGCTCACACGCACCGGGACCATGACGAGGACCCACGGGCACTGCGGGCCGACGCCATCGAGTCGTTGTTGATCGAGAAGGGCCTGATCGATCCCGCCGCCGTCGACGCCACCCTGGCGTACTTCGAGAACGAACTCGGACCGATGCACGGCGCCCGGGTCGTCGCACGAGCGTGGAGCGATCCCGACTTCAAGGTCCGACTCCTCGCCGACGGACTCGCCGCCATCGGAGAACTCGCACTCGGTGGGCCGCAGGTCGACCATCTCGTCGTGGTCGAGAACACCGCCGACACCCACAACGTCGTCGTGTGCACCCTCTGTTCTTGCTACCCGTGGGGCCTGCTCGGGCTCCCGCCGGCCTGGTACAAGTCGCTCGCGTACCGGTCACGCGTCGTCCGTGAACCGCGTGCGGTTCTCTCCGAAATGGACTGCGATCTGCCACTCGACGTCGACGTGAAGGTCTGGGATTCTTCGTCGGAGGTTCGCTACTTCGTGCTGCCCGAGCGACCGCAGGGCACTGACGACCTCGACGAAGCGGCACTGGCCGAGATCGTGACCCGAGATCAGATGATCGGTGTCGCCCGATGAGGCACCAGCTCGACGAACTGGGCCCAGCAGCGCCCCCTCGCGCCAACGGCGAGCTGGCGTTCGACGAGGCGTGGCAGAGCCGACTCTTCGCGACCACGATGGCCGCCTGCGACGCGGGGTTGATCGTCTACGACGACTTCCGTGACCGGTTGATCGAACGGATCGCCGCTCGCGACGACGCGGGCGCGGACGGGTACTGGGCCGCGTGGCAGGACGCCCTCGAGGAACTGACCGTCGACGTCGGCCTCGTCGACCGGACCGAGCTGGACGAGCGAGCGACGTCGTTCGCCGCCCACGACTGAACGCCGAGTCAGGTCGCGGCGGTGTCGTAGTAGTCGGCCGCGTACGTGATGAGCCCGTCGCCGTAGCGACACACGCTCGTCCCGCGGACATCCGACCAGTCGCCGTCGGCCCGTTGCGCGATCCATTCGAACGCCGTGCACGAGCCGTTGAACAGTGCGGGCCCGATCTGCTCGAGCGTGATCGACGTCCGAGCATCGCGCCGACGCCCGAGGTGCGCCTGGATGGCGGCGGCACCCGTGAACTCGGCGGTGGGCTCCACGAGTCGGCTCTGGCTGGGATGCCAGAGCGGTCCGACCACGTCGGGATCGAGCCCCAGTTCTGGGGTGATCATCACCGTGTGGATGTCGGCGTGGTCGAGCGGACCGCGATGGTCGGACGGCGTGTCGAGCCATTCCCGAAGCGCGTCGCTGGGCGGCGGGGGCACCATCGGCGCGCTCGGCCAGTCGACCGCCGGCGGGGGCGGCAGCGGCTCCGGCTCGGCGTCGCCCATCACCTCGGCCATCGCAGGGTCGACGTCGGGAGGCGGCACTCGCATGGGGGCGGTGTCGTAGACGTCGGCGTTCCACGTCACCCATCCGTCTCGGTAGTGGCGAGTCGAGACTCCCCGCGGAAGCGGAAGGCGGTCGTCGCCGAGGTTGGCCCACATCTGCCATTCGTCGATCGAACTCGTACCCCTCGCGTGCGAGAACACCTCCGTCGGGGCGGTGGGCTCGAACTCGATGAACGAGATGTCGCCCATCGTGGGGACGAGCCAGTTGCGGATCGCGACCTGACCGTGGAACGCCCCGAAGATCGCGTCGAAGTACATCGAGTCGGTCGGATGCATCAGGTCGGTCAACGCCTCGATCACCGACCTCGAGTCGAGCCGGGAGTCGTCGAGGACCTGCAGCACGCCACCGGCGTCGAACCCGTGTGGCTCCTCCACACGCCGGTCGATGGACAGGCCCTGCCCGGCCCGCGCCAGAAACGACCCCACCCACTCGCTCGGTGATGACATCGACGACCCCCTCGTCCCGCAGTGAACGGTAGGTCGGCCGTCGGGATCGTCGGGAGTCGGAGTTCGCCAACGCGCCCGGAATGCTCTCGTCGAGCTCGATCGGTCGGCGGCACCTGACGGCGACGTCGTCGTGATCCCGGCACGATCCCACCGACGAAGTAGCCGTCGGCCGACCGAGCGCACGCGAGCGGTCGTCAGGTTCCGGCGAGTTCGGCGACGACCGGTGCGAAGGTGTCGAGGGCGTCGGACTGGACGGTCACGTAGGAGCCCTGCCAACGATCCCGCTGCTCACGGAGCTCGTCGACGAGCTGGGCCGCCGAGCCGATGAGCGTGTGCGGACTGGCGAGGATCGTCTCCTCGTCCATTCCCATGCCGGCGCCGACCTTGCCGGCGACGGTGTCGCGGTCGTCGGTGACCATGGTGACGAACTTCAAGATGCTGATCTCGATGTCGTCGAACCGCTCACCCGCGGCCGATCGAACCCACCCCAGCTTCTCCTCCGTCGCATCGGCCGACATCGAGGCGATCGCCTCCGGCCCGACGGTCCCCTCCCCCACATTGGGGTTGACGCCGACGATGTCGGCGAGTCGGGCCGCTGTCGAGAGCACCCGCTTGCCGCCACCGCCGACCACGAGCGGCGGGCCGCCGGGCTGCACCGGAGGAGGCCCGTCGGTCATCTCGGTGATCGTGTAGTGCTCACCTGAAAACGAGAACGCCTCGTCGCCCCACAGTCCGCGCATCACCTCGATCCCCTCGATCATCCGATCGATCCGCACGCCCGCTCGATCGTGCTGGATGCCCGTCTGGGCGTAGTCGGTGGTCATCCACCCAGCCCCCACCCCGACCTCGAGGCGCCCGTCGCTCAGGAGGTCGAGCGTGGCCATCTCCTTGGCCAGCACCGCCGGATGTCGATAGTCGTTGGCGAAGACGAGCGTGCCGACGCGCAGTTGCTCGGTGACCGCTGCGGCGGTCGACAGCGCAGCGATCGGCGCGAGCTGGTCGCCGAA
>JBCDAK010000185.1:0-9554 GCA_039185545.1 Actinomycetota bacterium
CACACGCAGCAGCGACGAGCCCGAGCGCCAGGACGCCGGCGATCGCCCGTCGAGCGATCGAGGTGTGTCGTCTCGTGGTCATGTGGTCCTCCCCCGTCATGGTGCGGATGAAGGTGAGTCGGACGACACCGACCCACCGTCGTTCGGTCTGATGGTCAGACCATTTCGCGACCCTAGTGAGGGTCGTGTGTACGCTGTGTTACACCTCGGCGACGCACCGGTGCGAGCGCGCTGGGCACGGCTCCGGTCGATCTCCGACCGGTGCGCGCCGGTCGCGGGCCGAGGGTCGCCCGTCAGCCGGCGGCGCCGAGCCTCTGGGCGTGCGCCCGGTACCGCTGGACCAACCAGCGGTTGAACCGCACGTGACTCTCCTCCTGCCACGAGTATCGACCGCGTGGAGCGAAGCGGGACCGCAGGCCCTGCTGGACCTTCGTGGTGGCGTCCTGGTCCTGCTCGACGAACACCTGGATCCCGGTGTCGACGAGGGCGAGCTTCTGCTCGAACAGCGGATCTTCGAGCGCGGCCGGGTGGAAGATGTAGCCGATCTCGACGTCGATCGTCTCGGGCCCGGTCGGGCGCACGAGGAAGAAGAAGCACTGGTCGGGTGCCGTACCGAAGCAGAGGGTCGGCGGGATGAGAGCGAACGTCGACCGCATCCGCTCCTCCTCGGTGAGCTCCGGGAAGATGGGCATGATCGCGTGGTGGGTGGCGTTGAAGCCTCCGTCGATGTGGGTGTAGCCGCCCTCGCGGAAGACGACGTTCGACTCGTCGCGCCACTCGTTGGGGAACTCGCTCATGTTGCTCGGACAGAAGTCCTGCACGTACTGATGCAGACGGTTCGCGTGGTACCCGTCGTTGAAGTTCTCGAACATCACCTTCCAGTTCCACGGCATGTTCTCGAGCGTGAACGTTCCGGGACACACCGCCTCGTCGAGGTGGTAGTGGGTGAGGTAGCCCTCGTAGTCGGTGAGGGTGGGAGCGAGCGGCTCGGCGTCGGGGTCGAGATTGACGAACACGAACCCGTGCCACAGCTCGACGGCGAGCTGCGGAAGCCCGTACTCGCCCTTGTCGAAGTCGCTGGTTCGCTCCATCGCCGGCGCGCCCAGCAGTCGGCCGTCGAGTCCGTAGATCCAGTGGTGGTACGGGCACTTGAACGTGGTCGAGTTGCCCTCGCCCTCGCAGACCTGCATGGCCCGGTGCTGGCACACGGCCGAGAGTGCCCGGATCTCGCCCGCCTTGTCCTTGCACACGATGATCGGCTCGTCGCAGATCGTGACGGTGAACCAGTCGCCGGGCTCCTTCAGACGCTCGGCGCGTCCGACGCACAGCCACTCGCGGGCGAAGAGTGCGTCGCGCTCGAAGTCGAGCACGGCCGGATCGGTGTACGCGTCGGCCGGCAGAGTCGCCGCCACCGACACGTCGGTGGTCGACGCCTCGAGGTCGGCGAACCACGCGCCGCTCAGTGTCGACGGGCCGCCGTGTCGCGACGGCCGGCCGACCGGGACGTCGGCGGGACGGGGATCGTCGGTGATGGTCATCAGCGGTCTCCTCGTGAGGACTGGAGGGAACGTCGGATCTTCATGATGGTCGAATCGAGTGCAGTGGCGGTCGACGGAAACGGACCGTTCACACCGTGCCGGCTCGACCGACCCCGACCTGGGCGAAAGCGGACACTGTCCGCCTGCGCCCGTGCCAGAAGCGGACAGTGTCCGGATCTGGCACGGGCAGAAGCGGACAGTGGACGGTTCATGCTGGGACGGGTTCGCCGAAGCCGCCGCCGCCGGGGAGGTCGAGGCGGACGTGATCGCCGGGCTGGAGGGTGATCCGCGACTGGGTGGTGACGGGCTCGCCGTTGACGAGGAAGGCGCCGGGCTCGCCGGGCTCGCCGCCGAAGATGCCCTGCGGCGCCTCGGTGAGCCGTGACGTGACGGCGTTGAGCTGCCACTCGCGTGTGGTGTCGACGGAGAACTCGATGGTCTGTCCACGTCCCCCGGTCTGGGCGCCGGCGCCGCCCGATCCGGTGCGGAGCGACTTGGCGGCGAAGCGGATCGGTGCCGATGCCTCGACCACCTCGATCGGTACGGCGGCCACGCCGGTGGGGTAGGAGCAGGCGTCGAGTCCCGGCTTGGTGGCTCGGCCTCCGACGCCGCCGGCGTAGGTGAACATCGCGGTGATGAACGGGCTGCCGTCGTCGTGGTTGCCCGACACCTGCATCGTCCACACCGCACCGGAACCCTCGGCCATGGCGCCGTCGGGACGGACCTGGGCGAGCGCCTTCAGGAGCGCGTTCGGAAGGAACATCCCGACCACGTGCCGGGCGGTGCACGGCTGCGGAGACACGGCGTTCACGATCGATCCCTCGGGCGCGATCATGCGGATCGGGGCGAGGCTGCCGTGGTTGTTCGGGATCTCCGGCGACAGCACCGACCTCACCGTGAACGTGGTGTACGCGTGCGTGTAGTTCTCGACGACGTTGATGCCCCACCGGCTGGCGTCGGCCGAGCCGGTGTAGTCGACCGTGATCGTGCCGTCGTCGGCGTCGACGACGAGCGCGCACTTGATCTCGATCTGCTCGCCGTCGGCGAGGTCGAGGAGGGCCGACGACTCGTAGCGGCCGGAGTCGAGCTCGCGGATCACGGCGCGGGTCGCGTCCTCGGAGCGGGTGATGATCTCGTCGGCGAGCGCCTCGATGTCGTCGAGGTGGTGCTGGTCGCAGAGCGCCTGGAGCCGCTGGGCCCCGATGTGGCCCGACGCCATCTGGGCGTGGAGGTCGCCGGCCATGTGGTCGGGCTGGCGGACGTTGGAGAGGATGAACTTCCAGACGTCGTCGTTGCGCTCGCCCCTCTTCATGAGCTTGACGATCGGGATCCACAGACCCTCTTCGAACACGTCGCGGCCGCCGGCGCCGATGCCGTAGCCGCCGACGTCGGTGTGGTGGATCGTGGAGCCGAACATGGCGATGAGGTGGCCGTCGCGCCAGACCGGAACGAGCACGGTCACGTCGAGCAGCTGACCCGCCGTCTTGTACGGATCGTTGGTGATGAGGACGTCGCCCTCCTCGATCGCCTCGATCGGGTACTCGTCGAGGATGTTGACGACGGCCTTGGCGAGGCTGTTGATGTGACCGGGTGTGCCGGTGACGGCCTGGGCGACCATGCGTCCCCGGCGATCGAACACGGCGTTGGCGAGGTCGCCCGCCTCGCGCACGATCGGCGAGAACGCCGACCGCTGCAGCGCCTTGGCCTGCTCGTTGACCGTCGCGATGAGGCTCTGCCAGCAGATCTCGAGCTCGATCGGATCGAACGCGTCGCTCATGACTCTCCTCCAGCGGGTCCGGATCGGGTGGCGATGATGGAACCGTCGGGGGCGATCTCGACCGACCAGCCGGGCCGGATGACGGCGGTGGTCTCGCGTTCCTCGACGATGGCGGGACCGGGGAAGCTCGCCCCCGCGGCGAGGTCGGCCCGTTTGTAGACGGGGGTGTCGATCGGGTCGAGATCGCGGGCGAAGCGGACCGGTCGATGTCCGATCGGATCGGCGACCGCGTCGGCGGCCGCCGCCGGGTGGCTCGGCTCGACGTGATCGGCGTCGGCGGTGACGGCGAGACGCCACGTGACGATCTCGATCGCGACGTCGGGGATCGACAGGCCGAAGATCCGTTCGTACTCGCGCTCGAAGGTGGCGAGCACCTCGTCGTCGCTCGCGGTCCACGTGTCGCCCTCGTCGACCCAGATGGTCACCTCGTTGCCCTGTCCGGCGTAGCGAGCATCGACGCCGTAGCGGAATCGCACCCGGTCGGCGTCGGCGCCGGCGGCGGCGAGCACCCGTCGACCCTCGGCCCGGAGGTCGTCGAGCAGCGTGGTTCGTTCCGCAGGCTCGACCGCGTCGAGCCGTCGGGGCATCGAGCGGGCGAGGTCGATGCGGACCGGCGAGACGAGCGTGCCGAACGCCGACAGAACGCTAGCGTTGACGGGGAACACGACGCGGTCCGACTCGAGCAGATCGGCGACGCCGCAGGCGTGCACCGGTCCGGCTCCGCCGAAGGCCAGCACGGGGATACCGCGCAGGTCGACGCCCTGCTCGACCGCATGCATCCGCGCGGCGGCTGCCATGTTCTGGTTGACGATCTCGTGGATGCCGGCCGCGACGGCGTCGCCGTCGAGGTCGAGGCGCTGACCGACCCGGGTCGTGGCGGCCGAGGCGGCGTCGGCGTCGAGCGGCATGTCGCCACCCAGGAAGGCGGAGGGGTCGAGCATCCCGAGCACCACGTCGGCGTCGGTGACCGCGGGTTCGGTGCCGCCTCGCCCGTACGACGCGGGCCCCGGTTCGGCGCCGGCCGACACGGGGCCCCCCGTTTGGGGACCGAACGTGTCGGTACGAGCGCGCGAGCCGCCGCCCGCCCCGATCTCGACGAGATCGACCGACGGCACCGACACGGGGAACCCGGATCCCTTCTTGAATCGGTAGACCCGTGCGACCTCGAAGACGTTGGTGAGTTCGGGCTCGCCGTGCTCGATGAGGCACGCCTTGGCCGTGGTGCCGCCCATGTCGAAACACAGCAGCCGTTCCTCGCCGAGGCGTTCGGCGAACCACGACCCGGCCAGAGCGCCGGCGGCGGGCCCGCTCTCGACGAGACGGATCGGCACGCTGGCGGCGTCGTCGGCCGACACGACGCCGCCGTTCGACAGCATCATCAACACCGATCCGCCGAAGCCTTCGCCCGACAGCCACTTCTGCAGCTCGTCGAGGTACGGCCCGATGACGGGCATCGTGGCCGCGTTGCACGCGGTGGTGACCATGCGCGGGTACTCGCGGATCTGAGGCGAGACGTCGGCCGAGATGCACACCGGGACGCCGAGCTCGCGGGAGAGGTGGTCGGCGACGGCGCGCTCGTTGGTCGCGTCGACGTACGAGTTGAGGAGGCAGACGCCGACGGCCTCGACCTCGGCGGCGCGGAGCTCGTTCGTGATGCGGTCGAGCTCGCCGGCCGACGGGACGGTCAGCACCTCGCCGAGTGCCGACGTCCGCTCGTCGATCTCGACGGTGCGATCCCGCGGGATCGGCGGCGGGGGGAACTCGATCTGCAGGTCGTACATGTCGTACCGGTGCTCGTCGCGGATGAGCAGCGTGTCGCCGAATCCGGCGGTGGTCACGAGGCCGGCCCGTCCGGTCTTGCCCTCGATCAGAGCGTTCGTGATCAGCGTGGTGGCGTGCACGATGGGTGCGGTCACGTCGGACGGGCCGATCCCGGCGCGAGCCAGGACCTGGCCGACGCCGGTGCGTACGCCGTCGAGTGGCGCCGACGGCGTGGTGAGCGTCTTGTCGACGACGACGTCACCGCTCGCTGCGTCGAGCAACACGACGTCGGTGAACGTGCCACCGATGTCGACGGCGAGCCTCCAGTCGGCGGTCACGGCGTCGGGGTGGGCGGAGCGTCGTCGGCGCCGTCGAGTCGGGTGACGACCGGTTCGGCGTCGGCTGCGACGAGGTCGGCACGCGGCGGGCTGAACACGTCGAGGATCCAGCATTCGTCGAGTTCGTCGTCGCCGACGAACACCGAGTCGCCGTGCCACACCCGCTCGGGAGCGAGGTACACGTCTCCGGCTCGGAGTACCTGTCGGACGTCGCTGTCGGGATCGCCGATGCGGAAGTCGAGTGCACCGCGGACGATGATCCCGAGCTGTTCGTGTGATTCGTGCTGGTGGAGGTACGACCCCGTCGCCCCTCCGGCGATCCGCCAGAAGCAGAGCTGGAGACGCTCGCCGGTGATGACGCGCCGGCGGAATCCGTCACGATTCGTCTGCTCGAAGGCGTCGTCGTCGAGGAAGTAGCAGTACTGGTCGGCGAACGGTGCCCGGGGTCCGGTCTCGTCGAGCGTGGTCACGACGACACTCCTTCCGGCGCGCTGGCGGCGGGCACGGAGGTCGCCGGCGAGGCGCCAGCGTTGGCGGCGAGCGCACCCGGGTCGACGGCCGATCGATGTGTCGACGACCGTTCGTGGGCCCCGAATCGTGCGATCTCGGCGTCGATGTCGAGCGGACGGATGATCGCCTCGTGCTCCTCGGCTCCCCAGGCGGACGGCGGGGCGAGCCACATCACCTCGAACTCGATGCCGTCGGGGTCGCGGGCGTAGAGGCTCTTGTTGACGCCGTGGTCGGACATGCCGACGAGCGCTCCGGCGCGCTCGAGCCGCTGCTTGTGCTCGTCGAGGTCGTGGAGGGTCGGCACCTCCCAGGCGAGGTGGTAGAGACCGACCGTGTCGCGTCCGGCGGCTGACGGCCCGGCCCCGCCGCCGATGGTGAAGCACGCGAGATCGTGGTGGTTCCCCGAACCGGGCGCACGCAGGAAGGCGTACGCACCTCCCGGGTCGGAGACGATGGTCTCGAAGCCGAGCACGTCGGCGTAGAACTGGGCGTGGCGCCGCGCGTCGCGGACGTACAGGACGGCGTGGTTCATGCCGGTGATCATCGGCGGTTGACTCCCGGTGGCGAGCTCGACTTCGGTCTGATGGTCAGACCATAAAGGATGGCTGAGGCAGCCGCCACCCCCTGTCAGGATCGCGACGGCACCCCCCTCGCGTCCGCGGTGAGAGACGTCATCGCGTTGATCCACTCCTGATCGAGCGCAGCGTCGATCACGAGGATTCGGTACCACATGCTGGCGGCGATCAGCTCGCTGACGCGATCCGCGACGTTGGCGTCGGGGACCTCTGCGCCGACCGCGCGACGGAGCGCACCGTGCCGCGTCGGGAGGAAGTCGGTGCGGAAACGGCCGGCGAAGACGGGGTCGGATTGGGCGAACGTGGCGACGGCGCGCAAGCCGGGCCGCGCCCATCCTCCGGCTGCTGCCGCGAGATCGGTGAGGTACGAGGTGAGTGAGGTCTCGGTGACGCCGATCGTTCGCTCGGCCCGGTCGAGGAGAGCGTCCAGCACGATGTCGGCGACGGTGGACCATCGGTTGTACAGCGTCTGACGACTGACGCCCGCCCCGTCCGCGACCGTCGTTCGCGTGATCCCCGTCGGCGGCTGGGTGTGGACCTGGCGGAGGATCTCGTCGAACACCGCACGCTCGACGGCGACGCTCGGGGGGCGTCCCCGTCGACCGGCGGTCGGAGTCGGAGACTCGGCTGTCGAATTTCTGGACACGGCGTCCAGAATATCGACTACGGTCGTCGGCATGGAACTCCCGACGGCCTACGAGGACCTCCTCGTCGCACCGAACACCGCGGTGTTCACGACCGTCCAGTCAGACGGTTCACCGAACAGCTCGCCCGTGTGGTTCTGGTTCGACGGCGAGCGTGTCACGGTCTCGACGCTCGCCGAGCGGGCCAAGCACCGGAACGTGCGGCGTGATCCGCGCGTGGCGTTCACGGTCGTCGACCCCGACAGGCCGCTCCGCTATCTCGAGATCCGCGGCACGGTCGAGATCGAGCCCGATCCCGACGGAGTCTCCCGCGACCGCATCGCGGCCAAGCACGGGTTCGACGACGGTTCGGCGTTCGACCCGCCGGACTCGACCCGGGTCGATCTCCACCTCGTGCCGACCCGCGTGATCGAGCACTGATCCGTGCGACCAGCCCTCGCCGGGGACGAGTCGACGGGCGCTCAGACCAGACGGTCGATGAGACCGCGCTCGACGGCGGCGAGGTGGGCGACACCCTCGGCGGCGGCGCGGGTCACATCGCCCTCGGCGACGGCGGATGCGAGATCGGCGTGCTGGCTCACGGCGGAACCGACGATGCGACCGACCTCGTCGCGGTTCGCGTCGTCGGAGAGCAGCGACGAGAGCCCCTCGGAGTGGAACAGCCGGTTGAGCACCTTGTGGTACACCTCGACGAGAATCGGATTTCCGCAGGCGTGGGCGATCGCAGCGTGGAACGCCCGGTCGAGCTCGCGGAACTCGTCGAGTTCCATGTCGGGTCGGAACCGCCCGGCGATCTCGTGGATCTCGGCTCGCTCGGCGTCGCCGGCTCGTTCGGCTGCCAGCTCGATGATCGGGATCTCGAGGAGTCGGCGCGTCTCGAAGAGCTGACGGATGAACTCCTTGCGGTCATCGAGTCCGTCGAACGAGACGTCGGGCAGTCGCTCGACCACGTAGGAGCGATTACCGCGTCTCTCGATCACACCGAGCGACACGAGACCCTGCATCGCCTCGCGCACCGATGTGCGGGCGACGGAGAACTGGTCGGACAGGTCGCGCTCGGACGGCACGCGCTGCCCCGGCGCCCACGCACCCGACGTGATCCGCTCGAGCAACTGGTCGCGGATCTGGGAGCTGAGCGTCTCGCGCGAGATCGGTTGGAATGTCACGCCGGAGTCGGAGGGAGCGGGCGGTGCCTCGGCGGTGGTCGGGGGTTCGGTCATCTGGTCGCGGCGGGCGGTCTGTCCATCAGACCACCCGGGCGTGACCCTACTGTCCGGCCGGCTGTCGAACGGACGAGGCGAGAGGTTGTACCACCCGGAGGACCGCCTCGAGCCCGCGGACCTGGGCGTCGACGATCTCCTGCGTCGCGTCCCACCCGTCGATCTCGACGAGGATCGACGGGATCCCGGCCTCGAACCAGGTCCAGCTCTCTCCGCCGCCGTGCTGGGTGACGTCGGGGCGGATCGGGAGCCCGGATCCGAACGACCAGGCCGACTCGTACACGTCGGGGGTCTGGCCGACCGCGCTGACGTAGTCGAGTGGCTGGTGGATCCAGACCACGAGGTCGGGTCGCTCGCGCTCGATCAGCGCGGTGATGGCCTGTGGCTCGGGTTCGGAGAGCGGTCCGGGGCCGCCGGTCGACGGGCGCCAGTCCCACGAGAAGTTCCGGTTGAGGTCGACGCCGGACCCGTTGCAGCGCGGTCCGGCGAGCGTGCCGTCGGGGTTGAGATCGGGGATCAACCACAGCTCGGTGTCGTCGGGGATGTCGGCGTCGACCATGGCCCGTGCGCTCGGTGGGCCGGCGGGCTCGTTGCCGTGGATGCCGCCGATCACCATCACCTGTCGCGTGGCGTCGGGGACCCGCCGCACGAGGCCGATGATCTGTCGGCCGGCCCCCGAGATGCCGATCTCCTCGGTGGTCCAGTCGTCGGGGAGTGGTGGCGCCGGGAGATCGGACGGTGGTCGGATCTCCCACACCGGCCGGCCGGTCGGTGGGCACGGTGGTGGGCCCGTGGGCGGCGGGATGTCGACGGTGGTCGTGGTGGTGGTCGTCGAGGTCGTCGTCGGAGGGAGCGTCGTGGTCGTGGTGGTGGTCGACGTCGTCGTCGCAGGGAGTGTCGTGGTGGTGCTGGTCGTGGTGGTGGGATCCGTCGTCGAGGTGGGTGACGCATCGACTGCGGTCTCGTCGTCACGATCGGTGGTGGCCGTCGGAGCGTCGCCGAACGGTGGGATCTGGACCGACTCGGTGTCGGAGCCCGCACACGCGGCGGCGATTGCTCCCGTGATCGCCAGCGTCAGGGCGATCGTGCGGCGCCGGATCGAGCCATCTCGCCGCCGCATCGAGATCACGCTCCGAACGTACCGATGCCCGTCTCGCCACCGTCCGCGGCAGACCGATTCGCAACCAAACC
>JBCDAK010000186.1:0-9552 GCA_039185545.1 Actinomycetota bacterium
CCGGTGCCGTGCAGACTGACCGGCACGCCGGCCTGTGCCGCCACGGCGCCGAGTTGGGCGACCGCCGGGCCCGAGCCGCGGGCGACCGCGAGTGCCAGGCGCCGATCGGAGAAGAGTGCGTGTCCGGCGCTGCGGCTCGGCGAGTCGAGGAGTTGGACGGTGCCTTCGGGCAGTCCGGCTGCGTTGATCGCCGGGTCGAGTGCGTGCTCGACGATCGCCCGGGCGGTCCCCAGCGCGTCGGACCCGATCCGGAACACGACGGCGTTCCCGGTCCGCACGACGCCACACGCATCGGCGAAGACGTTCGGACGTCCCTCGAACACGAACGCCACCACACCGAGCGGTGCGCGGCGGGCCTCGACGCTCCAGCCGTCGTGCTCCACCCGCCGAGCGACCGCGTCCCTGGCTACGTGCTGGTCGCGCCAGCCGCGCAGGCCGTCGATCATCCCCGACCGCATCGACTCTCCCAGCAGCAGCCGCGTCGTCGAACGGCCTCGGGCGCGCGCCGACTCGACGTCGATCTCGTTGGCCGCTGCGATGTGGGCGAACGACTCGTCGTCCTCGAGGTGGTGCGCGAATCCCTCGAAGAACGCGGTGATCTGGTCGTCGCTGACGTGGCTGAGATCGCCGAAGGCGTGGGTGGCGACCGTGACGGTCGACTCGACGAGCGCGTGCTCGACCGACGGCACGTGGAGCAGGTCACCGGTGCGCTGCAGCACGATCAGGTGATCCCCCGGCTGGAAGCGCTCGGCGAGTTCCGAGGACACGGCAGCGACGCGATCACCGCCGTACGGGACGAGCTGGCCCGGCTCGAGGTGGAGGAGATGACCCGACGACGACATGACGTCAGCGTAGGAGCGGCCCGCTGCCACACTGGGCGTCATGAGCGAGCCGGACCCGATCTCCCCCACTCCGACCGACGGCCCCGACGACGACGACCGGATCTACTTCCGCCAGTTCCTCTCGGGCCGCGACTTCGCAGCCGGCGATCAGCTCGCGCAACAGATGGTCAACTTCGTGTACGCGATCGGCGACCGCGCCACCGGCGAGTGCGTGCTGGTCGATCCGGCGTACGGCGTCGGTGAGCTGGTCGATCTGGTCGAGGCCGACGGCATGTCGCTGAGCGGCGTACTCGCCACGCACTACCACCCCGACCACGTCGGGGGCTCCATGATGGGATTCAACATCGAAGGCGTCGCTGCGCTGCTCGAGCGGACCGACGTGCCGATCCACGTTCAGGCCGACGAGTCGGAATGGGTGCGCAAGACCACGGGCATCAGCGCGACCCACCTCGTCGAGCACGCCTCCGGCGACGTCGTGTCGGTCGGGGCGGTCGACATCTCGCTCATCCACACGCCGGGACACACACCGGGGAGTCAGTGCTTCATGGTCGACGGACGTCTCGTGGCCGGTGACACGCTCTTCCTCGAGGGGTGCGGTCGGACCGACCTGCCCGGCTCAGATCCGTCGAAGATGGTCGAGAGCCTGCGTCGGCTCGCCGAGGTTCCCGGCGACACCATTCTGTTCCCGGGTCACCGGTACTCGTTCGCCAGCTCCGCCACCATGGACACGGTGAAGGAGATCAACTTCGTCTTCGACCAGCTCTGACGTCGGGGAGTGCCTGACGGACAATCGGTGTCTGACACCGTGTGTCCCGCTGTGATCAGCAGTCGTCGCGGGCGGGGATGACGATCTGCAGACCGGGGAAGAACGAGCTGTAGCCGTTCGTTCCGGCGTTGGCAGCGTCGAGCTCGGCGACACTCACTCCGAACTTCTCGGCGACACCGATTCGGGTGGTGTCACCCTCCTCGATGGTGTAACTGCCCGGGCCGCAGTTGTCGCCCGCCTCGGGAATGGTGTCGCCGGCCGGTTCCTCGTCGTCCTCGTCGGTCGTGTCCTGGCCACCGGTCACCGTGATGGTGCCGTCGGCGACACCGCCGCCCGTCTCCTCAGGGATCTGGGCATCCGGCGGAATGCGGATGACCGTTCCTGGCGCCGGGAACGTGTCGCACCCCGTGCTGGTGCAGTCCGCGATGTCGTTGTACTGAGCGATCTCTTCGACCGTGATCCCGAAGCGGTCCGCAACGCCGAGCGGGAAGTCGCCGAACTGGATCTCGTACTCCTGCTCGACGGGTGAGATGCCGTCGACGACCGCGACCTCGGGGACTGTGGTGGTCGTGGCCGGTGGGATCGTGGCGAACGCCGTCGAGTTCAGCGACAGCGTCGTGGCGGTGGGTGACCCTGCGTCGTCATCGCTCCCGCCGCACGCGCCCAGGACGATCGCCCCGGCCAGCACCGGTGCGATCACCGACGCCGCACGACGGCGCGACCCAGACCGCTCGAGAACACCCAGTCCGCTCATCGCGAACGAGCCTAGGGCGCGCCCGCGAGCGCTCAGCGTCACCGCCCGCCCCACGGCACACGGTGGATGTCACATGAGGGGACGTGCGGTCGGCGGGATCGGAGCCGGTAGACGCGTGGCGCCCATCAGGTACTCGTCGACGCCGGCCGCCGCGGCCCGCCCCTCGGCGATGGCCCACACGATGAGACTCTGGCCGCGACCCATGTCACCGGCGACGAAGATGCCCGGCTGGTTCGACATGTAGTGATCGTCTCGGGACACGTTGCCGCGCTGGTCGTACTCGAGCTCGAGCTGATCGAGCCACGAGCCCTTCTCGGGGCCGGTGAACCCGAGCGCGAGGAACACGAAGTCGGCCGGGATCTCCTGATCGGTGCCCTCGATCTTCTGGAACCCCCCGTCGACGAACTCCACCTCGTGGAGGCGGAGCGCCCGTACCCGGCCGTTCCCGTCGTCGAGGAACTCCTCGGTGTTGACCGAGTACATCCGATCGCCACCCTCGGCGTGCGCCGACGTGACCTTGTAGACCATCGCGAACTGCGGCCACGGGTTGCGGTTCGCGTCGCGCACCTCGGGTGGCATCGGCATGATCTCGAGCTGCGTCACCGACGCCGCTCCCTGGCGATGCGCGGTGCCGAGACAGTCGGCGCCCGTGTCACCGCCACCGATGATGACGACGTGCTTGCCGTGCACGTCGATCGGGCTGTCGTCGATGTCGCTGAGCTGCACCCGGTTCGCGAAGGGCAGGTACTCCATCGCCTGGTGGATCCCGCCGAGCTCGCGCCCCGGGATCGGGAGGTCACGCCACTGCGTCGCACCGCAGGCCAGCACGAGCGCGTCGTGGGAGGCGCGGAGCACCTCGATGTCGACCGTCTCGCCGACCGCCGCATTGGTGCGGAACTCGGTGCCCTCGGCCTCCATCTGCTCGAGTCGCCGATCGATGTGGCGCTTCTCCATCTTGAACTCGGGGATTCCGTACCGCAGGAGACCACCGATGCGGTCGGCACGCTCGAGCACGACCACCTCGTGACCGGCACGGGTGAGCTGCTGTGCAGCCGCCAGACCGGCCGGTCCCGAACCGATGACCGCGACCTTCTTGCCGGTCATCGAGGACGGCTTCTGCGGGACGACCCACCCCTCGTCGAAGGCCCGGTCGATGATCTCGACCTCGACCTGCTTGATGGCGACCGGGTCCTGGTTGATGCCGAGCACACACGCCGACTCACACGGTGCCGGACACAGCCGACCGGTGAACTCCGGGAAGTTGTTGGTGGCGTGCAGACGCTCGATGGCGTCGTGCCATTGATCTCGGTACACGAGATCGTTCCAGTCGGGGATGAGGTTCCCGAGCGGACATCCGTTGTTGCAGAACGGGATCCCGCAGTCCATGCAGCGCCCCGCCTGCCGGTTCAGCTCGTCGGCGGGGAACTCCTCGTAGACCTCGTTCCAGTCCTTCAGTCGCACCGGAACCGGACGCATCGTCGGCGTCGTCCGCCCCCACTGGAGGAATCCAGTCGCTTCGCCCATCTCAGTGCCCTCCCTCGTCGGCCCGTCGGTTCTCCTCGGTCGGGTGCGCCTCGTCGCTCGCGCTTCCCGTCATCTCTGTTCGGCTCGTCGGCCCTGCGGTTCTCCTCACCGCACTGCGCCTCGTCGCTGACGCTTCGCTCGGCGCGGTCGCCCTCACTGGCGCGCTGCTTCCATGACGCGCTCGACGGTTGCTTGTTCGTCGAGGCCGTCGGCCTCTGCGTTCGCCATGACGGTGAGGACCCGCTTGTAGTCGCGGGGCATCACCTTGCGGAACTTCGACACCTCGACGGGCCACGACGACAGCACGGCGTCGGCCACGGCCGAGCCGGTGAGCTCGCCGTGGCGCGTCACCACGTCATGAACGAACGAACGGTCATCGTCATCGAGTTCCTCGACCTCGACCATCTCGCCGTTGACCTTCGGGCGGAAGTCGTCGTTCGGGTCGTACACGTACGCGATGCCCCCCGACATGCCGGCACCGAAGTTGATGCCGGTCTCGCCGAGGATGACCACGCGGCCACCGGTCATGTACTCGCACCCGTGATCACCGACCCCCTCGGACACGGCGAGCGCACCCGAGTTGCGGACGCAGAACCGCTCCCCCACGATCCCGCGGAGGAAGATCTCGCCGCCGGTCGCCCCGTAGGCGATGACGTTGCCGGCGATGATCTGGTTCTCGGCGACGAACGGCGCATCGGAGTGCGGATGCACGATGAGTCGGCCGCCCGACAACCCCTTGCCGAGGTAGTCGTTCGCGTCGCCGATCAGGCGCATCTGCACACCCGTCGGCACGAACGCACCGAAGCTCTGGCCGGCCGATCCGGTGAGCGTGATGTCGATGGTGCCGTCGGGGAGACCGTCGCCCTTCCACGTCTTGGTGATCTCGTGGCCGAGCAACGTGCCGACCGTGCGATGGATGTTGCGGATCGGCAGCTCGATCTCGACGCGGTGGGCGTCGGCGATGGCCGGCTGCGCCTGTGCGATGAGCTCCTGATCGAGCGCCTTGTCGAGCTCGTGATCCTGGCCGACCGACTGGAACATCGTCTGCTCGTACGGGTTCTGCGGCACCTCGAGGATCGGGCCGATGTCGAGGCCCGACGCCTTCCAGTGATCGACCGCCGCACGAGTGTCGAGGCACTCGACGTGACCGATCATCTCGTCGAGCGTGCGGAACCCGAGCTCGGCCATGTACTCACGGACCTCCTCGGCGATGTACTCGAAGAAGTTCACGACGAAGTCGGCCTTGCCCGAGAACCTCTCGCGGAGCGTGGGGTTCTGCGTCGCGATGCCGACCGGGCACGTGTCGAGGTGACAGACGCGCATCATGATGCAGCCCGACACCACGAGCGGCGCCGTGGCGAATCCGTACTCCTCGGCGCCGAGGAGAGCGGCGATGACGACGTCTCGGCCGGTCTTCATCTGACCGTCGGTCTGTACGACGATGCGGTCGCGGAGGCCGTTGAGCATCAGCGTCTGTTGCGTCTCGGCGAGCCCGAGTTCCCACGGCCCACCCGCGTGCTTGAGCGAGGTGAGCGGGCTGGCGCCCGTGCCGCCGTCGTGGCCCGAGATGAGGACGACGTCGGCCTTGGCCTTCGACACACCCGCGGCCACCGTGCCGACGCCGGTCTCGGCGACGAGCTTCACGTGGATCCGCGCCTCGGGGTTGGCGTTCTTCAGGTCGTGGATGAGCTGCTTGAGGTCTTCGATCGAATAGATGTCGTGGTGCGGCGGCGGGCTGATGAGCCCCACGCCCGGGGTGGAGTGCCGGGTCTTCGCGATCCACGGGTACACCTTGTGGCCGGGCAGCTGGCCGCCCTCGCCGGGCTTGGCACCCTGCGCCATCTTGATCTGGATGTCGTCGGAGTTCGTGAGGTACTCGGCGGTGACGCCGAATCGCCCGGACGCAACCTGCTTGATCGACGAGCGCCGTTCGGGGTCGTAGAGACGCTCGGCGTCCTCGCCGCCCTCGCCGGTGTTCGACTTGGCACCGAGCCGGTTCATGGCGATCGCCAGCGTCTCGTGCGCCTCGGCCGAGATCGACCCGTACGACATGGCGCCCGTCGAGAATCGCTTCACGATCTCGCTGATCGGCTCGACCTCGTCGATCGGAATCGACGAACGATCTCCCGACGACAGCTCGAACAATCCGCGGAGTGTCATCAGCTTCTTCGACTGGTCGTCGACCGAGGCCGTGTACTCCTTGAACACGTCGTACCGACCGGCCCTCGTGGAGTGCTGGAGCCGGTACACGGTCTCAGGGTTGAACAGGTGCAATTCGCCCTCGCGACGCCACTGGTACTCGCCGCCCAGCTCGAGCTTGCGGTGCGCCCGATCCTCGGGCCGCTTCGGGTTGGCCATGGCGTGACGGGCCGCCACCTCCCGGGCGATCTCGTCGAGACCGATCCCGCCGAGCTTCGACACCGTGCCGGTGAAGTGCTGCTCGACGAGCTCGTCGCCGAGGCCGATCGCCTCGAAGATCTGGGCTCCGGTGTACGACGCCACGGTCGACACGCCCATCTTCGACATGACCTTCAGGACGCCCTTGTTGCACGCCTTGATGTAGTTGCGGATCGCCGTGTGCGGGTCGATCCCTTCGAGGCCGTGCAGACCCTCGGTGATGAGATCCTCGATCGACTCGAAGGCGAGGTACGGGTTGATCGCCCCGGCGCCGTACCCGATGAGGAGCGCCATGTGGTGCACCTCGCGGGCATCGCCGGCTTCGACGACCAGACCGGTCATGGTCCGCTGTTTGGTGCGCACGAGATGGTGGTGCACGGCGGCGGTGAGGAGCAGCGACGGGATCGGAGCGTCGACCGAGTCGGCATTGCGATCGGACAGGACGAGCACGCGAGCTCCGTCCTCGATGGCCTGCGACGCCTCGGCGCACACGCGCCCGAGTGCAGACCGGAGTCCGTCGCCGCCGTCCTCGACCCGATAGAGGCCCGACAGCACCTTGCAGCGCAGGCCCGGGAACTGGCCGTCGTCGTCGATGTGGATGATCTTCGCCAGCTCGTCGTTGTCGATGATCGGTGTCGGCAGGGCGAGCTGTCGACAACTCGCCGGACCCGGCTCGAGCAGGTTCTGCTCGGGCCCGATCGTCGACGCCACCGAGGTGACGATCTCCTCGCGGATCGCGTCGAGAGGCGGGTTCGTGACCTGCGCGAACAGCTGCTTGAAGTAGTCGAACACCAGGCGAGGACGCTCGGACAACACGGCGAGCGGCGTGTCGGTACCCATCGATCCGAGCGCCTCCATGCCGCGCAGAGCCATCGGCGCGAGCAGGATCTTCAGCTCCTCGTGGGTGTACCCGAACATCTGCTGACGTCGCAGCACGCTGTCGTGGCTGAACACGACGTGTTCCCGGTCGGGCAGGTCGGGCAGGTTGACGAGACCGTCGGCGAGCCACTGGCCGTAGGGGTGCTCGCCAGCGAGCTCGGCCTTGATCTCGGCGTCGTCGACGATGCGGCCCTCGTTGGTGTCGATCAGGAACATCTTCCCCGGCTGCAGACGACCCTTGGCGACCACCTTGGTCGGGTCGACGTCGATCACGCCCACCTCGGACGCCATGACCACGAGATCGTCGTCGGTCACCCAGTAGCGGCTCGGTCGGAGACCGTTGCGATCGAGGACCGCACCGATCACGTCACCGTCGGTGAAGGTGACGCTCGCCGGGCCGTCCCACGGCTCCATCATCGACGCATGGAAGCGGAAGAAGTCGCGCAGCTCGGGCGACATCGTCGCATCGTTCTCCCAGGCCGACGGGATCATCATCATGACCGCGTGGTGGATCGGGTACCCGCCGAGATGCAGGAGCTCGAGGACCTCGTCGAAGCGGGCCGTGTCGGACGACCCCGGCGTGCAGATGGGGAACGCACGATCGACGCCGGGGAGCGCATCGGACTCGAGCATCGCCTCGCGCGCCCGCATCCAGTTCTGGTTGCCCTGCACCGTGTTGATCTCGCCGTTGTGGGCGACGAAGCGGTACGGATGGGCGAGCGGCCACGACGGGAACGTGTTGGTCGAGAACCGTGAGTGCACGAGCAGCAGCGCCGACTCGATGCGCGGATCGGTGAGGTCGTCGAAGAAATCGCTCAGCTGCGGCGTGGTGAGCATCCCCTTGTAGACGATGGTTCGCGACGAGAGGCTGGCGAAGTACGTCTCGAGTTCGCCGACGAGCTCCCGTCGGGTGCGCTTGCGGGCGACGAACGCCTTGCGGTCGAGGTCGAGGCCCGTCGTACCCCGCGGATCGGACACGAACAGCTGGCGGAACGCCGGCATCGCGGCGCGCGACGTCGCACCGAGGCACTCGGGATCGATCGGCAGGTCGCGCCACCCGAGGACGGTCAGGCCGACCTCCTCGACCGTGGCGTCGATGGACGCCATCGCCTTCTCGCACGCGACCTCGTCGCCGGGGAGGAAGGCGATGCCGGTCGCGTACGCGCCGGCGGGCGGCAGATCGAAGTCGACCACGTCGCGGTAGAGCGCGTCGGGGACCTGGATGAGGATGCCGGCGCCGTCACCGGTGTCGGGCTCGGCGCCCGTCGCACCGCGATGCTCGAGATTCGTCAGGGCGCGCAGACCGGTCACGACGAGGTCGTTGCTCGCCTCGCCCTTCAGGTTGGCGACGAAGGAGACACCACACGAGTCGTGCTCGTGACGAGGGTCGTAGAGACCGGTCGCTCCGGGTGCATGACGCATCGGTTCGCGCATTGGCGCGGCATCCTTCCGTTCGGGACGGGCGAACCCGTCGCTGGACCAAGGGTCGAGAGTTCCGCCGATGTCATCGATGACATCACTCCCGCACCCACGAGTGGTGGTCCTCACCGTTGAGGACGCCCGGACGTCGCTGTCTCGAGCCGAATGACGAGTCTACGCCCGACCGACCCCCGGACGCTCGAACGTGTGATCGTGATGGCAGGAATCGAGACAACCGGTGTCTGACACCGGTTGTCTCGTGTCAGGCCAGGCGCGACTTCACGGCGTCGGCGACGCGGCGTCCTTCGACGCGTGACGACAGGTCCTGCGACGCGAGGGCGCCGTTGACGGCCTTCATGGCCGGCCCCATCGCCTTCGGGCCGTCGAAGCCCCCCTCGGCGAACACGGCGTCGATCACGGCGTCGAGCTCCTCGTCGCTCAGCGCAGCGGGGAGGAATTCCTCGATGACGGCGATCTCGGCACGCTCCGTCGCAGCACGATCGCCACGGTCACCCTCGTCGTACGCCTCCGCGGCGTCGGCACGACGCTTGATCTGAGCAGCCAGCACCTTCTGGATCCCGGCATCGTCGAGCGTCGTCGCCTCGGACCCGGCGACCTCGGCCTCCTGGACCGCCGCCAGCACCGAGCGGAGCACGCGCAGCCGGTCGGCGTCCTTCGCCTTCGTCGCTGCCGTCAACTGCGACCGGATCTCATCGATGAGCATCCACCCATTCTGGCGGCTCCCTCGTCGTCCGCTTCGCTTCCTCCTCGCGACGCGTGCGGCTCGTCGCTGGCGCTTCCCTCGCCGCGCGTGGGACTGTCCGCTTCCGCCCGGGCCAGATCCGGACACTGTCCGCTTCCGCCCGGGCCAGATCCGGACACTGTCCGCTTTCGCCCGGGCCACCTACGGACACTGTCCGCTTTCGCCCGGGCCACATCCGGACAGTTCGGACGGGTCGCGGTGGCGTCAG
>JBCDAK010000187.1:0-9549 GCA_039185545.1 Actinomycetota bacterium
CGCCGAGCGGTACGCCGGCCACCCGCGGCTCCAGTGGTTCACCGAGGCCGCCGACGCCGCTGCTCGGCTCCAGGCCCCCAAGGGGCCCTGGGCCGGCCGGAACGACCGCTGCCCGACGAGCGAGCCGGCTCGCCTGCTCGTGTCCGGCCCGACGACGTCGGCGACGTCGGAGCGTGGGTGAGCCAGTCCGTCGGGCCGACGCGGGCCAACGTGAGTCGGACGTTGAGCCTCGTCCCCCGGACCAACGACGCATGGCGAGGTCTGGTCGACTCGCACTACTCGCGCGGTACCGAGTTCATGAACCTCCGGTGGGAGTTCCCACTGAGCCGTCCGCAGACGGAGCTGGTCGCCACGCGCACGACGACGCTCAGCCAGTGCTTCTATTGAACGGCCGCCCACACCGCGCTGCTCCGTGCGAGCGGCGACGCCAACGGCCTGACCGTCGACCTCGACGCATCGCTCGACCCGACGTTCGTCGGCGACGTCGGGATCCCCCACAGCCGCGAGTTGCTCGCCTTCGCCAACGCCGTCGAGTCAGAGGCGTCCGACGACGAGGTGTCGCAGGCCCGAGATCGGTTGACCAAGATGATCGGCTCCGAGGCCACACGTGACGCTGCTGCCACCATCGCGATCTTCAACGGGCTCGTCCGGGTGGCCGACGGAACCGGCATCCAGCTCGACGCCGGACTCTTCGGTGCATCGGTCGACGATCGTCGACGGCTCGGGATCGATCGGTTCGCGGGTGCCGCCAACTCTGCGGACCTCGCCGTCGATGCTGCCGACGGCCCGCCCGCCGCCGTCAGCGATCTCTTCGGCTGACGCCCGCCTGTGCCGTCGACCGGTGTCCGCATCTGGCCCGGGCGGAAACGGACAGTGTCCGGATCTGGCCCGGGCGGAAACGGACAGTGTCCGACCACCACGGCCGATCGGCCGGTCAGCCGGTCGGACCGGAGCGGATGGCTCGGCGCCGGGCGACGACGTGACGGCGTCGCAGGATCACGGCGCCGACCAGCGCGACGATCACGGCGAGCGCCAGGAACCAGCCCGACATCAGCCGTGATCCCTCCTCGGTCGCCGGCGTCGACGGAAGAGGGATGATGCCGTCCGACACCCCGTCGCCTGTTGCTTCGGCGGACTCGGCGATCTCTCCGGGCGGCGCGACCGCCGGAGGCGACTCGACGGGCTGGTCGTCAGGAGATGCGAGGTCGTCGGCGTCCGATGCGCCGGCGCCGAGGTCGACACCGAGCGCGCGCGCCGTCGACGCATCGACCGCACCGGTCACCTGCAGATCACCGGTGCGACGCTGGAACTCGGCGACGGCGGCCATGGTGTCGTTGCCATAGACGCCGTCGGCACCGCCAGGGACGTCGATCCCCGCCTCGATCATCGCCTCCTGGACCGCGGAGACCGTCGGGCCCTCGGCCCCGGGGACCAGCACGGTCCACGACGTCGACACGATCGCGTTCTCATCTCCGGCGAGGACACGATCGATCGCCTCGGCGAGGAAACCGGTCAACGCATCGACGCCGGCCGGCGTGAGGTGCACGCCGTCGTACTCGAACCAGTCGGTCGCACCGAACGAATACGCACCCCAGTCGGCGAGCTGGAGGAATCCTCCCGATGCCTCCGCGGCGTCGAGGAGTTGGTCGTTGTACTCCCGGAACGTGTCGATGCTCGACTGTTCCTGAGGGTCGCTGTAGTCGACATCGAAACTCGTGCGCAGCGTCAGCCAAAGGACGTGATCGACCCCCTGCCGGCGCGCTTCGGCGGTGACCTCGGCGATCGCCTCGTCGATCGACCAGACCGGATCGTTGTATCCCGTCATCACGACGAGGAGCTCGCCCAACTCGCCATCGAGTGACCGCATCGTCGAGAGGACGTTCGCCGAGCGATACCCCTCTCGGCTGATGCACGACTGCTCGACCGTGCGCCGGCACGACTCGGCGTTGAGGACGAAGTTGTACCGACGCAGGTCGCCGTAGTCGTCGTACCAGCGGACACCTGCGAGCGTCGAGTCGCCGATCAGACTGATCTGTCGAGCGTCCCCAGCGCCGTCGAACACGATGTCCTGGTCGGCCTGCGCTGTCGAGGCCGGCAGACCGACGCTCGCCACGAGCAGGACGACCACGGCCGCCATCACCGCACGCACGGCCGCGGCGGGGCCACGGTGGCGAGACGGGATCACGACGGGCATCCCCCGAAGTGAACCGGACGATCGCGAGAACGAGGTGAGAGTCCTCGCCCTAGGGTGCGCGGTTCATGGACTTGTTCTCGCCCTACGAGTTGCGGGGCGTGACGTTCGCGAACCGGATCGCCGTCTCGCCGATGAGTCAGTACCGGGCGGAGCGGGGCGAGGTCAACGATTGGCATCTCGTGCACCTCGGTCGGTTCGCGCTGGGCCGAGCGGGCCTCGTGTTCACCGAGGCGACGGCCGTGACCGAAGCCGGACGGCGGACCCACGGCGACCTCGGGCTGTGGAACGACGAGCAGGTCGACGGCCTCGCTCGGGTCCTCGCCTTCATCGAGCGCGAGGGGTCGGTGCCGGGGGTGCAATTGGGTCACGCCGGCCGCAAGGCGTCGGAACGGCGCCCGTGGCACGGTGAGACTCCCGTCGACGACGACGACCGCGAGCTGCGCGGAGAGGCTCCCTGGCCGGCGATCGCTCCGTCCGCTCTCCCCTACGCCGACGGATGGCCGACGCCCGTCGACATGACCGACGACCACATCGCGGAGACGATCGAGGCATTCGGGCTCGCGGCCCGCCGCGCGCGGGACGCCGGGGCGAAGATCATCGAGGTCTATGCGGCCCACGGATTCCTGATTCATCAGTTCCTCTCGCCGATCGCGAATCACCGGGGCGACCGCTGGGGCGGCTCCGCAGCCAACAGGAATCGCTTCGCGGTCGAGGTCGCTCACTCGATTCGCGCGCACTGGCCCGAGGATCTGCCACTGTCGTTCCGGCTGTCCGCAACCGACTGGGTCGACGGAGGCATCGAGGTGTCCGACAGCGTCGAAACGGCGCGGGAGCTCAAGGCGGCGGGAGTCGACATGATCGACTGCTCGACCGGCGGGATCGGCGGGCGCGAGCGTCCGGTTCGGATGAACATCGAGGAGGGCTTCCAGGTTCCGTTCGCGCGCCGGATCCGCGCCGACGCCGACATCGCGACGACGGCCGTCGGGTTCCTGTGGGATCCGCAGTACTGCGACTCCGTCATCTCCGACGGGAGCGCGGACATGGTCGCTCTCGCCCGCGAGATCCTGGACGATCCGAACTGGTCGCTCCACGCCGAGGCCACCCTCGGCGCCGGCGACGGTCACGCATCATGGCCCGAGGAAGCTGGATGGTGGCTCGCGAAGCGAGCTCGGTTGATCGAGCGGCTCGGGCTCCGCGACTGACGAACGTCGGGCGCCGCCGACTCGCGCTCAGCGGCGGGCGAGCCAGGACTCGATGTCGGGTCGAACCCACAGCTTGGGTCGCCCGCGCCCGAGGTCGATGACCGGCCGCGGCATCTCGGGATAACGACGCTGATACAAGCTGACGCTGTTCGGATGCGAGAGGCCGATGAGGTCCGCGAGCCCCCGAGCGTCGATCAGTTCATCGGTGTTGACCATCGGCGCCACGAGGTGATCGTACCCGTCGGGTCTCGACCTGTAGACACCCGGGAGTTTCCACCCGTAGACTGCCCCCGTGGCTCGGCCGACCCGCCTTCGTTCCAACGATCGGTGCTGGTGCGGGAGCGGCGACAAGCACAAGCGGTGTCACGGCGATCGTCGACTGCTCGAGCGGTCACCGGTCGAGCTCGGCGTCGTGTCACCCGTGCGCGAGGTCCCCGACTCGGTCGCCCGACCCGACTACGCGACGACCGGCGTCGTCGGAACCTCGCGCCGGACCCGACTCCATGACGCAGAGTCGCTCCGGCGGCACCGGCGTGCGTGCGAGGTCGCGGCCGAGGTCCTCGTGCGCACGGGGGCCGCCGTCGACGTGGGCATCACCACCGACGAACTCGACGCGGTCGCTCACGACGCCTACGTCGATCTCGGCGCGTATCCCAGCACCCTCGGCTATCCGAGCCATTCCAAGCAGCCCTACATCAAGTCGATCTGCACCTCGGTCAACGGCGTGGTCTGTCACGGCATCCCCGACTCCCGACCACTCGCCGATGGAGACGTCGTCAACATCGACGTCACTGCGTACGTCGAGGGCATGCATGGAGACAACTCTGCGATGTTCGTGGCAGGCCGCACCGATCGGGCGATCGACGGCCTGATCGAGACGACCCGGGAGGCGACGCTGCGCGGCATCGCCGCCATCCGCCCGCACGAACCGCTCCGTCGCATCGCCGAGGCGATCGAACCGTTCGCCGCCTCCCGCGGCTACGGCGTGATCCGCGAGTACGGCGGTCACGGCATCGGCGAGACGTTCCACACCGAGCTCCACGTCCACCACTGCATCGAGCCCGGCGATGACCGCGTCGCGATCCCCGGCATGACGCTCACGGTCGAACCGATGCTCACCTCCGGTCGGCCGACGTTCCACACCGCCCCCGACGGCTGGACCGAGCATGCCGACGACAACCGCATCTCCGCTCAGTTCGAGCACACCGTCCTCGTCACCGATGCCGGCGCCGAGATCCTCACGCTCACGGCCGACGGCCGCACCGCGGTCGGAACTCTCGACGACGTCGCCCAGCGGGCCTGATCCTCGCGCTCGGTCGCGGCCGTGTCGTTGCGTCCCCGCACCGAGCCGACCGCCGTGCGAGACTCGCGAGGTGGTGCAGGGACGAGTGCTCGTCGTCGAGGACGCCCCGGAATTCGCCCAACTCGTCACGGCGGCGCTCCGCTCCGATGGGCATCAGGTCTCGACGGCCCCGACTCTCGACGCGGCGCGTCAGCACCTGCGCTCCACGTCGCCCGATCTGGTCGTGCTCGATCTGACGCTCCCCGACGGGGACGGTCTCGACCTGTGCCGCGAGATCCGTGAGTCGTCGGACGCATTCGTCCTGATGCTCACCGGGCGCGACGACGAGGTCGACAAGCTCATCGGATTCCGGCTCGGAGCAGACGACTACGTGGCCAAGCCGTTCTCCCCCCGCGAACTCGCGGCCCGGGTGAACGCTCTCCTGGGACGAATCCGCCAGCGCGACGAGGTCGCCGGCCAGCGACGCGACGTCGGTGGTCTCGTTCTCGACCCCGACACGCGCAGCGTGACCATCGGTGACCGACGGCCGGAACTCACCAAGATCGAGTTCGACCTCCTCGACGCACTCTCCGCGCGCCCCGGGTCGGTCCTCTCGCGCGGGACACTGCTCCAAGAGGTCTGGGGCGACGACTACGTCGGCGACGACCACGTGGTCGACGTCCACATCGCGAACCTGCGGAAGAAGATCGATGACGGGCCGCCCAGCCGCATCCGAACGGTGCGCGGCGTCGGCTACGCCATGGCGGTCTGATCGCCCCGCGGTGGGCTGAGATGTCGACGACCTGATCTCCGCTTGATCTTCGCCAGATCCGCCGTGGACCCCACGTCGTCACCGTGGCGACGTGACCGCGGCGACGACCACTCGCAACGACCCACGCCTGAGATGGGCGGTCGGCCTTGCGGTGCTCCTCCACGGCGCACTGCTCGCGTCGGGCAGCTTCCGGGACACCTACGACGCATGGGTGCACATCTTCTTCGGCGACCACTACGCCCGGGACTGGTTCAGCACCTGGGAACCTCGCTGGTACACCGGCTTCACGGTGGCCAGCTACCCGCCGGCGACACACCAGGGCATCGGGATGCTGTCCGGGCTCGTCGGTCTGCAATGGGCGTTCGTCCTCATCATGCTTTCGGCCATCGCGAACCTGGTCGTCGGCGTTTACCGGTTCTCCCTGCTGTGGGTCTCCCGCACGGCTGCGGGGTGGGCTGCCGTGTTCGCGGCAGTGTCGTCGTCTCTCGCCGAGGTCGTCCACACGTTCGGTCAGCTGCCGACGACGTTCGCCCTCGGGTTCCTGCTCCACGCCCAACCGTCGATCTTCCGATGGATTCGCGACGGCGGACGGTCGGAGCTGGCGAGCGCCATCGCGCTGCTGGCGGCGACCACGGCGGGACACCACGTCACGACGCTCTTCGGCAGCGTGTTCTTCACCGGCCCCGTCGCGGTGCGAGCTCTCCTCGACCGGTGGCGCGTTCCCCTCCCCGGAGAACCGGCCGGGCATGGTTCGGAGTTCCACCGGGATCTCCTGCTGCCCTCCGCCGCACGCCGACTCCGGCGGATCCTTCGACCCATCACCCGCGTCGTCGGACTCGGCGCGCTGGCGGTCGCCACGTTGATCATCGTCGTGCTGCCCTACTGGCTCTGGTCGAGCAGTGATCCGATCGTGCAGGTCCCGATCCCGCACGCAAGCCGTCACGACTTCCTCGACGACCGGGCGGCCGGCCTCGTCTTCTGGGTCGTCCCCTGGCTCGGCATCCTGATCCTGGTACCGGTCGCACTCGCCCGGGCGACGTTCGGTCGGGGCTGGCCACTCGCGGCATCGACCGGTCTGCTCGCGCTCCTCGGCACGGGCGGGACCACGCCGATCCCGCGCGCAGTGCTCGGCGGCGCGTTCGACATTCTGACGCTCGATCGCTTCACGATCTGGGCCACCATCGCGATCCTGCCGTTCGTCGGATGGGCGGTCGAGAGCCTGCGTTCCGGAGGGCTCGGTCGACTCGTCACCGCCGCACTCGGCAACGTCGGCCGGCCGCTGGCGCTGTCCTTCGTGATGCTGTCCGCCCTCGGCGGATGTGTGTTCTCGGCCACCCTCACCGCCCACCGACCGTTCCAACCGGCCGCGATCGACCCGGATCCGATCGTCTCGTTCCTCGAGAAGGACGATCACGATCGGTGGCGCTACCTGACCCTCGGCTTCGGAGATCAGATGGCCTGGATCGCGGCCAACACCACTGCGGCGACGGTCGACGGCAACTATCACTCGGCTCGTCGACTGCCGGAGCTCACCACGCGCTCCGTCGAACGGCTCGAGGGCGCCAAGTACCGCGGCGTCCCCGGGATCGGTTCGCTCCAGCAATTCCTCACGAATCCGTCGACCTACCACCTGAAGTTCGTGTTCTCGGTCGACCGTTTCTACGACCCGTTGCTCTGGGCGACGGGTTGGCGACGGATCGGCACGCTCCCCGACGAGGTCGAGGTATGGGAGCGGGCCGACGTCCCGCCGCTGCCCGACGTCCTCCCTGTCGCCGAGATCCCCGACTGGCAACGTGCGATGTGGGGCGTGCTCCCCCTGACCTCGGTCGGCGCCGGCATGACGACGCTCGCCTGGTTCGCGATCGGTCGTCCCCTCCCCCGACGTTTCCGACGATTCGAGCGACCTGCGCGCCGGGTCGCCGGACCGCTACGTCCGGTCGATCGGCGGCTCGCTCGGACCGCCGACCGTCTGCGCGACGATCCGCGACTCGTCGCCGATCGTGTCCCGTGGGAGCCGCTCGTGGCTGCGGCGAGCAGGGCCCGCTCGATCGCCGCTCCCATCGGCGTCGCCGTCGTCCGCGGGACTGCGGTCCTCGTGATCGTCGCCGGCGCGGCAGTCGGCGGGCGGGCGTTCGTCGACGGCCGATCCGCCACCCCGGCCGAGCGGATCACCGAGTACTACGACGCTCTCGACTTCCAGCGGTTCACTTCCGCGCACGCGATTCTCGATCCCGACGCGCGCCCGGATCTCGCCGACTACCTCCTCGAGGTCAGCCTTCGCGACGGACTGCTCGCCGGGTACGCCGAACTCGACTCCGTCACGAGCGACGTGACGATCTCGGGCGACACCGCGGCCGCCGACGTGGAGCTCGTGTACGTCACCGCCGTCACCGAGTACGCGGTCGAGGTCCGCCACGAGCTGGTTCGCCGCGGACCCGACTGGTTCCTCCTCCCCGATGCTCCTCCGTCGCCATCGAGCACCGGGACGATCTCGACGAGGGCGGACGTCGAGGCGGTTCTGCCCATCGCGTTCGTGGGCGGCGACAGTTCCTCGATCTCGAGGCTCCTCGATCGTCCGATCGTCGACCTCGGTTCCGTTCGGACCGTCCGCCACGGCGAACGGTGGATCGTGGTGGGATCGGTGACGAACCGCGACGCCGACACAGCCGATCTCACGGTGTCAGCCACGTTGCGGTCGCCCGAGGGACAGGTCCTCGCCCGCTACGACGCTGGACAATCGACGATCAAGCGGGTCCTGCCCGGTGAGACGGTCGCCTTCCGCATCGACGTGGAGGGGCGCGCCGGCTCCGTCGACCGCAACGACCCGGCGGCGGGCGACTTCGACCCGATGGCATACTCGGCACCGGTCATCGACGACGAGGTGGCATCGGTTCAGGTGGCCGCACGTGCCGTCGTCGCCGGTGGACGCGTCAGCCCGACCGTTCACGTCGATGCCGCCACGATCGATCCCGCTCGAGGAACGATCGAGGCGACCGTCCGCAACGACGCCTCCACGTCGGCGACGGTCGCTCGCATCACCGCGACGTACCTCGATGCTGCAGGGGACGTCGTGTGGGTCGATCACCACTGGGTACCGGCGGCGATCACCCCGCGGTCAACGGCGACCACGGAGTGGACTCTCGCAGACCCCGAGGTCGAGTTCTCCGAGCATCCGCTGCGTCTGACCGACAGTCGCGAGGGCGATGACTCCGCCGGCCTCATCGCGGTCGCGGGGCTCATCGACATTCGGCCTGCGGCGATCGAGATCGGGGGCGAAGCCATCGTGGCCGTTCGACTCGACGTCACGAGCTTCGAGCGCGAGGTCCCGCTGTGAGCGGCATCGGCTCACGGTCTCGCCGTTCGTTGGTCCGCGCTCTCCCGATCATCGCTGCCACTCCGGGTGTCGTGGCGTGCGGGGCCGACGACCGGGCCACCGCCACCACCGCCTTCGTGATCGACATCGATGCCCCGGCAGGAGCGATCGCCGGGGAGGCGATCACGCTCACGATCTCCACGGACGGCGACGGCCCGTTCGATCTCGTCGTCTCCGATGCGCTGGCCGCGACGACGATCGAGGTCGACGTCGCCGGAGGGATCGCGGAGATCGACATCCCTCCTCGGTTGACCACGCTGTCCGGAGCTCTCCGCATCGACTCCGGCGAATCGACTGCGACGGTGATCGTCTCCCCCTCGCAGGTCGCCGCCATCGATGTCGCGGTCGGACCGACGACCATCACCGCCGACGGCGAGGACTCGACCATGGGTCTGGCTCTGCCGACGGATGCGTTCGGCAACCCGCTGGCGGACGGAACCGAGATCGACCTGCTGACGATCGATGGTGGCGCCGTCTCGCTGGAAGCCGAAGCAGCGGTCCGATCGGGAGTCGCGACGACAGCGATCCGTTCTGACTTCGACGCCGGCGCCGTCGAGCTGTTCGCCCGATCGGGGTCGGTGACCAGCTCGACTGCTCGGTACGACGAGATCGCCGGTGACGTGGTGTCCATCGGCTGGGAGGTGCGGCGAAAGACGCAGAAGACGGCCGCGTCGCGTAGATGCGAGATGCCGTAATCCTTCCACTCGCCCGCTGCGACCATGCGGC
>JBCDAK010000188.1:0-9494 GCA_039185545.1 Actinomycetota bacterium
CCCGGCCTACTCGGGCCGGGCTATCGCACGCGGTGACGTTGGGTCCTGGGTAGGACAGCGACCCCGTGCTCGGCATCTTCGGATCGCCTCAACAGGCGACCGGCCCTGGGATGGGGAGATCGACGAGATGCGCTCGACGCGTTCGGATCAGCGGAGTCGCGACGCCACCACGAACTCAGACCGCATTGGGGAACACGGGCTGCCTAGATTCAGCGTTCGAACCTATCGAGCCCACGAAGAGCGGATCGGACATCCCCAAGGGAGCGACCGGCTTGGCCGACGCCGATGTCGATCGGGGCTGATCGCGTCTCGCGCCGGGTGTCAGCGAAGCATCGAGATGCTCGGTCGCGACCTTCTGATCGGTTCAGGGACGCGCCCTGTGGGTGCTCATTCTGGATGCCATCGAGTTCGCGGAAGGAGCGGAGGATCGTGCTCCGCTACTGGCATCGACGACCACCGCTGACGCCCGCCGCCCCCATCGATGTGGCCTCACTGGACCGCAACGTCTGCGCGTTGCGCTAGTCGGGTGGAGTGACTTCGGCTGCGTCGTGCCGTCCGCGTTGGACGAGGAGCTCACGCAGGGTGTGGAACGAGTCGTCGTTGAGCCCAGCTGCGGATGCTGCACGCAGGGCTTCGACGCCGATCTCCTCGATGTGTTGTCTCTCCCAAGGCTCACCGTGCCGAGCAATGGCCGCCAAGATCCGTAGGCCGGCTGGCTCGGGCTGCAGATCCCGGCACCGCTGAGCCACCTCCCACGCGCAGTCGATCACGCCGTCTGTGATTTCAACAGTTCGTTCAGTCAGCTCTAGCCAGCGGATGGGCACCGAGTGACCTTCGAGCGCCCACCGGCCCGACCCGACAAGTGCGTCACCAGGCACGCCGTCGCCGGCACGGTCGAGGAGCTTCGTCCAGAACGTCACGCCACGTTCGGCGATCTCGCTCTGTTCCGCCGAGATGTCGAGAGAGAGACGAGCGATTTCGCTGGCGGCCTCGGTGAGTGCCCGCTCGTCCCCCTTCAGCCCTTCGATGATGCTGTCGAAGGAGTACCCGGGAACCTCCCAGAGATAGGCAATGAGTAGCCAAGCGACGGCGTTGTGGGTGCCGCGGCGAGCCGCCCCCAGCAGCCTGTCGAGCGAGCGCTCGAACAAGATCGGCGTCGGGCGTGAATACTTGACTGTCTGGTCGAACGTGACCGGCCCGAGCGCATCGTCGAACAGCCGGGCGTCGTGTTGGTCGAGCCACGCGCTCGCGATCGCTTCTATGAAGGGGCGGCTCGCCGCGATGACAGCTCGGAGTTGGAGTCCGACAGCGCCATCGACGGACAACACCGCCGTGAGCATCGTCTTCAAGCGCTCACTTGCTGCGCCTGTTCGACGGAACTCCCAGCCGCCCAACGCGATTGCGGCCTGCAGGCCCCGGCCGTGACGGCTGTTGATCGCGTGGTGAAGAGGGTCGTCGTGCCCCTCCGAGTCGAGGTATTGGTCGGCTGGGCGCACATCGTCGGGTCGATCGCTTGCCAGCTCGAGTGCGAGTTTCCAGCAGCCGGCGAGATCGTCGTTCAGTTCGGCGTCTGCATCCGCGAGTGCGTCGATGAGTTCGACGGCGGAGACGTCGACCTGCGACCAGCTGTCCTCGAACTCGAAGCCATCTCTCCCGATCGGTGTCGGGTCCCATCGCTCCGTCGTCACGAGTGTGATCGCGGCAATGACTGCAGGCGCGCGGTCGACGATTCGTGCTGCGTTCGTCTGGAGTGCTCTCAGGTAGTGGTCGACGTACACCGGTTCGCGCATCGCCGTGACAATCGCTACGGGGTCCTCGGCCCAGTCCTCCGGACGCTCGCTCGCAAGCACCTGGATCGTCCGCCCGAGCTCACGGGCACTGACACCCCATGGGTCGTCCGCAGTGGGGCGCCATCGAGCCGCTCGCGAAGCGGCGTCGAGTGGCGCCAACGCTGCAAGCTCATCCCGGCTAATCGGTGAGCTCCCAACCATTGCGCCGGACATCGGCATCCGCCGGTCGAGGGCGCCGACGTCAGGCGGGCCATGCACGAGCGTCACGGCGTCGATTGCTTCCTCCCATCCGGCAAGCACCGACGGCGGCAAGAGCATCGACCATCGCCACGCGCGCGCCGAGTCACGACCGACTCCGTCCGGATCGACCGGTGCTGCAGGGGGAACTCCGAACGCCGCTCTCAGAAGCTCGGTCTCCTCGCCGGCCAACGGGGCGAGGTCATCGATCAGCACACGATCGTCGCCGGTGGCGGTCTCTGAGGCGAGCCGCTCGGCGAGATGAAGCAGCTTCGCTCGGCGCTCGACGTCAGTGGCACCGGCGAGGACCTGACACACCATCCGCTGGCCGAGTTCACCCTCGAGCATGCCGACGAGGTCGAGCATCCTTGGTGTCGCCAGTCCGAGCTCTCTCGCACGAGGGATCGCGCGGGAGAGGAGGCACGCAACGTTGAGGACCATCTCCGATCTGTCGTCCGCCTCGATCGACAGCGCTGCGATGTCCAAGGCCAGGAACCGCTCCTCGTTCGCGAGTCGGCGGAGCTTGAGCGCGATCAACTCGAAGCGCTCGTCGAGATTGGCTGGCGTCAGCCCGTCGATCAGTCGTGCGATGAGTCGTTGCGTCAGATGTCCGCCTTCATGACGAGGCTCGTTGCCGATCAGAGCGTCTGCGATCACGACCTGCGCCCGATCGGACGCGTCCAGCTCCTTCGACGCCGTTCCCGCAAGTACGCGCACCCCGTGATCGGCAGGAAACTGCCGCGCAAGCTCGGCCACGACCGGGTATCCGGCGCGCCCAAGCCAACACGCGGTGCGTGCGATCTCGAACGCAGCGACGGGGCGCTGCTCCTTGGGCAAGGAAACCAATTCCTTCACCGCCTGGTCGAGGACCTCAGTGACCACCTCGTCGGCGACTCGCCGGTCATCTGTCGTCAGCGCCGCGACCGGCCAAGGCTCGCCGGCGACGGGAAGTCCGATGAGGCCGGCCCGTCGCATGGGTTCCAACCAAGCCGGGTCAGCCAAGCGTTCGAGAAACAGCCGAACGTGGTTGCCGTTCAGCGCCAGCGATCGAAGCTCACCGAGCCGTTCGATTGTGAACGGCAGTGCGGCAAGCTCTCCGAGTCGGCGTGCGATGTCGCTCGGTGGCGCGAACAGGCGAGTGAACCAAGCAACGGTGTCGACATACAGCGTGCGGACTTCCGCTGCGGAAGCATCTGCATGAAGGACGGCCTGAGAGGTGTCTCGGACTCGCTGATACTGAGCAGTCGGGTCATCCTCCCCCTCCAGCGGCCCGACACCGGTCCGCTGCCTGAACCAATCCAGCAGCTTCCTCGTCATGAACGCCTGACGATGACCATCCCGTGCGAGCCCGTCGAGTTTCGAGCCCAACTCAGCGCGTGCAGCGGGCTCGTCAGCGCCTGGCTGTTCGCACACGAGCTTGTATCGCTCCCACGCACCCAACGCCGTCCGAAGCCCGCCCTCGGCGCCCGGTCGATCACGAACCACCGAATCGAGCGCCTCACGGACGTTGTAAGCCGCGCTCTCTGCAAAACGGAACTCGTCGTCCTCGGCCGAGAGTCGAATCAGCTGGGCGGCTGTGCCCAGGCCCTTCAGGACGCGTCCACCCGCACGATCCCCGAGCTCGGCGACGATTCGCTGCGCGACGACTCGATCGACGACCGGGACCGACTGCACATCAGGATTCTCGGAAGCGGCCATCGGGTCCCATCATGAACGACCGGTGTGGCCAATCCCGTCACATTTGGTTGCACCCAGGTCAGCGGCCCCTGGCCCGTCACGTGTTCCGCCAAGCTGAGCGTCCGCTACAGCGGGAACGCGTGCCACACCGCCTTCTGCGCCGCCTTGCACGCCTCAGCGGTGTCCCACCCCGACAGGGTGATCGTGCCGTCGTGGATCGCGTTGTTGCGTGGCCGCAACACGAGCGTGCGGAACTTGTCGGCGACCCCGTCGGCAAGTCTGCCGGCTTCGTCGAGCGCTGCGATGAGACTGCCGAGCGTCGGTCGGCGCGGGGTAACCCCGCACTCGTCGGCGATCCGAGTCAGTGACAGCTCGGTTGCAGTCGCAGCGTCGAGGATCGCCTTGCGCATCTGACCGCGGTCGTACGCGGCGCGGGCGTCGCGCAGCATCAGGTGCGCGAGCGGCGGCGGCTCATCGGCACACGCCTTCGTGAGTGCGAGTTCGACAACGTCACGTGACGCCGGTGTCGGCCATATCGAATCGAGGCGGAGGATTCCACCGTGCCCGAGGCGGGTCCCGCCGTCATCGAACGTCGCAAGGCCCGAACCTTCGACGTGAGCGGTCCAGCGCGGATGGTCGTGGTCGAGGTCCTGGAACGTAAATGTCTCGATCCACGACCGGAACGTGTCGTGCCAGCGATTGAGGTGCTTGAACAACTCGTCGGCGAGCCGCGCGGTCACGTTGTCGGCAACGCCAGGCCGGGCCGGGCCAAGGTCGCAGTCGGCGCCGAAGACACCGATCAGAAGCTTCCGAATCTCGATCCCCTCTTCGGGCGCGTCGCCGCCATCGTCGTCGCTGTCACCGTGTTCCGGAGTCGCAGCCCACGCAGTGAGGATCCGTCCGGTCACGGGCAGCACGAGCGAGTCTCCATCGCGCGCGGAGTCGATCAGGGTGGAGTCGTCGACGTCGAGTTCGTCGGTGTCGTCCTGGTCGGCGGGGACGCGCACGTCGACGCGGGCTGCGCCGATCGTGCCGGTGGCGCGAACGCCCAGCGCGTCCTTGCGCGCGGCGACCGCGATTGGTAGCCGGTACGCGCCGTACACGGCTGGGTTGGCGGCGTCGAAGCGAGGTTCGGGGTCGGCTGTCATCGACTCGTTGCGGGGCCGGTTAGCTGCGGCCCCGCCTCACCTCCATCGTTGCAGTACACGGACCTTCTTCGGCGCGCGGTATCGGGTCAGCACGCTGAAAGCAGAATGTCAGTTCGAGGTGACCTCGACTCAAGTTCGTGATCGGCTTCGCGAGCGGCGATCTGCTCCGTAGCGACTCCGTCCGCCGTCTCAAGTGTTGGGGTACCGTTCCGCGATGGCGATCAAGTCGGAAGATCTCCGACGGGAGGCGATGAACCTTCCTGAAGGCGAGCGCGCTGAGCTCGCCGCCGAGTTGCTCGTCAGCCTCGAACCGAATGCGGTCGACGACGACACAGACGTCTCATCGCTGTGGTCGACCGAGATCGAGCGCCGAGCACGGCACGTGATCGAAGGCGCTTCGAGCACCGAGAGTTGGGCGACGGTCCGCCAACGACTCGCCGACTCCCTCGGACGTTGAGCCGCGAGGTTCGCCTCGTCGACGAAGCCGTCGCCGAGCTCGAGGAGGCGACGGAGTGGTACGAGCAGCAGTCGGCCGGATTGGAGCTGGTGTTCCTCGCAGCAGTCGATCGTGCAATCGATGCGATCGTCCGGTGGCCGGATGCCGGGACGCCTGTCGAAGGCGTTGCCGAGGACCTGCGGACGCGCCGAACGTCGATCGCGAGATTCCCGTACTTCATCGCCTACGTCGACGCCCGAACCACTGGGAAGAGCGGTCACCGCACTGATCACCTTCCGCGCACGATCACCGCAGGTCAGGGCACCAGATCGGGTCAGATGGCGCACATCGGGCCGGGGCTCATGCCTTCCGGGCGGATCACCGCGATCGGCGGGCGCCTTTCGCCTCCCGATCGGGTGGGCACGATCGGGCCCGCAGGTTCCCCGAGGGGAACCTGCAAAGGTGCATCCCTTCTCGCCACCCGGACACACGACCCCCTGGAGCCGACCTCGCACGAGGCACGACCCCGCGAGGCGGGCCGCCCCCGACACCGACCTGACGCAGACGAGCGCTCGCGGCGCTCTGCCCCGGACCGACGGCTGATCTGCGGCCCTCGCAGCGTGCCGGGTGACGCATGCGCCCCGCAGGCGCGTCCCTCCGAGAGGAGTCGGCTGCCTTTACGACGGTAACGACCAACGACCCGGAGCGAGGCCCGAACAATGACCGACACCGCAACGCCGACCGCCCGAACGATGACCGTCACGCAGGCGGCGGCCGTGCTCGGCATCTCGAGGACGACAGCGTACGAGTGCGTCCGGTCGGGCGAGCTGCCGGCGCTCCGTCTCGGTGGACGGATCGTCGTGCCAACCCGGGCGATCGACGAGCTGCTCGACCGAGCGTCTGCGATCGCCGGCGGCTGAGCTGAGTCAGTCGACGTCAGTCGAACATCATCGACTCAACCGTCGCCGCCGCCTCTCGCGAGATGCCGGGCGTGACGTGCGAGTAGAGATCGAGGGTGATCGCGATCGACGAGTGTCCGAGTCGCTCGGACACGACCTTCGGGTGAACGCCGGCCTTCAGCGACAGGGTCGCGTTCGTGTGGCGGAGATCGTGGAGACGGATCCGGGGCACGTCGGCCTCGGCGACGAGCTTCTCGAAGTGGTGGGAGAACGAGTCCGGACTCACCGGCTCTCCTGTCGGGGCCCTGAAGACGAGGTCGTTGTCGTCGGCCCACGCCGGCCCGGCAGCGAGTCGCTCCTCGGCCTGGAGCTGTCGCTGCTGGCGGAGCGCCTTGATCGTGGCGTCGTGGACGTAGACGGTTCGTCGGCTCCCGGCCGTCTTCGGCTTGCCGATCGCGAGCTTGCCGTTGACCGCGGTCACCGTCTGCACGATCGCGATCTGGAACGCGTCGAAGTCGACATCGCTCCACCTCAACCCGAGCACCTCGCCTCGGCGCATTCCGGTCAGCGCGAGCACCGAGAACGCGTGCCGCAACCTCGACCCCTGTGCGGCGACCGTGAACGTCTTGAGTTCGTCGGACGTCCACGTCGTCATCTCCGAACGCGTCGCCCTCGGAGCACGAGCTGCTGCCGCAGCGTTACGAGCGACCAGACCGAGCCGCTCGGCGTCGGCCAGCGCCTTCCGCAGCACGACATGAGTGTTCCTCACCGTCTTCGGTGCGAGCGGCTGACCGTTGCGGCCACCGCGGTCGAGCAGGTCGGCGTAGAAGGCCTCGATCTGCAGCGGCGTGAGCGACTGCAGCTTGTATCGGCCGAGGTGCTTCCGAAGCCGCTTCACCGCGACGACGTACGAGTGGTGAGTGGTCGGCCGGACGTGCGCTTCGAGCCCGTCGAGCCACTGGTCGAGGTAGTCGTCGAGGCGGACGCTGCTCGACGACACGACGGTGCCGTCGATGACGTTCTTCTGCAGTTCGGCGAGCGCCTCCTCGGCCTCCCGCCGCGTCCGGAAGCCCTGGCGACGGATCTGCCGCCTTGCTCCGGTCTCGGGATCGACGCCGGCGTCGACACGGAAACCCCACGAGCCGTGCCGCTTGGTCACCGAACCCCGTGCCATCTGGGCAGGCTACGCGGGTTCTGTGACCTTTTCGTGACCGTCGGGGTGTTCGTTTGCTGGACCTGTCGTGCTTCAACCAAGAAAACACCAGCTAGATGGTGCCCGGGGTGGGACTCGAACCCACACGAATCTCTCGATTCAGGGGGGTTTAAGCCCCCCGCGTCTGCCAGTTTCGCCACCCGGGCGGCATCCCACACCGTACGAGAGGTCGATGCGACAGCCGCCGACAGTTGCGAGCCGACTGTCAAGAAAGTGTCCGTGTCGCTCCGCGAATGCTCAACCTCCCCACGGCGGACGCCGACCTCAGAGGTATGGGCCAGACGACCAGCGCCGCCATCGGGCTGCTGGCACGCGCACCGCTGGCGACGATGCTCATCGATCGCGACGGTGTGATCAGCTGGCACAACGGCGCCGCGAGTGATCTCCTCGACTCCGAGCATGACCTCGTCGGTCGCCCTCTCGTCGACATGATGGCGCCGCTCGAACGATCCGCCATCGCTGCGACGATCCGCGAAGCCACCGACGGCGACGCCGCGACGAGCCTCCGCCAGTCGGTCACCGTGGTCGTCGACGGACTTCCCTCGGCCCTCGAATTGCACGTCCAGCGCGCCGACGACGCGACCCTCGTCGCCCAGCTCGTCGCCGCCGCCGACGAGTCGTCAGGGGCCACTCCCGAGCAGCAGCACGCGTTCCGCACTGCGCTCCTCGAGCTCAGCGAGCTCTCGCACGAGCACGACGACGAGCGCGAGTTCTACCGCGAGTTCATCCGCCGAGCGGTCGAGGTCGTCCCCGGTGCCCAGGGTGGGAGCATCCTCCTCCGTCGACCGGGGACCGATGAGTTCCACTTCGTCGCGGCAGAGGGTTTCGACCTCGCCGCGCTGCAGGAGCGCCACCTCCTCGTCCACGAGATGTTCCGCGACGTCGAACAGCCGTCGGCCACGATCAACCGCGACCTCGTGTCACCCGAGGTCGACCCGGCGAAGCGACGGTGGCTCCGCGAGGCGGGACGCATCCACGAGATCGTGACCAACGTGTCGGCGCCGGTGTTGACCGACGGCGAGGCCGTCGCCTTCGTGAGTCTCGACAACTTCGACGACCGCAGCGCATTCACCTCATCGAGCGTCGAGATGACGACGGTCCTGGGCCGACTCGTCGCCGACCTGATCAAGCGTCGGGCACTCGAGGCCGAACTGCGGCGAGAGCGCGAGTCGTTCAAGCACCTCGCACTGCACGACGGTCTGACCGGACTCGCCAACCGCCGTCATCTCGAGGCCGCACTCGCCGAGGCGGTCGCCGCATCGAACCGCACGGGCCGCTCCCTCTCGCTGCTGTTCGTCGACGTCGACGACTTCAAGGTCATCAACGACGAGCTCGGCCACGACGTCGGCGACCGCGTCCTGATGGCCGTCGCCGACGCACTGCGCCTGGCGACCCGCACGGTCGACGTGGTCGGACGATGGGGCGGCGACGAGTTCCTCGTGGTGGCTCCGCGACTCGCCCGGCGATCACACGCGATCGAACTCGGACAGCGGATCCTCGAGATGTTCGCATCGGGCGTCACCCTCGACGACGGCCGATGCGTGCCGTGCTCACTGTCGGTCGGCGTGGCCTGGAGCGGGAACGCCGCCGAGGGAGCGCACACGCTGCTCCGTCGAGCAGACGACGCTCTGTACGAGGCGAAGGTGGGCGGCAAGGACACCGTGCGCGCCGCCAGCGCCTGACGGCCGAACGGCCGAACACGGCGACGGTCGGCCGCTACGCCACGTGGGCCGTCGCCTCGTCGGCGGTGACGACAGACCACAGATCGGTGCGCAACCGATCGGCCTCGGGTGACCCGAGACGGTTGGCGACCACGACGCCCTCGATCATGTCGCCAACGACCGCTTCACGAGGACGATCCCTCACTCGCACGGACACGACGACGCCCTCGGACGACCCGGTGCGAGCGGGCCGGCGCCGGATGGTGCGATCGGCGCCGACCACACGAGGCGGACACCGGAAACTCGGCACGACGAGACCGCGACGCTGGGCGGCCCGGCTGATGCGGCGGGCGACGGCGGCGAACTCGACGGTCGAGGCGAACTCCACGCCATGATCATGCGCGCGGGGGTGTCACACGGTTCCGTGATCGAC
>JBCDAK010000189.1:0-9341 GCA_039185545.1 Actinomycetota bacterium
CCACGGCCGACATCCAACCGGGCGACTACGCCATCGTCCACGTCGGGTTCGCGATCTCGAAGATCGACGAACTCTCCGCCAAGGAGACGCTGCAGATGTTCCAGGATCTCGGTCTCCTCGACGAGGAGTTGGCGGTCACCGGCGGCGTCGACGCGGAGGCCGACGAGTGAAGTACCTCGATGAGTTCCGCGATCCGGCCCTTGCGCGGCGCCTCTTCGACGAGATCGCCCGAGTCACCACTCAGCCCTGGGCGATCATGGAGGTCTGCGGCGGGCAGACGCACTCGATCATCCGCAATGGCATCGACCAGCTGTTGCCCGACGCGGTCGAGCTGATCCACGGCCCCGGCTGCCCCGTGTGCGTCACGCCGCTCGGGATGATCGACAAAGCACTCGACATCGCGGCCCGGCGCGATGTCATCTTCTGCTCGTACGGCGACATGTTGCGCGTCCCCGGCAGTTCGACCGACCTGTTCCAGGTGAAGAGTCGGGGCGGTGACGTGCGCATCGTCTACTCACCGATCGATGCCGTGAACCTGGCCGAGGAGAACCCGGATCGCGAGGTGGTCTTCTTCGCCATCGGGTTCGAGACCACAGCACCCGCCAACGCCATGGCGGTCCATCTCGCGAAACGGCGTGGGCTCACGAACTTCTCGGTGCTGGTGAGTCACGTGCTCGTCCCGCCGGCCATCGAGGCGATCGCAGCGTCGCCCGACAACCGCGTCGACGGCTTTCTCGCCGCCGGACACGTGTGCTCGGTGATGGGCACACACCAGTACGGCCCGCTGGTGGACAGGCACACGGTGCCGATCGTCGTGACCGGCTTCGAGCCGCTCGACGTCCTCGAAGGGATTCGTCGCGTCATCGTGCAGCTCGAGTCCAGCGAGGCGCGGCTCGACAACGCCTACGCCCGGGTCGTGACAGCTGACGGCAACCTCCCGGCACAGCAGATGGTCAACGATGTCTTCGAGGTGTGTGATCGGCAGTGGCGCGGCGTCGGTGAGATTCCACTCTCGGGATGGACGCTGTCGCTCCGATACGCCGACTTCGATGCCGAACTCCGTTTCGGGGTGGGCGACGTCGACGCTCCCGAGTCCGAGATCTGCCGCGCTGGCGAGGTGCTCCGGGGTTTGATCAAGCCGAACGAGTGCTCGGCATTCGGAGCCGAGTGCACCCCGCGAACGCCACTCGGCGCCACCATGGTGTCGAGTGAAGGCGCGTGCGCGGCCTACTACCAGTACCGGCGGCTGGACCCCCCGACACGACGCGAACCCGTGAGCGTGGGGTGAGCGATCACATGAAGGTCTCGGTCGATCTGCAGGGGTGGTCGTGCCCGGTCCCGCTTCGCGATCACGATCGGATCGTCATGGGTCACGGCGGCGGTGGGAAGCTCTCGGCGGAGCTCGTCGAGCACCTGTTCGTCCCCGCCTTCAACGGCGGGGAGTCCGTCGAGCTCCACGACTCGGCGACGTTCGATCTCGGCGAGGCGATCGCAGCCACCGGTGGTTCGCGACTCGCCTTCTCGACCGACTCGTACGTCGTGCGCCCGCTGGTGTTCCCGGGTGGATCGATCGGCGACCTCGCCGTCAATGGCACGGTGAACGACATCGCCATGAGCGGCGCCCAGCCGATCGGGATGAGCTGCGGGTTCATCCTGGAGGAAGGCCTCGAGTTGGCGATGCTGGGACGCGTCGTCGACGACATGGCGCTCGCTGCGAAAGCCGCGGGGGTCCGGATCGCCACCGGCGACACGAAGGTCGTCGACACCGGCGCGGCTGACGGTCTGTACGTCAACACCGCCGGCTTCGGCCTGGTGCCCGACGGCGTCGACATCCGGCCGTCGCGAGCGGCTCCGGGCGACGTCGTGCTGGTGTCTGGGCCGATCGGTTCCCACGGCATCGCCGTGCTGTCGCAACGCGAGGGCCTCGAGTTCGGAACCGAGCTGGCGTCCGACACCGCTCCGCTGAACGATCTGGTCGCGGTGATGCTCGCCGTGTGCCACGACCTCCATGTGCTGCGCGACGCCACTCGCGGCGGTGTGGTCGCATCGCTGTGCGAGATCGCGTCGGCCGGCGGCGTCGGCATCGAGTACGAGGAATCGCTCGTCCCCGTGCCCGACGAGGTGGCGGCGGCGTGCGAGTTCCTCGGCCTCGACCCGATGGCGGTGGCGAACGAGGGTCGTCTCGTCGCAATCGTTCCGGAGGGCCACGTCGACGATGTGCTTGCGGCGATGCACTGCCACGAACAGGGGAGGGGCGCGGTCGTGATCGGGCGGGTGTCCGAGGCTCATCCTGGGGCGGTCACCGCACGAACAGCGCTGGGCGCGCGACGGGTGGTCGACCTCCCGCTCGGCGAGCAGCTTCCGCGGATTTGCTGACCGTCAGCGCACGGAGAACTCGCAGGGCATGCGCTTGATGCCGTTGATGAATCCCGAGACGAGTCGGTCGGGTTCACCGGTGATCTCGAGGTCGGGGAACTCGGAGAACAGCTCGCCGAACATGACCTGGATCTCGCGACGGGCGAGGTTGGCGCCGAGGCAGAAGTGCGGGCCGCCCGCTCCGTAGCCCTCCATGTCCTTCGTGTTGGGGCGGAAGATGTCGAAGCGGTGCCCGTCGTCGAAGACCGCCTCGTCGCGGTTGCCGGACCAATACCACATGGCGACCTTCTCGCCGGCCGAGATCTTCGTGTTGCCGACCACGACGTCCTCGTTCGCCGTGCGGCGCATGTGCAGCACCGGCGACGCCCACCGGACGATCTCGTCGGCGGCCGGCAGCGACAGGTCGTCGAAGTCGGCGCGCAGCTTCTCGCGCTGGTCGGGATGCTCGGTGAGCATCTTCATCCCCCAGGAGATCGCGTTGCGTGTGGTCTCGTTGCCGGCCACCGCGAGCAGGATGAAGAACGATCCGAACTCGGCGGGTGTGAGCCGCTGGCCGTCGACCTCGGCGTGCATGAGCACCGAGGTGATGTCGTCGGTCGGGTTCCTGAGTCGCTCCTCGCCGAGCTTCTGGGCGTAGTCGAACATGCCCGCGGCGCCCAGGATCAGGCCGTCGAGGTCGAGCGTGAATTCGGGGTCGCCGGCGCCGAGGATGATGTTGGTCCAGTCGAAGATCTGCGTCTCGTCTTCGGGTGGGACGCCCAACATGTCGCAGATCACCTGGAGCGGCATCGGGGCCGCGAACGCCTCGACGAAGTCGCACGACACCGTGCCGTTGACGGCGCGCTCCTTGGCGTCTCGGACGAGCCCTCGTGCGCGATCGCGGATGAACTCCTCGATCTGGGCGACCATCTTCGGCGTGAACCCCTTCTGGACGAGGAGCCGAAATTTCGCGTGGCGTGGGTCGTCCATGACGATCATCGAGCCGAAGAACTCGAGCGTGTCGGGTGGCTGCTCGCCGAACGTGATGCCCGATGCCGACGAGAAGATCTGCGCCTTGCGGTTGATCTCGCGGACGTCGTCGTAGGTGACCGCCGACCAGAAACCGGGTCCTTTGATGCCGCCCTCGATGACCGAGAGCTCCTCGTGGAAACACATCCCGTCGCCGTGCTTCGACTCGTGGCGGAGCGCGGTGAACGCGTCGTTCCGTTCGTCGAGCGGCTTGCGCCAGAAGTCGCCGGAACCGAGATGGGTATCGCCGATCGTGCGGTAGTCGGGCATAGCCTCATGCTGTCATCTCGGTGACGCTGGATACGGTTCGGGCGTGGCCCTCGAGATCGTCTGTCCGCGGTGCGAGACCGACGACGATCTGCGTGGGGAGCCGGCCGACGAGGGCCGGATCCGGCTCACGTGCGATCGATGTGACGTGACGTGGGAGCGCGACCCGCGACCGACGTGCCCGAGGTGCGGTGGCGACGACCTGTACCACCGACCCCAGGTCATCCTCGAGAAGTCACGGGGCACCCAGATGTCGGTGCAGGGCATCCACGTCGAGTACGGCTGCTGGGAATGCGAGCCACCCGAGGTGAAGGTGCGAGGCGGGCGCGATCGTCACCTGCCGGACCGCCTCGATGGGAGTCAGTGACGCCAGCGGGTCGGCGCGTTCGCTCGGCGCCGACCCGGTGTGAACTCAACGAGCGACTGCGACCAGCGTCGCCTGCGCTCGAGTCCCTGACGACGGGTCCGATGCTCGTTGGAGGCGGTCCACCTCGCGGAAGCCGACGTCGGGCAGCAGAGCCGAGAGTTCGTCGATCGGCCAGACGTGGGCGGTGGTCACCTTGTGGGCGAACTCGGTGGCGAGATCGCCGTCGAAGAAGCCAGCGACCAACGTCGCCCCGTCGGCGGCGACTCGTCGGAACTCGGCGAGGATCGAACCCACCTCGTTGGGTGGGAGATGGATCAGCGAGTACCAGGCGAGAAGCCCGGACACCGACCGGTCTCGAAGCGGGAGACTCCGGAGCGAACCGATGGCGAAGCGATCCATGCCGGTCGTGCGTCGTGCGTGATCGACGAACGACGGCGCGGCGTCGACTCCGATCGGGTCGGCGCCTCGAGAGGCGAGGTGTGCGGTGAGATGTCCCGGGCCACACCCCGCGTCGAGCACCGACCGGGAGCTCGGTGTGAGGTGCCGCTCGATCACGGCGAGGTCGTCAGGGTGGACGCTCGACGTGTGGCCGAAGAGCTCGATGTAGCGGTCAGCGACGGCCTCGTAGGCGTCGGCGACCTCGTCCACGACAGCCAGGGTAGAAGCTGCGCTGCCGGTGGGTCAGTGGAGCAGACTGCGCGGGTGGCTGATCCGGGTGAGGGGCTCGACGACGACGGTGTGATCACGACGAGCGCGCGTACCGGCCGCGCCCCCGACGCGTTCCGCCCGATCGTCCGGGCGGCTGTCGACGCCATTCGAGCCGAGGCTCCGACCGCATCGGCGTACCTCTACGGCTCGGCGGCGACTGGCCAGGCATCGTCGCCGAAGTCCGATGTCGACATCCTCACGATCGGACTCGACGAGGCGGTCGCTGCGCAGATCTCGTCGGAGCTGTCGGCCACGTTCCGCGGGCTGTGCCGGGCGGTCGAGATCGCCACCGGGTCGATGTCCGACTTCGTCGGCGACTCCGACGCGGCGTACGGCGGACGGGTGTTTCTTCACCACTACTGCGTCCACCTGCTGGGTGTCGATCTCGATTCGGCCGCGGAGGGGTTCCGCGGGGACCGGCGCGCGGCGAGGGGATTCAACGGTGACATCGATCGGCACCTTGCCGTATGGCGCGAGAGCAGCGGATCGATCGAGCCGACGGAGTTGGGTCGTCGCGTTGCTCGCAAGACCCTGCTCGCGACCGCCGGCCTCGTGAGCGTGCACGACGTGACCTGGACGACCGATCGAGGACTGGCTGCCCATCGGTGGTCCGACGTCCATCCGCCCCTCCGTGCCGAACTCGTCGAACTCCTCGCATGGAGTGACGGAGCTGCCGCCCCGACTCAGCGTCACCTCGATCGGGCTCTCGACGGCATCATTTCGACGATCGTCGAACAGTTCGCCGACTCCATCGGGCTGTGGCCGCGGTCAGCGGTCTGAGACGCCACCATCGTCATCGGACGACTCGCACGGATCGACGTTGAGCGAGGTCGCGGAGTCGGACGCTGTCAGTTGCCGGCGAGTGCGGAGTCGACCAGACGCTCGCTGAGTTGGACGAGGCCTCGGGCGTCGCGCTTCGCCGTGATGAGAGCGGCGTCGGCTTCGCGGAGCAGGTCGTCGAATCGAGCCACCTCGTCGCTGCTCACGGTGAGGCCACCGCTGGCGCCGACGGCGGCGTCGGGCATGCGCTCGTGGAGTTCCTCAGCCACCGCGGCGAGGATGCGACGTGCCGACTCGGTCGCCTGGTCGACGGTGGTGACCAACTGAACGACGACGAACTCGTCGCCGCCGAGCCGGCCGACCACATCACCCGTTCGCACGGTCGCCAGAAGTCGCTCGCCCACGAGTTCGAGGGCACGGTCACCCCGGTGGTGGCCGAATCGATCGTTGAGTTGTTTGAAGCCGTCGAGGTCGAGCGCGAGCACCGAGACGAGCTCGCCGTCGGCGGCCGATCGCCGCAACTCGGCGACGAGGTCGTCGAGCGCCCGGCGATTGGCGAGCCCGGTCAGCGGATCGGTGGATGCCTCGGTCTGCAGGCGGTTGATCGGCCGGGTGACCCACACCAGGAGGAAGGCGCCGAGGAGGACGACGGTGCCGCCGCCCAGGGTCATCCACCACAGCGACCGCCGCTGATCGTCGACGACGTCGGTGAACTCGGACTCGGGCGCGCGCACGACGACCGACCACTCGACTCCTCGGTCGCTCGGCAGCATCTGGTGCATGACGAGCTCGCGTCGCCCGTCGACCGTGGTGGTCTGCACCGTCTCACCGTCGACCTCCGGTGGCGGAACTCCGACCTCGTCGAGAGTGAGCAGGCGGAGCTCGCCGTTCTCGTCGGTCGTGCTCTGATCGCCGAAGCTGGTCGGCGCAGCGACGACGCGATCGCCCGACACCACGAACGCCTCGCCGGATGCGGCGATGCCGAGGTTCTCGAGCAGCGTCGCGAGACCGTCGAGTTCCACGTCGATCCCGACGACCGCCGTGACCAAGCCGGACGAGTCGCGGACCGCGTGACTCGCGGTGACGCCGGGCTTCCCCGTGGTGAAGAACACGTACGGATCGGTCCACGCGACCGACTCGACGTCCATCGCCGTGCGATACCACGGCCGCTCGCGCGGGTCGTAGGTGTCGTCGAGCAGCTCTTCGGTGGCGAGCAGCTCGAACGCCGCATCGAGACGTTGCGACTCGACGGTACGCACTCCCTCCTCGATGGTGATCCGTTTCGAGCTGAACCCTTCGCCGTCGCGGTTGACGAAGACGAACTCACCGGACGGCAGTCCGACGAACGCTCCAGCCGCCTGAGGCATCACCGCCAGCTGACTGTGGAGATATCGCTCGACGACCAGATCGTCGGGCTGCAGCAGGTCGGACTCGAACAGGCGGGCGCTCACGCCGACCGAGAACTCGGCCGGCTCGAGGTACCGCAGAATGCTGCCCACCCGCGCGTCGGTCTCGCGCACGATCGCCGCCCGAGCAACGGCCAGCGAGTCGTCGCGCGCCGACAGGCTCGACACCGTCGTCGCCACCAGCTGCAGCACGATGAGCAGCGCCAGCGACGCGAGCAAGTACACGGTGCGCGGCGAGCGGAGTCGGCGGTCGAGGCGGAGTCGTCGGAACATGGTGGCCGTGTGCGATCGGGGAACGGGCGACTTCGGCGAGGGACGTGGGCGAACATCTTCCACGCACTTCCACGATCTCCCGCCGGGCCGCAGACCACATTCTGGCCGATCCCGAGTGGATAGCGTCACACGGATGACCCGCCTCGCGGACCACCCCGATTCGACGATCGCCCGTCTCGAAGCCGCCGCCGACTCGGGGACCGGCGTCCGGTTCGTCGGCAACTCGGTGATGCCCGACGGCGAGCCCGTCTCCGTCGGCTGGAACCAGATCCACGACGAGGCTCGTGCGGTGGCCGCAGCCCTGCAGGCGAAGGGCCTTCTTCCAGGTGATCACGTCGCGGTGTTGGGCCCGACGAGCAGGGAGCTGATGACGATCGTCCGCGGTTGCTGGATGGCCGGGGTCGCGTCGATGGTGCTCCCGCTTCCGATGCGGATGGGTTCGCTCGACGCTTTCATCGAGTCGACCCGCGCCCGCATCCGTCACGGCGACGCGAAGCTCGTCCTGATCGACGACCTGCTGGCCGACTTCTACGAGGCGGCCGAGGGCGACCCTCCCATCGAGTCGATGCGCAGCGTGATGCCCGGCTCGCCGAACGTTCCGTCGGGCGACGCGCTCGAGGTGCCCGACCACGACCCCGAACGGCTGATCATCCTCCAGTACTCGTCGGGATCGACCGGCGAGCCGAAGGGGGTCATGATCCCCGACCGAGTCCTCAGCGCGAACATCGACGCCGCGTGCGAGGCGGCGGTGCTGGGCACTGGCGAGGTCATGGTGTCGTGGCTGCCGCTCTATCACGACATGGGTCTCGTCGGGTTCCTCACCCTGCCGATGACGAAAGGCGTCGACCTCGTGCAGGCGGCGCCGCAGGACTTCCTCGGCCACCCCGGCAACTGGATGCGCTGGATCTCCGACCACGGCGGCACCGCCACGGCCGGCCCCAACTTCTCCTGGGTGCTCGCGACCCGGGCCCTCAAGCGGATGGACGACATCGACCTGTCGACGCTCACGCTCGCGCTGTCGGGCGCCGAGCCGGTCGATCCGAGGGCGGTCGACGCGTTCGTGGCAGCGGCTGAGCCGTACGGCTTCCGCGCCGGCGGCATCTTCCCGGCGTTCGGCATGGCCGAGGTCGCCATCGCCGGGTCGTTCCCTCCGCGGGGGAGAGGTCTGGTGACCGACATCGTCGACCGCCAGGTGCTCGAGACGCAGCGGGTCGCGAAGCCGATCGAGATCGACGGACCCGACGACCTCGCCGTGCGCGCCCGTGCGCTTCCTCTGCTCGGCAACGCGGTGCCCGGTCTCGAGATGAAGGTGGTCGACCCCGACACGCACGACGAACTGCCCGAACGGCACGTCGGTGAGCTGCTCCTCCGGGGCACGTCGGTCACGCCCGGCTACTACAAGCGGCCCGACGCAACCGCTGCCCTCTTCGACGGCGACTGGCTGTGCACCGGCGACCTCGCCTACCTCCTCGACGGCGAACTCGTGCTGTGCGGGCGCATCAAGGACGTCATCATCGTCGGCGGCCGCAACGTGTTCCCCGAGGACATCGAGCGCACCGTCGGTCGCCTCGACGGCGTCCGAGCCGGCAACGTGATCGCGTTCGGCATGGAGGGCTACAAAGGCAAGGAGTCGGTCGTGGTGGTCGCCGAGGTGCGGCCGAACGACACGTCGGGCGGACTCGACGACATCCGCGGCGCCATCCACGAGCGCACCCTCGAGGTGTGCGGCCTGCCGCCTCGTGACGTGATGCTCGTCGAGCCCGGCACCCTGCCGAAGACGTCGAGCGGCAAGCTCCAGCGCTCCAAGTGTCGCGAGGAGTACCTCGAGGAGACGCTCGCGCTTCTCTGATGATGTGTCGTTCTAGGCTCGCTGGATGAGCGACGGATGGCAGCGCCGCCAGGCGCAGACCCGCCAGGCCGTCCTCGACGCCGTCGGTGCGCTGATCGCCGCCGAGGGGGTCGAGGCATTGTCGGTGCGCCGGCTCGCCGAGCGCGCCGGTGTCGCCGTCGCCACCCTCTACAACCAGTTCGGCGACCGGCAGGGAATCCTGGTCTCGTTCGTCGAGAACGGGCTCGACCAGCTCGAGGGCGAACTCGATGCGGCGCCGCCTCAGGAGCCGATCGACGTCACTCGGGCGCTGTTCGCCGCCTTCGAC
>JBCDAK010000190.1:0-9326 GCA_039185545.1 Actinomycetota bacterium
CGGACTCCGCCCGCTCCTCCGAGCGGTCACCGACGCCGGCCATCCCGTGGTGTGGGCGTGCGACCCCATGCACGGCAACACGTTCACCGCGCCCAACGGCCGCAAGACCCGGCACTTCGACGACGTCGTGCAGGAGATCGGCGGCTTCGTGCGAGCGCACCGCATCGAGGGCACGTGGCCGGGTGGCATCCACGTCGAGCTCACCGGCGACGACGTCACCGAGTGCCTCGGCGGCGGCGACGAACTCGACGACAGCCAGCTCGACGACCGCTACGAGACCGTCTGCGACCCGCGGCTCAACGGCCGGCAGTCGGTCGACCTGGCCTTCCACGTCGCCGAGCTCATCCGCGACTTCACCTGACGCGCCCGACGCATCGCCCGCGCGGTGATCATCGAGGAAGCACCCATACGTCCCGGCATCCTGGCGGGGTGAGCGCCCGAGCTCTCGATCTCGTCCGCACGTGGCCGGTCCCCACGGTCGCCGCCGCCGTGGTCCGTCTCGACGGACCGCCCGGCGTGCCGCTCGTGCTCGACCAGGAGGGCCCGACCGATCACGTCTTCCGGCTCGCTTCGATCTCCAAGCCGATGTCGGCGTGGGCCACGCTGATCGCCGTCGAGGAGGGCATCGTGTCGCTCGACGACCGAGTCGACGCGCCGGGGTCCGAACGAGCCGACGACGAGCCGACGCGGACGCTGGCCCACCTGCTCGCCCACGCCGGTGGGTACGGCTTCGATTCCGACGGACCGATCTCGGCGCCGGAACGAACACGCATCTACTCCAACACCGGGTACGACACCATCGGCGATCACGTCGCCGCGGCGGCGCACATGCCGTTCGCCGAGTACCTCGCCGCGGCCGTCTTCGAACCGCTCGGGATGTCGTCGTCACGGCTCGACGATCAGGGTTCGCCGGCCAAGGACGTGACGTCGACCGTCGACGACGTGGTCCGCTTCATGATCGAGACGGTGCAGCCACAGCTCGTCAGTCCGGTCACCGCAGCCGACGCGACCCGGACGCACTGGCCCGACCTCGGCGGTATCGTTCCGGGCGTGGGGCGTTTCGACACCTGCCCGTGGGGCCGAGGCGTCGAGATCCGCGGTGACAAGCAGCCGCACTGGACGGGTCGCGCCAACTCCGAGGCCACGTTCGGTCACTTCGGCGGCGCCGGCACCATGATGTGGATCGACCCGGACACCGAGCCGCTCCTCGGTGTCGTCGCTCTCACCGACCGCTCGTTCGACGAGTGGGCGGCCGACGCACTCCGGCTGTGGCCCGAGTTCTCCGACGCCGCCCTGAGAGAGTTCGCCGGAGTCTCCTGATGACGTCGTCGTCGTTCCACCACGGAGATCGCATCAAGTACGCGACCACCGGCGACGACGGCCTCCCTCTCGTCCGCTACGGCTTCATCGGCGGCGTCTCGAACGGCGACGGCGGTCCCGTCGTCGTGATGCTCGACGGTGAACTCAACGGCAACGTGGTCGACCTCTCGAAGGTCGAGGCCGTCACCATCGGCAACGTGACGCTGCGACTCGACGGCGCCGACCTACTCGACGACCCGTCGCTGCGGCAGGGCCTCGTCCGGCTGTGGCAGGCCGAGGCCGAAGACGCCGGGCTCCAGATCTCGTCACTCCACCCGATCGGCACGGGCGTGCGCGACTCGAGCGAGGGCTATGCGCTCGCCGAGATGATGGCCGCCGGACAGCAGTACGTCTTGCGGGCGTGCACCTGTCCCACCAACCCCGAAGCCATCGTCGTCAAGGCCGACGTCCCCAACCGCTGGACCACGTAGCGACACTGCGGGTCAGGCCCACACTGTCGCCGCCGATCTGGTCGAGCACGGCGTGAGCAGTCGGTGCGCCCAGCGGTAACGTCGGCCGGACAACTGATGAACCTGCGGGGTTGGGTGGAAGTCCCGACCGGCGGTGAAAGCCCGCGACTCCTTCGGTCTCGATCGAAGGACTGACCCGGTGGAACTCCGGGGCCGACGGTCACAGTCCGGATGGGAGCAGGTGAACGGCGCCTCGTCGAACGCGCCCGCGCCTCCGATCACGAGGTGCGGGTTCGGCGACGGTTGGTGGCCGCGCGCCGGGTCCCGTCGCGCCCTCCCCGCACCACGCACGAGGAGGCCACCATGGCGACATCATCATCTGACCGACGCGACGCCGGGACGTCGTGATGTTCACCGGAATCATCACCCATGTCGGGTGCGTGGACACCTTCTCCGACGGTGTGCTCCGCATCGTGGCGGACGACCGTCCCGATGAACTGCTCCACGGCGTCGTCGTCGGTGAGTCGATCGCGGTCGACGGCTGCTGCCTCACGGTCACCGAGGTCGGCGACGACTGGTTCACGGCCGACGTCTCGACGGAGACCGTCTCGCGGACCCGACTGGCCGATGTCCTGAGCGGCGAACCGGTCAACCTCGAACGCGCGGTTCGGCTGGACGACCGGCTGGGCGGTCACCTCGTCCAGGGCCACGTCGATGGCGTCGGCGTGGTCGTCGAACCTTGCCCCGATCTCCGGGTGAGCGTCCCCGACGACCTGCGGCGCTACCTCGTCGAGAAAGGATCGGTCACGGTCGACGGCGTGAGCCTGACCGTGGTCGACGCTCTCGACGACGGTTTCACCGTGGCGGTCATCCCGCACACCGCCGAGGTCACGACACTCGGTCGGCGACGCGTCGGCGACCGAGTCAATCTCGAGGTCGACGTGATGGCGAAGTACGTCGAGCGGCTCGTCGAGGCGACCCTCGCCGACCGGGCCGCCTCCGCAGAGGCGGCGGTGCGATGAGCGCCGGGACCCAGCGCGCCGTCGAGAGGCAGCTCCGCCTCGATTCGATCGATCGGGCCATCGACGCGATCGCTCGCGGCGGCATCGTCGTGGTGGCCGACGACGAGGACCGCGAGAACGAGGGCGACCTGATCATGGCCGCCGATGCGGCGACACCCGAGGCGATCGCGTTCTTCGTGCGGCACACGTCGGGCGTCATCTGCATCGGACTCACTCCCGAACGGTGCGACGACCTCGCTCTCCGACAGATGGTGCCACCTGCCGAGAACGACGAGACACTGCGCACGGCCTACACCGTCAGCGTCGATGTGCGAGATGGGACGACGACCGGCATCTCGGCGGCCGATCGCGCGCTCACACTGCGTGCACTCGCCGACCCGGACCGCTCCGGGGGCGCGTTCCAACGCCCCGGCCACGTGTTCCCGCTGCGTGCACGTCCCGGTGGAGTCCTCAAGCGGGCCGGCCACACCGAGGCCGCCGTCGACCTCGCATCGCTCGCCGGGCGCGGGCCCGCGGGCGTCCTGTGCGAGCTCGTGATCGACGACGGCCGGATGATGCGTGGTGACGACCTCCGGACGTTCGCGGACGAACACGGACTGCCGCTGATCTCGATCGCCGATCTCGTCCGCCATCGTCGTCGGACCGAACGCCTCGTCGACCGGGCGGCGAGCGCTCGACTCCCGACACGCCGAGGTGAGTTCACGTGCCACTCGTACGAGTCGACGCTCGACGGTCAGACGCATCTCGCCTACTCGATGGGGGACGTGGCCGACGGCGAACCCGTGCTCGTGCGAGTGCACAGCGAGTGCCTCACCGGCGACGTGTTCGGCAGCGTCAAGTGCGACTGCGGACCGCAACTCGACGAGGCGATGCGGCGCATCGCCGACGAGGGACGGGGTGTCCTCGTCTATCTCCGCGGTCACGAAGGCCGTGGCATCGGCATCACCCACAAGCTGCGGGCGTACGGGCTGCAGGACCACGGCCTCGACACCGTCGATGCGAACCTGGCCCTCGGACTCGCAGTCGACACCCGCGAGTACGGCATCGGCGCGCAGATCCTCAGCGATCTCGGGGTCCGACGCATTCGCCTGATGACGAACAACCCGGCGAAGTACGGCGGCCTCGACGGCTACGGCCTCACGATCGAGGAGCGGATCCCGCTGCACGTCGACATCCACCCCGAGGCGGAACGGTACGTGGCGACCAAACGCGACCGGCTCGGACACCACGGCCCCGACGACACCGTGGACGCCGAACGAACCGTCGAGGTCGACCGATGAGCACCGACATCCGACGGCACGCCCGACCCGGCGACCTCCCCGACTCGCCCGGCGACCTGTCGATCGCTCTCGTCTGCGGTCGCTTCAACCGAGGCGTGGTCGAGGGCCTCGTCGACGGAGCGACCGAGACGCTGGCGGCTCACGGCGTCGCGCACGAGTCGATCGACGTCGTCTGGGCTCCCGGCGCACTCGAGATCCCGCAAGTCGCCGCAACCATCGCCCAGGCCGGACGCCACGACGCGATCGTGGCGCTCGGCGCGGTGATCCGCGGAGACACCTACCACTTCGAGGTCGTGTGCGATCAGAGCGCAGCCGGGTTGATGCAGTTGTCGATGACCGGCGACGCGGTCGTGACGAACGGCATCCTCACCGTGGACGACGACGAGCAGGCGCGCGTCCGCAGCGGCACCGACGAGCGGAACAAGGGTCACGAAGCGGCGCTCGCCGCCCTCGAGACGATCGCCGCCCGACGACACGGTGGGTCGCTTCACATCAGAGGCGTTCGATGATCATGGCCATTCCCTGGCCGCCACCGACGCACATCGACTCCATGCCGATGGTCTTGTCCTCGCTCTGGAGGTTGTTGATGAGCGAGGTCATGATGCGAGCTCCGGTCATGCCGAACGGGTGACCCACGGCGATCGCGCCACCGTTGATGTTGAGCTTGTCCTCGGGGATGTTCAGGTGGCGCATCGACGGGATGACCTGGGCGGCGAACGCCTCGTTGATCTCGACGAGGTCGATGTCATCGATCGTCATGCCGGCGCGGGCCAGGGCCTGACGGCACGCCTCGATCGGCCCGAGACCCATGATCTCGGGGTTCAGGCCGGTGACGCCCGAGGCGATGATCCGGGCGAGCGGCTTCACGCCGAGCTGCTCGGCCTTGGTGTCGCTCATGACCATCACGGCGGCGGCGCCGTCGTTGAGCGGGCAGGCGTTGCCGGCCGTGACCGTGCCGTCGGGACGGAACACCGGGTTGAGCTGGCTCACCTTCTCGAGCGTCGTGCCGGGACGCGGGCCGTCGTCCTTCGACACGACCGTGCCGTCGGGCAGCGTGAGCGGGGTGATCTCGTTCTCCCAGTGGCCCCGCTCGAGCGCGGCGACGGCGCGGTTCTGGCTGCGGACTCCCCACTCGTCTTGATCCTCCCGGGAGACGTTCTCGTACTGGGCCACGTTCTCGGCCGTCTGGCCCATGGCGATGTAGAAGTCGGGCAGCCCCTCGGGCGGCGCCCAGGTCTCGGCACCGCCCTCGGACCGAGCGGCCGTGCGCGCGCCCGGCTCCTTGAAGAGCGGGTTCGGCGCCGTGTCGGACGCACCCGACGCGTACCGGCTGACCGCCTCGACACCGGCCGAGATGAAGCAGTCGCCCTCGCCCGACTTGATGGCGTGAGCCGCCATGCGAATGGTCTGCAGGCTCGACGAGCAGTACCGGTTGACGGTGACGCCCGGGACATCGTCGAGCCCGGCGAGCCCGGCCACGACGCGACCGATGTTGAACCCGGCCTCACCCGCCGGCTGACCACACCCCATGATGAGGTCCTCGACGTCGGAGGCCTGCACCTCGGGCACCTTCTCCATCAGCGCGGTCACGATCTGCGCCGACATGTCGTCGGGACGGAGATCGACCAGCGAACCCTTTCCTGCGCGCCCGATCGGGCTCCGGGCGGTTGCGACGATCACTGCTTCGGTCATGGCCGCGAGCGTAGTTACCGCTCGGTAGCCGACCGAATCCGACGGTCTCCGCGGGGTCAGTCGGGAAGGAGTGCCGACGGCAGGTCGCCGAGTGGTGGAACCGGTGCGCCGGTGCGCTGCACGGCCAGGGTCGTGCGGGCACCGGCAGCCGTCGAGCGGCGACGGGACGGTGTGGCCTCGCTCATCTCGGACGCGATGCGGGGTCCACTCGACGCCGCCTCGTCGAGTGCACCGATCGCACGATCAACGGACTCGTCGACGTCCTCGGTGGACGGACCGCCGCCGTCGACCGACACCTGCAGCACGATGCCCAGGGTCGACAACACCTCCGACTGGTCGATCTGGACCCGGATCCGGTCGGCGACCGCGTCACCGGCGTCGGACGGCGAGGCCGGCAGCAGCACGCAGAACTGTGCGTGCCCGTGCCGGTAGACGATGTCGGTGGTGCGAACCGTGGCCATGATGATCCACGAGATGTGCTCGAGCACGGTGCCATCACGGACACCGGCCTCGTCGCCGTGGTGCTTCCACGTCACGTCGAGGATGAGCGAGACGTTGTGCCGATCGGACGAGTCGACGCTGGTCAGGCCGTCGCCGTCGGTCACCCGACGAGCGGAGGGCGCGGGCGGGACGAGATCGACCGGCGGAATGTGATCGCGGTCTCGTCCGAATCCCACGGAGGGTCTCTCGGCACCACGCCGAGACGACTTGAGTGAAGACCCCGTCTGGTCGAGCGGCGGTCAGCGCGTGTCGACGACGCGGAACGACTCGGCGCTGGACCCCTCGGGGAGCCCGTGCTGCTCGGCGATGGACTTCCACCAGTCGCGGACCCGCTCCTCCATCGCCTCGGGATCGCGGTGTTGGCTCATGTGGCACATGAGCGCACGGATCTTCCGGTCGAGGTTGGCGGTGATGTCGACCGCATTCTCGCCGTTGGGCCCCAGACCGATCCACACTTCGTCGACCGACCAGTCGTCGAGCTCGGCGATCGGCCGATCCGGGAACGCGAACGGGTTGCGGGCGTCGGGGTACACCGCACACATCGTCGCTTCACCGGTGGCGATGTGATCGGGGTGCGACCCGTAGGTGGAGTCGAGGTTGCGCATGGGGTTCTGCGTGATGACCACCTGCGGCCGAACCTGACGGATCACCATGGCGATGTCGTGCCGCAGATCGAGATCGGCGACGACGGAACCGTCCATGTGGCCGAGGAAATGCAAGTCGTGGACGCCGACCTCGGCGGCCGCCTTGGTCTGCTCCTCACGACGGATGCGCGCCATCTCGTCGCGGGGGATCGTGTGGTCGAACCCACCCGCCTGGCCGTCGGTGACCAGGCAGTACACGACCTGGACGCCCGCATCGGTCAGGTTGGCGACGGTGCCCGCCGAGCCGAAGTCGACATCGTCGGGATGGGCCATGACCACGAGGACCCGTTCGATCTCGTCGGGCTGCAACATGGGGTCAGGCTACGGGCGGGCACGTACCATCGTGTCCCATGACGATCACCTCGGCGCTGCCCTCCCCGGTCCCGCTCGACGACATCGACCTGTCGAACATGGAGTTCTGGTCCGGGCCCCGGGAGATCCGTGAGGGCGCCTTCCGCACGCTGCGTGACACACCCGAGCCGCAGCACTTCAAGGAGCGGGTGCTCGAGGACTTCCCCTTCCCGCCAGGCGCCGGCTACTACGCACTCGCTCGCCACGAGGACATCTGGCACGTCAGCCGCAACCCGAAGCTGTTCTGTTCGGGGCAGGGGTCGAACATCGGCGATCTCCCTCAGGAGATGAACGAGTTCTTCGGGTCGATGATCAACATGGATGATCCGAAGCACTTCCGGCTCCGGTCGATCGTCTCGAAGGGCTTCACCCCGAAGGAGATCGCCCGCGTCGAGGAGTACGTCACGGCCAAGGCGACCACCATCGTCGATCGGGTCATCGAACGGTTCCCCGAGAAGAACTGCGACTTCGTCGAGAACATCGCGGCGGCCCTCCCCCTCGAGATCATCTGCGACATGATGGGCATCCCCGCCGAGGACTACGCCCAGATCTTCAAGTGGACGAACACGATCCTCGGAGTCGGCGATCCCGAGTTCGTCACGAGCTACGAGGACCTCATGTCCGACGCGCTCGAGATGTTCACGTACGCCCAGGACCTGGGCCAGAGCCGTCGCGACGATCCGCAGGACGACATCACCACGGTGATGATGAACGCGGAGGTCGACGGCGAGCAGCTCACGGCTCAGGAGTTCGGGTCGTTCTTCATCCTCCTCGTCGTGGCCGGTAACGAGACCACCCGCAACTCGACCACCCACGGGATGAAGGCGTTGACCGATCACCCCGACCAGCGCGACCTGCTCTACGGCGACTACGAGACGCATTCGAGGACCGCCGTCGACGAGATCGTCCGGTGGGCCACCCCGGTCATCCACTTCCGTCGCACCGCCACCGAGGACACCGACATCAACGGCTTCCCGGTCAAGGAGGGCGACAAGGTCGTCATGTTCTACTCCTCCGGCAACCGTGACGAGCGGGTGTTCGACGATCCCTATCGGTTCGACGTGACACGCCCGCTGCAGCCGGCTCAGGTCGGCTTCGGTGCGGGAGGGCCGCACTTCTGCCTCGGCGCCAACCTCGCCCGCCGCCAGATGACGGTGATGTTCGACGAGATCCGCCGTCGGCTACCCACGCTGCGCACGGTGGGCGAGCCCGAGTACCTCGAGTCGAACTTCATCAACGGCATCAAGCGGCTGCAGTGTGAGTGGGACTGAGCGAGAACGGGCGGAATCACCCGGGCTCGTTCCGGCGCTCACCACGTTCGGCGCGTTCGCCTACGTCGGCTGGCTGCTGTTCGTCTTCCAGGTGCTCGAGCGCGTCTCGCAGGTCACGGCGAGCCGGGCGGCGGGAGTGTGGTCGCAGCGAGTCGAGACGCTGGCGTTCCTCACGTTCATGCCGAACCTGATCGTGATCGCCCTCCCGGCAGCGGCGGCGATCGCCGCGACCACGTTGGCCGGACCCACGCAGTCACTCGAGTTGGCGATCCTGCTCCGCCTCGTCCGCTGGTCGGCCACCGCCATGGCCGCCATCGCCGTCCTGGGGGTCGTGTTCGTGATCTTCGAGGACGGCACCGACTCGCTCGGCACGATCGCCTTCCGCCTCGGCGGAGCCGTCGTGTGCGTCGGCCTCGCCCAACTGCTGCTGGCCGTCGGCCGCCTCTCCCCCGGCGGCTGAGCGACAGAGTGGGTCAGGCACACACTGACGGCTGGGCAACCCGAGAGGCGGCTCGACGTCAGGTGCCGAGGTCGCCGTGCCGGAAGTGGTTGCGGCAGAGCAGTTCGTAGCGAACTTGGTCGCCGAACAGCGGCTGCGCGTCGGAGTCGTCGGTGTCGCCGACGACCACCGTGTCACCTTCGAACACCACGCCGCCGTTCACGACGCGGGCGTTGTGTGTGGCGCGAGCGCCACACCAGCAGCGGGCTTCGACCTGCAGCGGGAGATGCTCGTCCGCGAGTTCGAGGAGTCGCGTGGTTCCGTCGAACAGCACGCCGCGGAAGTCGGTGTGCAGTC
>JBCDAK010000191.1:0-9216 GCA_039185545.1 Actinomycetota bacterium
CCCGGGCTCGTCGAGCCGGCGATCGCCGCCATCGGACTCGACGCCTTCGACCGCCTCACGCTCGATGCGCTGGCTCACTGCCGGGCCGACGACGGCTCGTACCGCCTCGTGAACGAGCTCACCTGCGTGGTCGCCACGGCCACCTGAGATCCCCCAACAACCACATCAACAACACCAAGAACAAGGAGACAGACCCGTGACCATCACCGAGAACACCACCGACTCCGTCGACAACGGCGTCAACGTCGAGGCCCTCCTCGGCGCACGCGCCGCCCTCACCGACGCTCCGGCCGCGGCGGCCTTCACCTGGACCGCCGACTGCAGCTGGGTCAGCGGCACCCACAGCCGGACGACCGTCGCCGGATTCTCCGGTCTCGGCCAGCAGCACGAGCGCCCCGCCACCCACACGGTCGACACCGACCACCCGGCCGTCTTCGCGGCGGAGGACAACGGCATGACCCCCGCCGAGATGGTGCTGGCCGGCCTGGCCGGCTGCCTGACCGCCGGCGTGGCGAGCGTGGCGACCAACCGGGGCATCCAGCTCCGTTCGGTCACGGCGACCGTCGAGGGCGACATGGACCTGCAGGGCATCCTCGGCATCGACTCCGAGGTGCGCAACGGTTTCAACGACATCCGGGTCCGCTTCGACATCGACGCCGACGCCACCGACGAGGAGATCGCCGGCATCGTCGCCCAGTCGCAGAAGCGCTCGGCGGTGTACGACGCCGTCACCAACCCGACGTCGATCGTCGTCGAGTCCTGAGCCATCTCGGGCGATCTCGAGTCATCACGAGCCACTGCGGAGCGAGTCCCATGAGTTCCCGAACCGTCACCTGCGTCGTCGTCGGCGCCGGCCAAGCCGGCCTCGCGTCGAGTGCGTGCCTCGCTGTGCGTTCGATCGACCACGTGGTCCTCGAACGTGGCGAGGTCGCCCACTCGTGGCGAACCGAACGGTGGGACTCGCTCCGTCTGCTCACCCCCAACTGGATGACCCGCCTCCCCGGGGGCGGATACACCGGCCCCGATCCCGACGGCTACATGACCGCCGTCGAGACGGCCCGGTTCCTCGACCGATACCGGGCCACGATCGCGGCGCCCGTCGAGTGCGGCGTCTCGGTTCAGCGCATCACGACCTCCGACGAGGGTCGGTTCGAGGTCGAGACCGACGCGGGGGTGTGGCGTGCCCGCTCCGTCGTGATCGCCACCGGAGCCTGCTCCGACCCCCACGTGCCGGCCGTCGCCGAGGCGTTCCGGCCCGGCACCCGCCACCTCACCCCCATCGCCTATCGCAACCCGGACCAGATCGAGTCGGGCCGCGTGCTGGTCGTCGGCGCCTCCGCCAGCGGCGCTCAGATCGCCGACGAACTCGCCCGACACGGCCACGACGTCACGGTCGCCGTCGGCAACCACGTCCGCCTGCCCCGCACGTACCGGGGGATGGACATCCACTGGTGGATGGACCGCGTCGGCGTGCTCGACGAACGACTGAACGACGTCGACGACGTCGAACGCGTGCGACGCACACCGTCGCTCCAGCTCGTCGGGTCGTCCGAACGCCGGTCGATCGACCTGAACGCCCTCTCGGCAGCAGGGGTGAACGTCACCGGCCGACTCGCCCACGCCAACGACACCCACGCACAGTTCTCCGGCTCGCTCGCCAACATGCTGCGGTCGGCCGACCTCAAGATGAACCGACTGCTCGATCAGATCGACGAGTTCGCGTCGTCCACCGGTCTCGCCGACGAGATCGCCCCGGACGATCGACCCGGCGCGACCGACGTGCCCGCCGCTCCCCTCCAGCTCCGCCTCGACGACGTCGGCACGGTCGTGTGGGCGACCGGGTTCCGACCGCGGTACCCGTTCCTCCCGGACCAGTGGCTCGACAGTCGAGGGCGACTCGTGCACGACCAGGGGATCCTCCCGGTGCCCGGCGCGTACGTCATCGGGCTTCCGTTCCTCCGCCGTCGGGCGTCGGGATTCATCGACCGCGTCGGAGTCGACGCTCACGAGCTCTGCGACCACCTGCTGTCCTCGACCCTCGCATCGGTGTGAACACACTCATCGATGCGCGACCATGTCGCATGCGGTTCGAAGGCGACGGGTGGACGCTCGACGCCGACGAGTTCATCGTCCGCAGCGGCGGCGAGCCCGTCGACCTCGAGCCGCAGGCGGTCGACGTCCTCCTCCACCTCGTCCAGAACCGTGGCCGTCTCGTCACGAAGATCGAGATGCTCGACGCGGTCTGGGGTGACCAGTTCGTCGGCGACGCTGCGTTGGCCACGCGGATCAGCCAGGTTCGCCGGGCGCTCGGAGACGACGGGCGAACCCAGGCCATGGTCCGCACGGTCCACGGGCGCGGCTACCGGTTCGTCGGCGAGGTCGCCGAGATCGCCGGACCCGGCGTCGTCGACGACGTCGATGATCCTCCGGCACAGGTCGACGCATCGGACGTTCCACGCGTCGACACCCCGTCGCAGCGACCCGACCACAACATCCCGGCGGCCCGCGTCGAGATCGTCGGACGTCGTCGAGAGGTCGCCGAGATCGTCGAGGCCCTGACCACCGATCGGCTCGTCACCCTGATCGGCCTCGGAGGTGTCGGCAAGACCACCCTCGCCGCCGAGGTGGCGCGGCGATGCGTCGATCGATTCCACCACGGCGTGGGATTCGTCGACCTGATCCCTGCGGTGTCGAGTGACCTCCACGACACGATCGCCACCGAGCTCGGCGTCGTCTTGTCCGGCGACGACCGACGTGCCGCGCTGATCGACCGACTCGCCGATCGCGAGCGACTCGTCGTGCTCGACAACTGCGAACACCTCGCCGACGAGGTGGCCGAACTCTGCGACGGGCTCCTCGACCGAGCACCTCATGTCCGCGTCCTCGCGACGAGTCGTGTGGCGTTGGGTGTCGTCGGTGAGCGGCGGATGCCGATCTCGCCGCTCCCGATCACCGACCCCGACGGCGGTGCGATCGACCTGCTCGACGCAGTCGCCACCCGGTGGGGCACCGAGATCCCGCCGCAGCACCGGTCGGCGGCGATCGCTCTGTGCACTCGCGCCGACGGGCTCCCGTTGGCGATCGAGCTGATCGGCGCCCGGCTCGCGACGATGTCGGTGCCCGACGTCGTCTCACGGCTCGACGCACTGCTCGGGAGTCGGAGTCGCGACCGCCGACACGACCGCCATGCCAGCCTCGTCGCCGTGTTGGGCGACACACTGGACGCGCTCGACCACGACGAGACCCGGCTCATCGAGCTGCTCGGTCGGCTCTCCGGCCCGTTCACGGTGTCCGACGTCGAGTCGATCGCCTTCGCGGGTGGCGTCGCCGACCCCGACGAGACGTTGTCCGGGTTGCTCGATCGATCGCTGGTCACCCGCACGGTGGGAGCCGACGGCATGCACGCCCACCGAGTGCTCGAGACGGTGCGTCAGCAGGCGCTCGCGCGGTCGACCGACCCCGACGACGTCGCCGATGCGCATGCCGACTGGTGCCTCGCCGCGGTCGGCGACTCGATCTTCGATCACTACTACGACATCGATGCCGCCGGATGGAAAGAGCGTCGCTACGCCGACATCGGGCTTGCCGAGCAACGTCTCCTCGACGTGGGTCGGGCGGCCGATGCCGCTCGACTGCGTGCGGCGACGGGCCTCACCATGCACTTCGACGAGGGCACTCGCGCGGCGTCCGCCCTGGAGGTGATCGAGCGGCGCCTCGACGACGCCGACGGCCCCGAGCTCGTCGCCCGCCTGCACTGCACCGGGGTGTTCGCCGCGATGGCGGCACGCGATCCCGCACGACTCGTGTCCCACGGCGAGCGGGCGGTGTCGGCCGCCGATGCCGCCGGGTCGCCGTCGATCCGTGCTCTCGCCCGAGTGCTGCGGTCGTGGTCGGGTGTGATCGTCGACCCGCACCAGGCGTTCGCCGATCTCGACGAGGCGTTGGTGTTGGCGGCCTCGGTCGACGACGTCGAGACGATCGCCATCGCCCGCGGGTACCAGGTCTTCAACCTGGCGATGTCCCGTCGGTTCGACGAGGCCGTGGAGCTGGGGGAGCGGGCGTTCGCCGAGTGTCGGGCGCGCCCCACGTATCCCACGCGGACGGTCGCGCAGGGTCTCATCTGCTGCCTCGTGGTCGACGATCCCGTCCGCGCCCTGACCATCGACGCCGAGATGCGCAGCCGGTCGATGACCAGTTCACCGTGGGGTATGGACGTCACGCGGCAGATCATTCTCGCCTCGGCCGGTGATCTCGCGGGAGCGCACGCCGACCTCGTCTCGCTCCTCCGGAGGCTCGACCGGGTCGGTGTCGACCCGTTCCCCGACGAACTGCTCGTCCCGGCGGCCGCAGCGCTCCAACTCGGAGAGACCGACCGAGCGGCCCGATACCTCGGCGCGGTGCGCCATGCGGGTCGGCAGACGCAGAGCCTCATGGTGTCGTTGTCGTACCGCGTGCTCCGCGATCACGTCCCGCCGGCCGACGCCGCCGACGTGGGCTCCGGTCCGCGAGCCGTCGCCGACGAGGCGCGGGCGTGGTTGGAGTCGGTCGTCAGACCCGAGCGGTCGACGTCGTGACCGAGTCGAGGAACTCGCGGTCGATGTCGAACCCGAGCCCCGGTCCGGTGGGCACGGTGACGTGTCCGTCGACGATGGCGATCGGGTCGGTCACGATGTCGCGCTCGTAGAAGCGGGTCGATGCGCTGATGTCGCCCGGCAGTGTGAAGCCGGGGAGCGCCGCGATGGCGGCGTTGGCGGCCCGCCCGATGCCGGTCTCGAGCATCCCGCCGCACCAGACCGGGATTCCCCGATCGAGACACAGGTCGTGGATCCGGACCGCCTCGAGATAGCCGCCGACGCGCCCGGGTTTGATGTTGGCGATCTCGCACGCCCCCAGCTCGATCGCGTCGGCCGTCGTGTCGGCGGACACCAGCGACTCGTCGAGGCAGATCGGCGTCTCGACCTCGACGGCGAGCCGGGCGTGACCGATGATGTCCTCCTCGGGCAACGGTTGCTCGATGAGCAGCAGGTCGTACTCGTCGAGTCGGGCCAGGTGGGCGCCGTCGGTCCGCCGATACGCAGTGTTGGCGTCGACCTGCAGCGGAGTGTCCGGACCGATCAGTTCGCGGACGGCCGCGACGTGGTCGATGTCGCTGCCCGGCTCGATCTTCAGCTTGATGCGGACGTAGCCGTCGTCGACGTATCCCTGGACCGTCGCGAGCAGGTCGTCGATCTCGTCGAAGATCCCGATGCTCACACCGCTCGGGATCCGGTCGCGGGTGACACCGAGCATCTCGCCGAACGACCGGTCGGCCGCTCGCAGCTGTGCGTCGAGCACCGCCGTCTCGAGCGCCGCCTTGGCCATCGGGTGACCGTGGATGTGCCCGAGGCGGACCGCGACGTCGGCGGCCTCGATCGGCCCGTCTCGCAGCGGACCGACGAGATGGCGGGTGATGACGTCCTGCGACCCGTCGACGTACTCGGCCGAGTACGTCGGCTCCGCGAGGGCGACGCACTCGCCCCAACCCTCGACCTCGGTTCCGTCGTCGGTCTGGGTCGCGATGCGGACGAGCAGGATGTCGCGTTCGCGTTCGACGCCGAAGCTCGTGCGGAACGGCACGACCAGCGGCATCGCGATCCGCCGCAGCTCGACGTCGACGAGTTCGAGGGACGGCAGGGGCTCCATCAGACGAGCACGTACTCCCCGTCGCGGGTGAAGCCGACGACTCGTCGCCCTGCGGCGAACGAGTCGGTGAACGCGTCTCGGGACTCGAGGCGCAGTCGCCGCACCTCCGCCGGATCGGTGCGCCGCAGCCCGACGACGTCGTCCGGGGTGGGGATGAGAATCGGGTCCCCGTCGACGTCGCTGCCGTCGCGGAGCGGTCCGAGCTCGTCGTGCACCGACCACGCCACGAAGAGACGATCGGATTCGTCGCCGGCGTTGATCGAGTCGTTCATCGACCCGTAGAACGACGGGAGGTACTCGTGCACGTCAGCGCCGAGCACGGCGATGTTGAACCATGCGTTGCGTCGCACGAGCGGGTCGTAGGTCCAGGTGATCCAGTCGATGTCGTGATCGGCCGCCCACTCGCGCTGGTGCATCTTCACGGCCCGACCGAGTCCGGTCGCGCGAGCACCCGGCAGCAGGCCGGTGATGTGGCTGTGCAGCGAGGGGCGGCCCTCGTGCCGGCCCAGGATCGCCACCGACGCCCCGAGCACGTGACGTGACTCGCTGGTGGTGTCGAACGCGGCGCTCACGTACCCGCCGCTGTGCGTCACCGCCATGAGGATCTCGATCGACACGAGGTCGCGCGGTGTGCCCCAGACCTGCCCGAAGATCTCGACGACACGACGCATCTCGGACGCGTCGTGCAGGTTCCTGATCTCGACGCCGTCCGTCATCGTGCGCCCATCATGGCCGATGAGCCCGTCGGGGCTCGTCGTCTGGCATGACGCCCCTCGCGATCCGGTACGCGCGGCGTACCGCGAGCGCCTGGCGGATCTCCGTGCCGACGTCGTCGGAGAACTCCTCCCGGTACGTCTGGTCGGTGATCAGGAGCACGGTGAAGTACATCCCCGAGAAGGCGCTCAGGAACAGCGAGACGCGCAGCAGCGGCTCGGAGAGGACGAGCGTCCGGTTCGACAGGGAGAACTCGAGCATCACGTTGACGTCGTCGAGCCGGGTCCACGCTTGAGCGGTGTCCCGGCTGATGGCGAGGATCCCGAATCCGACGAAGAACGCGGTCAGCACGACGACGACGAGCGCGATCTGGAGCGCCTGGCCGAAGAACACGACGCTGCCGATGTTGATGCGCTGACGGAACCGCAGACGATCGTGGGCCGGCGCGGTCTCGGGCAGGTCGATCGGTGCCGCCGGGGTGCCCTCGACGAGCTCGCCGACGTCGTCCCAACGGTCGAACGTGTTGAGGGTCCGGATCTGGCGTGGCATCCGGCTGATGGCGAACGACGCGCCCAGCCCGAGGAACACGACGATCACGAGCACGAACGGTGCGCCCTCGAGCGTCCCGGCGACCTCCCACACCTCGGCGTTGACGAAGAGGAACGTGTTGAACAGCAACAGCAGCGGGAGCGCGCGGCCGACGAGCGCACCGAGTTCGCTCAGCTGTTTCGTGCTCTGGCGCGCCGCCCAACGCAGGAGCGGGCCGAGGCCGTACGCCGACCACACGTAGATGGTGGCCAGGAGGACCAGGCCGATCGCCAGCGTCTCGAAGGCGTCACCCACCTGTCCGAAGACGAGGTTGGGGATCATGGGTCCGAGGAGGAAGAGCGCCAGCTCGGGGGCGTCGATGTCGGTCGGCCGGGCGAACGTGTCCGATCCTCGGAGGCGATTGGAGACCGCCCACGTGGCGACGATGATCACGACGACCGCGACCGCGGTGAACAGGTTCTCGGCGACCGTCCCCTCGACCAGGTCGAGCGCGTTGAAACCGAGGAGCACGTAGGCGGCGGCGAGGAGGGGGAGTGCTCGTGTCCAGGTGTCGAGCACCGATCCCTCGGTCGTGCGCTCGACGAAGTGCGGCACACCCCGGCGGACGAACCAGCCCTCGATCCGGTCGAGGTCGTCGACCGCGGTGTCCGGGGGCGACGTGACCACGGGCGTCACGGTATCCAACACCCAAACCGAGGAACATGGTCGTCGGAGCGCGGCCCGGCGGGGTTCAATGGGGGGATGGCGCGCATCCTGGTGACCGAGCAGATCGCCGACGGTGGACTCGATCGACTTCGCTCCGCGGGGCACGACGTCGACGTCCGACTCGGCCTCTCGCCCGACGAGTTGCTCGACGTCGTCCCCGGCGCCTCCGCCCTCATCATCCGCTCGGCCACCCAGGTGACCGACGACGTCCTCGCCGCCGGCACGGACCTCATGGTGGTCGGCCGTGCGGGGATCGGTCTCGACAACGTCGACGTCGACGCGGCCACCCAGCGCGGAGTCATGGTGGTCAACGCGCCGCAGTCCAACATCGTGTCGGCGGCCGAGCACACCATGGCGCTGCTGCTCGCGGTCGCCCGCAACGTGCCGCAGGCACACACCGCGCTCATCGACGGACGCTGGGAGCGCAGCAAGTGGGAGGGCGTCGAGCTCGTCGACAAGACGCTCGGCGTCGTCGGTCTCGGCCGGATCGGCAAGCTCGTCGCTGATCGAGCGAAGGGCTTCGGCATGCGCCTCGTGGCGTACGACCCGTTCGTGTCCGTCGACCGCGCCCGCCAGATGGGGGTCGAACTCCTCGACCTCGACCAGGTGGTCGCCGAGTCCGACTTCCTCACCATCCATCTGCCGAAGACCGCCGAGACCGTCGGGCTCGTCAACCGCGACCTGCTGCTGAAGGCGAAGCCGTCGCTGCGCATCGTCAACGTCGCCCGCGGTGGCATCGTCGACGAGAAGGACCTCGCCGAGTGTCTGCGCGACGAAGTCGTCGCCGGGGCGGCGCTCGACGTGTTCTCGTCCGAGCCGATGACCGAGTCGCCCCTGTTCGACATGCCGTCGGTGGTCGTGACGCCGCACCTCGGAGCGTCGACTCGCGAAGCGCAGGACAAGGCGGGCGACACCATCGCCTCCATGGTCGAGCTGGCGCTCGCCGGTGATTTCGTACCGTTCGCCGTCAACGTCAACGCGGCCGAGGCGAACGAGACCATCCGTCCGTTCCTGCCGCTCGCCGAACGACTCGGCTCGCTGTTCGAGTCGCTGGCGGGCGGTGCCCCCGACGTGCTCGAGGTGTGCATCGAGGGCGACATCGCCGGGTACGACACGCGGATCCTCGAGCTCGCCGTGCTCAAGGGCTTCTTCTCGCAGATCTCGGCCGACCCGGTCACCTACGTGAACGCACCGCAGCTCGCCAAGGAGGCGGGCATGGACGTGCGCGACGTCAACTGCGCCACGTCGGCCGACTTCGTCAACCTCGTGACCATCCGCGGTGCCGGGCACTCGATCTCGGGAACGCTGTCGGGGCCGAAGGCGAGCCAGCGGGTCGTCAACATCGACGGCGTGCCGTTCGACGTCCCGCCGGTCGACCACATGGTCGTGATCAGCAACGACGATCGTCCCGGGGTGATCGGCACGGTCGGCACGCTGCTCGGCGAGGCGGGGGTCAACATCGCCGACATGGACGTGAGTCGGGTCGCCGAGGCCGACTCCGCCGTGATGCTCATCGCACCCTCGGCTCCGGTCCCCGCCGAGACCCTCGCCGCCGTCGAGGCCGCC
>JBCDAK010000192.1:0-9213 GCA_039185545.1 Actinomycetota bacterium
GACGGCGGCCGTCCGCCGTACGAACAGATCTACCGGCCGGCGCTCGACTCCGGGTCGTTCACCGAGGTGTCGGCGACGGGATCGCTTCGCGTGCTTCGTCGCGACCCCGCGTGAACATCGGTCGGTGGCGGCGCGAACATGGCGCCGAGATGAACCCGCTCGAGAAATTCGCGATTCGCGCTCAAGTCGGCGATCGCGCAGCCGATGATCCTCGTACGGGACGCGAATCGCGGTTCGCGTCCCGGCCAATCGACGGTGGGCCTTCGCGCGGCCTCACCACTGCCGCCAGCTCCGCCGACGTGCCCGGGAGGCCACTGCGATGACGCGCTCCACCTCATGGGCAGCGCTCGGAGCTGCAGCGGCGATCGTCGCGGGGTCCGCCTGCGGTGGTGACGACGTCGGCGAGTCGGTGCTCGAGGAGATCATCGAGAACGAGAGTGAGGGTGAGATCGACGTCGACCTCGACGGCCTCTTCGACGAGGACGGCGACTTCTCGATCGATGTCGATGTCGACGGGGACGGCGAACCCGACTCGATCGAGTTCGACATCGATGAAGACGGCGACTTCACGATCGACGGCGACCTCGACGGGGACGGAGAAACCGACACCGTCGAGTTCGACTCCGACGGAGACGGCGGCGGCACGATGACCTTCGACGACATCGACGGCGAGTCCGGTTCCGTCGAGATCGATGTCGACGACGATGGTGATGGCAACTCCACCATGACCGTCGAGACCGAGGACGGGGAGTCCGGCACGTTCGAGGTCGACACCGACGAGGACGGCAACGAGACGGTCACGATCGACACGGGCGACGGTGAGGAGTCGATCGAGATCAACAGCACCGACGAACTGCCCGACGACTGGCCGTCCGACGTCCCCGCACCCGAGGGAATCGAGATCGACAGTGTCATCGACTTCGGGAGCGGCGCCGAGTCGGAGATCTTCGTCTCGGGGTCGGTCGTCGACGGGTTCGCATGGTTCGACGACTACGTCGCACAGCTCCAGGGCGCCGGATTCGAGGAGCAGTTCGCCGGACGCACCGACGATGGTGCGTCGGGTGCCTACGGCGACGGATCGATCGGCCAGCCGACGATCAGTGTCACGGTGACCACCGACGCCGCACCCGGCTCGAACGGATTCTTCGTCTCGGTCGGTCTGCTCAGCGGTTGATCGCGTCGGGTCCGCTCACCGCGGTCGTTCGCCGCTCGACCACGAGCAACAGCAGCGCCGCCGAGAACATCGTCCCGCTCGCCACCGCGCCGTGAGCGATGGGCTGACCGGCTGCGAGCAACGCACCGCCGACCGCGGGACCGAACACCCGGCCGAGCGCCATGACGGCCTGTGCGTCGCCGGCTCGCTCCTCGGGGAACACCGAGCGGGATGCGAGCAGTGAGAACGCCGCCGGAGTCGCCATGAAGAACACGAAGCCCCAGGCCACGAGCGTGAATGCGAAGACGACCTGGACGTGCACGGCAGCGAGGAGGAACGCCAGCACCGAGGTCGCGGCGAACCACACGCCCGCCGGGCCGTGGGACCGCGTCCACTTGGCGGCGGGGATCGACACGAGGGCGTTGGCGCTGAAGAGGAGCGAGATGACGCCGGGGGAGAGACCGACTTCGTCCTCGCCGATCGCCGCGCCGTAGACGAAGACCGCCGACCCGCCCATGGTGACCATCGTCAACGCGAGGAGGATCCAGCGGGCAGCCGGCGTGGCCGCGTGCCGCGTCGCGTGCGGCCGGAGCCGGTCGGCCCGGGGGATTCGACCGATGAGGAGCAGTGGCGACCCGGCGACCACTGCGAGCACGAGGAAGACGAGGTCGGCGTCGCCGAGCGAGGCGAGCGTGGCGATCGCCGGCGGAGTCACGATCCCGACGAGCGGGCCGATGACCGCAGTGTCGCCCGTGCGGCGGGCGTTGCCGAACGCCGCCTGCCAGGCGAACCACGCGGCGAGGCCGAGCGACAGGCCGCTCACGAGTCGCCAGGCCGCCAGGATCGTCAGGCTCGGCGCGACGACCGACCCCAGGTTGGCGACGATCCCGAGCACGCCGATCGCAGCGAAGTTCCGCCGGACCGGGCGGAGGAACCGACCGGCGGTCCACGACGCGATGACGAATCCGGTCAGCTGCGCCGTCGAGATGAGACCGGCGGCACCGGCCGAGACGTCGAACTGCTCGGCGATCGGGACGATGAGGAACGGCGTCGCGATGAAGACGATCGTGCTCGACGCCAGGGCGATCAGGACCGGGGGATCGACACGGAGACGCGCCGCGTCGAGGACGCGAACCGGAACCTGCATGGGCGGTCAGCTGGCGAGCGGCGCGTCGTCGCTCTCTCCGTCGATGCCCTCGGCCGCGAACGGGGGTCCGCCGTGTTCGATCCGCAGTTGCTCCCGCGCCTCGATGATCATGTCGCGCACCTGGTCCCGCAACGCCGGGAGGTCCTCCTCGGTGAGGCCGGCGGTCGGCACTGGTTCCAGCACCCGCACTTCGGCGTGCGCCTTGTGCTGACGCCAATCGTCGGGCTGGAGGCAGTCGCGGGTGCCGTAGATGGCGAGCGGGAGGATCGGGTGCTGCCCGGCGATCGCGACCTTGAACGCGCCGGCGCGGAACTTGCGCAACTCGCCGGTGCGCGACCGGCTGCCTTCGGGGAAGATCATCACCGAGGTCGTGCGGCCCAGTCGTTCGTGGCACAGCTCGAGTGCCTTCGCCCCCGATGCCGAGTCACCTCGTTCGAGGGGGATGTCACGGGCCAGGCGCATCATCCATCCGAGGAACGGGATCTTGATGATCTCGGTCTTGGACATCCACTTCATCTCGGTGGGCAGGTGCGAGAGCAGCAGCATGTCGACGAAGCTCTCGTGGTTGGCGACCACGACGTACGGCCTTCGCATGTCGTCGGGCAGGTCGCCCGACGTGGTGAACGTCCACAGCGGGTTGAGGTAGCTGTTGGGCATCACGACCTTGCGGAACACGTAGCCCGCCGCATACGCGCCCCGGTCGAACGGGAGCGTGACGACGCGCACGATCGCGACGATCGGCAGGAAGATCACGCAGGAGATCCCGAGCAGGAACCAACTCCATGCCGACAGAACCGCCTGAGTGAGCTTCTTCATCCGGGCGAGTGTACGGATCGCCACTCCGGTGCTCGAATGGCGGGGGCGTTCAACGGACCGCGGCGAGATGGGACATGCGGTCGAACGCTTCGTCGACGAGCTGTGCCAGCGGCCGTGTCGCCGACTCGGCCTGCCAGCGGTCGAAGGCCCAGTATGACGCCAGGAGGGCTGCGCCGGCGAGGAGCCGAGCCGTGTCGAGGTCGTGGTCGCCGAGGTGCGGCGCGATGAGGTGGGCGAGCTGCTCCTGCGTCTCGGCGTCGTCGGCGGCCGACGCGGCGTAGATCGACGGTACGTCCGACATCAGCTGTGCGCGGAGCAGTTGGAAGTCGGTGTCGGTGTCGTATCGCTCGGCGAACACCGCGACGAACGCGGATCGGAGCGCCGCGAACGGCGAACGGTCCTGAAGTGCCCGCGCGATGGCTGGGCCGTACTCGTCGTCGTGCTCGTCCCAGACGACGATCGACTCCTTGGTCGGGAAGTGGCGGTAGAGCGTCGACGGTGCGATGTCGACCTCGGCGGCGATGTCGGTCACCTTCACCTCGTCGAAGCCGTGCTCGACGAACATCGCGATCGCAGTCCGCTGGGTGACCACGAGGGTGTTGTGTCGGTTCCGCTCTCGGAGGCCCATCCACCGAAGATCGTACCGACATCATCCTCGGGATGGATGCCGGAAGTGATAGCAGCTCCTATCTTTGGAGTCATGCTCGACAACCTCGCCACGGTCACCGGCCTTCTCGATGCGCTGTTCGTCCCCATCCTCCTCGTGGAGATCTTCGTGCTCCGGCGCGCGAGGGAGCTCGGATGGGGCCGAGTCAAGGAGATGCTCGCGAACGGAGTCACGGGCCTGGTGCTCATCCCTGCGGCGATCGTCGGGGCCGTCTTCTGGATCTGGGTGTTCGACGGCGTCGGCTCGATCGTGCCGTGGTCGATCCCCACCACCTGGTGGTCGATCGTGCTCGCGGTCGTCATCTCCGACTTCATCTACTACTGGGAGCACCGGTGGTCTCACGAGGTCCGGGTGCTCTGGGACTCGTTCCACTCGGTGCACCACAGCTCCCCGAAGTTCGATCAGACGACCGGCCTGCGAATCGGCGTCGTCGACGGGCTCGCGACCACCGGCTTCCACCTGCCGATGATCGTCATGGGCTTCTCGACGACGCTGACGCTCGCCAGCATCGCCGCCGTGTTGGCCTACCAGACCTGGATCCACACCGAGGTCGTCCGGAAGATGCCGCGCTGGTTCGAGGCGATCTTCAACACGGCATCACACCACCGGGTCCATCACGGCGCCGATGACCTGTACCTCGACACGAACTACGGCGGGATCCTGATCGTGTGGGACCGGATGTTCGGCACGTTCCAGGCGGAGGAGTTCCGCCCCACCTACGGGCTCACCACGCAGATCGAGTCGTCGAACCCGATCGACATCCAGCTGTCCCAGCTCCGACTGCTGTGGCGTGACCTGCGGAGCGACACGTCGTGGCGGACCCGCTGGGCGCGGTTGTGGAACCGCCCCGGCTGGAACCCGGCGCCGGTCGCGCCGGTGGCGGAGGGCGTGGGACGATGAGCGACACGGCGACCGCGCCGACTGCGGCGGTGACGTTGGGCGGACTGTTCCGACGGTTCCGCGGCCGGATCCTCATCACCTTCGCCCTCGTGTTGCTCGAGGCGGCTGCGCTCCTGCTGTTCCCGCTGTTCATCGGCAACGCGATCAACGGGCTGCTCCGCGACGACCTCAGCGGGGTCGTCGCCGTCGGTGGTCTCGGCGTCGCCGCCCTCGCGGTCGGCGCCACACGGCGATTGATCGACACCCGCACCTATGCACGGGTGTACGAGACGACGGCGACCGATCACGTCGCTCGGGAACACGGACGCGGGACCGAGGTGTCGACCATCTCGGCCCGCACGACGTTGCTGAACGAGTTCGTCGAATTCCTCGAGAACTCGATGCCCGAGATCGTCAACAGCGCCATTGGCATCGTCGGCACGCTGGTCATCCTCGCCAGCATCGACGGGAGCGTCGCGCTCGCTGCGCTCGGCCTCACGTTGCTCGTCGCCGTCGTTTACACCGCCACGGGCCGATGGAACGTGTCGTTGACCGCCGGGTACAACGACGAACTCGAACAGCAGGTCAACGCCATCCAGACCCGACAGATCGGCGAGGCCCGGGGCCATTTCTCCCGCCTGATGGTGTGGAACAAGAAGCTGTCCGACCTCGAGACGCTCAACTTCTCGCTCATCTACGTCGGTGTGATCGCGCTGCTCGTGTACAGCCCGATCGCCCTCGTCGACGCCGCCGACGCGGAGTACGGCTCCGTCTTCGCTGCGCTGATGTACGTGTTGCAGTACGTCGAGGCGGTCCTCGCGCTTCCGCTGTTCGTGCAGCAATTGATCCGCCTGAAGGAGATCTCCCGTCGGCTGTCCGCGCCGGCGGGTGAGCGTGCCGGACACATCGCATGACCCGACCGGCCTCATCGCGATCGGGAACCTTCGACATCTCGTCGGCGTCCAACCAGGATGGACCAGATGCGTCGTCTCGCGTGCTTCGGTGTTCTCGCCTCGTTGGGAGTGGCCGCCGCCTGCGGCGGCACGTCGTCCGATGTCGACGAGTCGAGCGGGTCCACCCCCGAAGAGGACGGTGATCCGCCGCCCGACACCACGGACGATCCGTCCGCGGCCGATTCGGAGATGACCGACGTGTCCGTCGCCGCGCGGGCTGCTCCGACGGAGGCACCCGAGGTCGCTGGGCAGGCGATCAGCGAGTTCGGGTTCGACCTCTTCGATCAGGTCCGATCCGACGACGGTGAGTCGAACGTCATCGTCTCGCCGGCGAGTGTGTCGATCGCCCTCGCGATGGTCGAGCCCGGCACGAACGATCTCGCCCAGGAGCAGATGCGCACGCTGCTCCGGATCGACGATCCCGAGACGTTCCATGCGTCGATGAACGCGCTGGAGGTCGATCTCGAGAGCCGGACACCGGCTGGCTTTGGCGGGGAAGGCGATCCCGGTGAGATCACGATCGACATCGCGAACGCTGCGTTCCTGCAGATGGGATATCCGTTCGAGGATGACTACCTCGACACGGTCGGGACGAACTACGGGCCGGTCCTGCGCGAGGTCGACTTCGCATCCGACCCGGACGCGGTCGGTCGCGAGATCAACGACTTCGTGGCCGACGCGACCAACGACCAGATCACCGACCTCATCGCCGACGGCACCATCGAGCCCGAGACGGTGCTCGCGCTCGTGAACGCGTTGTACCTCAACGCGTCGTGGCTCCAGACGTTCGACCAGGACGCGACGACCGACGCACCGTTCACGCTGCTCGACGGCAGCCGCGTCGACGTCCCGCTGATGAACGGAACGGGCACCTCGTCCGCCGCCGGCGACGGGTGGGTCGGCGCGACGAAGGCCTACGTCGGGGGCCTCAGCGCCCAGTTCATCCTCCCCGACGAGGGTCGGTTCGACGAGATCGCATCGGACTTCGGGAGCGTCGTGGCGGAGTACGACGTCAACCGGACGGACGGAGCCGAGTTCTCGATGCCGCGATTCGAGACCCGCACCAGCGCCCAGCTCGGACCGGCGCTCCAGTCGATGGGACTCGCCGCGCCGTTCCAGCCCGGTGGTCTCCTCGGGATCGCCGACGATCCTCAGCTCATCATCGACCAGGTCGTGCACGAGGCGTTCGTCGCCGTCGACGAGGACGGCACCGAGGCGGCCGCAGCGACCGTCGTGCTGATGGTCGCGACCAGCGCCCCGGTGGCGCCGCCGGTCCCGGTCGTGCTCGATCGGCCGTTCCTCTTTCGCATCGTCGACGACGTGAGCGGCGCAACGTTGTTCGTCGGGCAGATCACCGACCCGAGCGGCTCGGCCTGACGCTGACCCGCAGACCTCTGCCGGACGGACTCACGTCGTCCCAGGCTCGAGCGGCCGGATGATTCCCAGCAGGGCGGCGACCAGCTTCTCGTACGCGCTGTCGGCCAGATGCACGCCGTCGTCGGCCAGGTCCGAGGGATCGATGACCGACCGCAGAGGGAGGAAGATCGCCTCCGTGGCGGTCGCCGCTCGCTCGAGGGCGGCGGAGTAGCGCCGCGTCGTCGCGTCCGTCCGTTCCCCGTCGACGCCCTGCTCGACGATCGGTCCGGGTCCCAGCACGACCCGATTCGCCACGCCGACGTCGCGGAGGAACCGAGCGCAGTTCGATTCGAACTCGTCCACTGGGACCTGTTTCCAGGGGGCAGCGTCGTTGGGTGCCCACGCTCACGACGACCCAGCCGGCGGCGCCCGGAACTCGCTGATCGAGGAGATCGCGGCTGGTCGAGCCACCGACCGCCACGGTGACCACGTCGAAGCCGATGGCCCGGAGCCGCGGCGGGAGCTTGGTGACGACGAACCGGCTCGACGTCTCCGTCAACTGGCTGTCGCCGGCGAGCGCGATCGTCGGGAGTTCCATGCGTCGATTCAAGTCGGCGGCAGCAACTCAGCCTCGCCGGCCGCGGACCTCTTCTACGCTCGCGGCATGTACGACCCCGTGAAGGACGGCGTCGCGAAGTCGGTCGAGTCGGTGGTCTACGTCGAGGTTCGGCCCCCCGAGCAACTCGCCGAGCTCGTCCACTGCTTCTGGGAGCTGCGGACCGAGACGGAGCTGGCCGAGGACTTCACGCTGCACGCGATGCCCGATGCGTGCGTCAACCTGCTGTTCAACCAGCTCGACACACGCATCGCCGGCGTGACGCTGCTCCACACCGAACACACGACGCTCCCGCTCGGACGAACGTTCCACTACGCCGGGATCCAGCTGTTCCCGGGGGTCTGGCGCGGCGATCCGGACGTCACGGTCGATCACTACGTGGGTGAGCCCTACGCGGGTGATCTCCCACTCGTCGAAGTGGGCCGAGCGGCCGCCGCAGGCGACATCGACGACAAGGTGGCGGTGTTCTCCGACTTCGTCGACACGCTGCTCGCCGAAGGTCTCGTCGCCCCCAACCCGGTCACGGCCGCGATCCTCCGTCGCGTCGACGACATCCACAGCGTCGCCGACATGGCCGAGATCGCCGCGCTGTCGCCGCGCCAGCTCCAACGGACCCTGAAGGCGACGACCGGTTTCGCTCCGCACGACCTGCTGAAGGTGCTCCGGGTCCAGCAGTCGTTCCGACGCGACTACCTGTGGTCGTTCGCCGATCAGTCGCACTACACGCACTCGTTCAAGAAGGTGACCGGCCACACCCCACGTCGATTCCAGACGACCTTCGATGTCTGAAATCTCCAATCCCGTCGGCGTCGAGTCGTCTTGAGTGGTCGAGGCGAGGCGCTCGGCCTCCGCCCTCGGAGCGAGGTCACCGAAAGGACAGACGGACACATGCGGAAGATCGGTTGGTTCGACATCTACGTCGACGACATGGCGCGGGCGCAGGCCTTCTACGAGACGATTCTCGACACCTCGCTGGAGCCGATGGACGACCCGAACGACCCGACGGCGCAGATGCGGGCGTTCGGAGACGACTTCTCGTCGCACGGTGCGGGCGGTGCGCTGGTCAAGCTCGCTCACGCCCGGCCGGGCCCCGGCGGATCGATGGTCTACTTCTCGTGTCACGACTGTGCGGTCGAGCAAGGCCGGGTCGAGGCGGCGGGCGGCTCGGTCGTGCGTCCGAGATTTCCGATCGGTGAGCACGGGTTCGTTTCGATCGTCACCGACACCGAGGGAAACATGATCGGACTGCACTCGGTGACGGTTTCGTAGGATCGCGACATGAGCACTGCTGCGGATCTGATCGATCGGTACTACGAGCGGCTCTCGGCCGGTGACGTCGACGGTGTCGTGGCGATGTACGCCGACGACGCCGAGATCGTGCGCTTCGAGGGGATCTCCCAGACTCAGGACGACATCCGGGCGTACCACGAGTCTCAGCTTCGCCGTCATCCGGACATGAAGCTCCGCGAGATCGTCGACGTCGTCGCGTCGGACGACGTCCTCGTGGCCGACGCGCTCGTCGACACCGATCACGGCGTGGCGCAGTTCCGCGACGTGATCGTGTTCACGGACGACGGGCTCTTCCGGGTCCACGTCCCGGGCCTCCGCGGCTACTGGGGCGGCTGA
>JBCDAK010000193.1:0-9212 GCA_039185545.1 Actinomycetota bacterium
CCCCCCCCCCCCTCGCCGCTGCCGGGTGGTGTCCACCCGGGCCCGGCATCGACGCGTACGCGATCATGGGGGATGGCCGAGTTCGATCTCGTCGTCCGCAACGGCACGCTCGTCGACGGCACGGGCGTGCCACGAAGACACGCCGACGTCGCCGTCCGCGACGGTCTCGTCGTCGAGGTCGGTGACATCGACGACCCGTCCGGTCGGGTCGTCGGACGGGGCGCTCGCGAAATCGACGCCGATGGCGCGGTCGTGATGCCCGGCATCGTCGACATCCACTCCCACTACGACGGACAGGCCACCTGGGAGAGCCGGATGCAGCCGTCGTCCTGGCACGGTGTCACCACGGTGGTCATGGGGAACTGCGGCGTCGGGTTCGCGCCCGTGCGCGACCACGATCACGACGCGCTGATCGAGCTGATGGAGGGCGTCGAGGACATCCCGGGTGCCGCACTGCACGAGGGGCTCACGTGGGAGTGGAACGACTTCGGCGAGTTCCTCGACGCCGTCGACGTCCGGCCGCACGACGTCGACATCGCCGCTCAGGTGCCGCACGGCGCGTTGCGCCTCCACGTGATGGGTGAGCGCGCACGCGCCGACGAGGACGCAACCCCCGACGAGATCGCCGCGATGGCTGACCTCGCGCGGGCAGGCATCGAAGCCGGTGGACTCGGCTTCACCACGAGTCGGACGCGGAACCACAAGACGTCGCGCGGCGAGTACACGCCCACGCTCACAGCGGCACCCGACGAGCTGATCGGCATCGCCGAGGCAGTCGGCTCGACCGGCACCGGCGTGCTTCAGGTCGTCTCCGACTTCCTCGATCTCGACGACGAGTTCGGCACACTCCGCGCGATGGTCGAGCGGTCGGGCCGCCCGATGTCGATCTCGGTCGCCCGCAACCCGATGGTCCCCGGTGCGTATCGGGGGATCCTCGACCACCTCGCCGCCGCGAACGCGGACGGACTGGCCATGACCGGCCAGGTCGCCACTCGCGCGGTCGGTCTGATCCTCGGACTCGAATGCACGCTCAACCCCTTCATGACCACGTCCGTGTGGTCGGGCCTGGTCGACGCCTCCCACGACGAGCGGGTCGCTCGACTCAGCGATCCCGACGTACGGCGGCACCTGCTCGACGAGATCCGGGGCGGTGGCGAGCGCGAGCGTGACAAGCTCGGTGGACGCCTCATCCGCCGTTTCGACCTGCTGTTCGAGATGGGCGAGCAGCCCGACTACGAGCCGTCGCTCGACTCATCGATCGCCGCACGGGCGTCGAGGTCGGGCACCACTCCGGAGGAACTCGCCCTCGACCTGATGCTCGCCGACGACGGCCGCGGCCTCCTGTACCTGCCGTTCCTCAACTACGTCGACGGTCGCCTCGACGCGGTCGGCGAGATGCTGACGCACCCGAACACCGTCCCGGGTCTCGCCGACGGCGGCGCCCACGTCGGCACGATCTGCGACGGCAGCTTCCCCACGACGCTTCTGCAGTGGTGGGGCCGCGACCGCCCCGAGGGTCGGATCGACCTCGAGTTCCTCGTCGAGCGACACTGCCGCGCCACCGCCCGCACGGTCGGCCTGCTCGACCGGGGCGTGATCGCGCCCGGGTATCGGGCCGACCTCAACGTGCTCGACCACGACGCACTCTCGCTCCGCCGGCCCGAGATCGTGCGCGATCTCCCGGCCGGGGGCAAGCGCTTCCTCCAGCGGGCCGACGGATGGCGCCACACCATCGTCGCCGGCCACGAGACCTACCGTGACGGCGAGGCCACCGACGCCCTCCCGGGCCGCCTGATCCGCGGCGCGACCCCCGCCCCCACCTGACGGGTCGGGTGGTGCCCGGCACGACTCGACATGAGATGACGATCGTCGAGGGCGGTGTCGGAATACGGGCGATTCGTGCGAGGTTGTACCGATGTTCCCGGTTCTGCGCCGGGTTCGGAACCACACGAACGGAGGCCGCATGACCACACGACGATCACTCGCGACGCCGAGGCGTCTCGCTGCGTTCGTCGCCGTGGCCGTCGTCGGAGCAGGTGGGCTCGCTGCATGTTCGGACGACGATGGTGACTCCGCGTCCGAGGAGATCACCGGACCGACCCTTCCCGACGACGTGACCCAGATCCTCGACGCATCGGCCACCGCCATGGCCGAGGTCGAGAGCGTGTCGTTCGACCTCGTGCGCAGCGGTGCGCCGGTCTACCTCGACCAGGTCGAGTCGATCTCGGTCGACTCGGTCGTCGGCCAGGTGGTGGTCGACGAGGCGGCCGCAGCCGTGCTCGGCGTGCAGGTCGACGGTGCGCTCAACACCGAGCTCGGAGCGATCGCCGTCGGTGACGAGGTGCTGCTCACCAACCCGATCACCGGTCTCTACGAGCCACTTCCGACGGGCATCGACATCGACCCGTCCCTCTTCTTCGACCCCGACGACGGATGGAGCCCGCTCCTCGCCGGTCTCACCGACGCGACGTCACTCGGGATCGAACAGCGACGAGACGCCGACCGCTACCACGTGAGCGGAGTGGCGCCGGCCGAGCAGATCGAGATCATCACGGCCGGTCTGGTGCGGAACCAGGACCTGCCGATCGACTTCTGGATCCACCCCGCGACCGGACTCGTCACCGACGCCGAGTTCACCGCCGCGTTCGACGGTGACGACGTCTCCTGGACGCTCGAACTCGACGAGTACGGCAGAGAGTTCGAGATCGCCGTGCCCGACGAGTTGCGGGGTGATGCCTGATGGCGAACGTCGTCGACCGGCCCGATTCCGGTCGCGCCGATGCGACGGGCACGACCGGCGTGGCCGGTGCGGACGATCCGTTCGTCCGGCCCGGCGGACCGTCGCCTCGGGCGATCCTGTGGGCGGTCGGGTTCAGCGTGTTCGTCGCCGCCGACGATCTCACGGTCGTGTCGACGATGCTGCGGCCGATCATCTCCGACCTCGGGCTCGTCCTGCCCGACGGTCTCGACGACGCGGCGTGGATCGTCAACGCCTACCTCATCGCATTCATCGCGATCATGCCGATCGCCGGACGCATCAGCGACGTGATCGGACGGCGGCGGACCTTCCTCGCGGCGTACGCGATCTTCCTCGTCGGCACGATCTGGATCCCGCTCTCCGACTCACTCGGCACGCTCCTGGCCGGACGGGTGATGACGGCGATCGGCGGTGGCGCCATGGTTCCCGTCGCGCTCGCCGTCGTCGGTGACGTCTACCCGGTGCGAACGCGGGCCCGTGCGCTCGGCACGCTCGGCGCGATCGAGACGCTCGGTTGGGTGTGGGGTCCGCTCTACGGGGCGATGCTCGTCCGCTTCCTCGACTGGCGCTGGCAGTTCTGGCTCAACATCCCCCTCGCCCTCGTGGGCATGGCCGCGGTGTGGTGGGCGCTCGCCGATCACGACCGACCCGACCGCACGATCCGCATCGACTGGCTCGGTGCCGGCCTGCTGACGACTGGGCTGATCAGCCTCAACCTCGCGCTCCTCGGCGGCGCCGAAGTCCAGAGCGTGCAGGGCCTCGACGAGCTGACCGGCAACGGCGCCACCGACTTCCGGTGGCTGTACGGCCTCGCCGTCGTCTCGGGGGCAGCGTTCGTGTGGCAGCAGCGCCGGCGTCGACGGTCCGGTCGCGACGCACTGGTCGACGGTGCGCTGTTCCGCGGCCGCAACGTGCGCGTCGCACTCATCGTCAACTTCCTCGTCGGCGCCGCCCTGGTGATCGCCATGGTCGACGTGCCGCTCTTCGTCAACGCAGTCGAGATCGACCTCGAACGTTCAGCGGTCGTGGCGGGCTGGATCTTGTCGGCCCTCACCGCGGCCATGGCCGTGGCGTCGTACGTCGGCGGACGCGTCACGGAGCGAACGTGGTACGGACCGCCGATCTTCGCCGGCCTCGTCGCGGCGACCAGCGCGTACCTCCTGATGGGCGTCACGTGGAACGGCGACTCGCCGTATCCGTTGCTCGCCGCTCAGCTCGCCCTGCTCGGTGCGGGCGTCGGTCTCACCATCGCTCCTACGACGTCCGCCGTGGTCGACCACGCCGAGCCCGACGCACGGGGCGCCGCCGCCGGGGTCGTGATGGTCGTCCGAATGATCGGCCTCTCGGTCGGTCTCGCCGCGCTCACCGCATGGGGCCTCGCCCGCTTCAACGCCCTCCGCGGCGACATCGAGTTGCCGCCGCTCACCGATCCGGGATTCACCGACGCGGTGCAGGCGGCCACCCGCGACCTCACCGCCCAGTCCATCGCCGACACCTTCCTCGCCAGCGCTGCGGCGCTCGGTGTCGGCCTCGTCCTCTGCCTCGTCCTCCTCCGTCGCCGTGCGACGGACATCGACCCGAAGGAGCCGATGATGACCGACACCGAGAAGCTCGACCCCGAGCACACCGACACGTCGAGCCGCGCCGACACCTCCACCGCCGGCGACGAGCTCGACCTCGACGCGCCGACCGACGCTCCCGCGACGCCCGACGGCGATCCCGACGGCGGCGGCGACGCGGCGCACGAACCGACACGCGAGCTCGTCCTGTACGGCGACCAACCCGCCGATCACGACGCTGCCGGCACGAGCGGGTCGGGCATCGGCACCGGCACCGGCACGAAGATCGCCCTCGCCGGACTGGGTTTGCTCGCACTCGCCTCGATCGCCCTCAGCCTGTTCATGCTGAACGAGGTGCGCTCGACCCGCGACGAACTCGACGAGACGCGGGCCGAACTCGCGACCACCCAGGAGGACCTCAACCGCGTCGAAGCCGGCGCTGCACTGTTCGCCTCGCAGGTCACCGGCTTCACCGACGAGATCGGCGAACTCGGTCCGTCGATCGACGACGGGCTCGATCAGGCCGTGACCGGACTGGAGGACTTCGGCTCGTCGACGATCGAGTTCGTCGTCCCGATCGACGAGACGATCTCGATCTCCCAGGAGTTCAGCATCGACCGCACGGTCACGGTGCCGATCGACACGACGATCCCGATCAACACCGACTTCGACACGACCATCACGGTCGACGGCCCGTTCGGGATCGAGATCCCGCTCGACATCAACGTGCCGGTCGACGTCGACGTCCCGGTCCAGCTCGATGCCGACATCCCGATCAACGAGTCGATCCCGATCGCGGTCGACGTCCCGGTGCAGCTCGAGGTGCCGATCTCGCTGTCCGTCGAGGGCACCGAATTGCAGGCGCTGACCGACTCGCTCATCGAGGGCCTCCGCGCCTTCCAGGACGGCCTCGGCGGCCTCACCGGCGGCTGATGAAACAGCACATCCGGTGCCGGGCCCGAAACGTGCTATCTCGGTGAGCGAGTCGACCGCCGACGCACGGCTGGTGACGCGCCCGGCGCGCACGTTCCGCACCCGCCGGCGTCACCTCTCCGACAAGCGGCAGGCCGAGTTCGAGCGCTGGTCCGCCCGGTGGACGATCTCCACCGAGGGATCCGCGCTCGACTGGGACGAGGTCTTCCCCCATCGCGCCACCGAACCGGGACGCGGCGTCGTGCTCGACGTGGGCTTCGGGCACGGCGAGTCGACGATCGAGATGGCGCGAGCACAGCCCGATCTCGACGTGATCGGCGTCGAGGTCCACGACCCGGGAGTCGTCACCGTGCTCGACGCGATCGAGAACGACCCGTTGCCGCACGTGCGTGTGGTGCACGGTGATCTCCTCCGCCTGTTGGCGCGCATCGGTCCGGACTCGTTGCGCGTCGTGCGGGTCTTCTTCCCCGATCCGTGGAAGAAGCCGCGCCAGCACCACCGTCGTCTGATCCACGCCGACGTGGTGGCTGCCCTCACCGATCGCCTGGAGATCGGCGGAACACTGCACCTCGCCACCGACATCGCCGATTACGCCCGCCAGATGGAGCAGGCGTGCGGCGCCGAAGCGCGCCTCGTCGGCGGCGTGGTCGAGCGACGCGACGAGCGACCGATCACGCGGTTCGAACGCCGCGGCATCGACGAGGGCCGGGCCGCGATCGACCTGCTCTACCGAAGGGTCGACGCCGCCGCCACCGACGGCTGAGTCGTCAGAAGACGCCGTTGCCGTTGCGGATGCGTCCGCCGGAGACGAGCACGAAGAGGCGCATCGACAGGTCGAGCGGCTGGATCGAGTCCCAGTGCTCGACGATGACGTCGTCGACCACTCGCCAGGTGTCGACGATGTTGAAGCCCTTGCCGTCGTCACCCCGGTGGGAGGCCTTGAGCGTGGCGTGGGAGTGGAAGATCACGATGTCCCCGTCGGCGTACACGTGCTTCACGTCGTAGCTGAACTCGGGTGAACGCTTCGAGAGACCCGAGACCGATTCGATGACGCCCTCGATCCCCTCGCCGAGGTTCCGGTTGTGCTGGACGTAGCCGCTCGCCGAGAAGTCGGAACGGACGCGGTCGAAGTCGTGATCGTTCATGAGCGCCTGAACGAACGACGCGATCATGCCGACGTTCTGCTGCTCGGTGGGCGTCCAGCCGTCGCGGTGCAGCAGACCGGCATCGACGGCGGCGGGTGGGGTGGCGGTGGACGAGGCCATGGGTGTCTCCTCTGGGTGGTGGGGTCAGGACGGGTTGGTCACGAGGGATCACGGAGTGAGTAGCTCCGCGCTACTCACTCGGCCTAGGCTGGCGGAATGAAGCGGAACGAGATCGGCGCCCAGGCCTGCCCCCTCGCTCAGTCGCTGGCTCGGATCGGAGACTCGTGGAGCTTCCTGATCATCCGTGAGGCGCTCTACGGCTTCGATCGGTTCTCCGACTTCGTCGATCGGACGGGCGCCCAGAAGACCGTCGTCTCGGCTCGACTGAAGCACCTGGTCGAGTCGGGGGTCATGGAGCGCGAGATCTACGACGAGTTCCCGGTCCGCCACCGCTATCTGCTCACCGAGAAGGGCCGAGATCTGGCGGGAGCCTTCGTGATGCTGAGCGAGTGGGGAACGCGATGGGCCGATGAGGGAGCCGAGTTCGCGATGGAGATCGTCCACGAATGCGGTCACCGACTCGAGCCCCGGATTCACTGCGCGTCGTGCAACGAGCCCGTCACACCCGGCTCGACGACTGCGCGAGTCCTCAAGCCGACCGCGCTCTGAGCGACCCCGGCACTCCGACGCCGGCCGCGGCCGATGTCGGGGTGAGGGCGTCAGACGGGAGTGCCGGCCTTCCATGCCTCTTCCTCCGGTGAGCCCGGGTCGGGCAGGATCACTCCGCCCTCCATCGTGTACGACGCGTCGATATCGGCCGACACGGTGGTGACGGTGTCGACGTCGACGCCGGCATGTTCGGCCAGGGCGGCGCTGAGACGGGTGGCGATCTCCGCCTTCTGGTCCCCGTTGCGGCCGTGTCGGATCGTCCCGAACACCAGAGCGTTCTGGCCGGCGTCGAGCTGACCGTCGTGGTCGTCGACGTACAGCACGTGGACGAACGACGGCGGGGCACCGGTGACACCGCAGTGCACCTCGACGACGTCGTCGGAGAATCGTTGGCGCTGCTCGACGGCGAGCAGGCCCGGGCGGACGAGAGTGCGGTAGAGCGGCATCATGCCTCCTGGAGCGTTGACGTGTCGGAACTGGTGGACGTGTCGGAGTCGGCCGACTCGGCCGCGGGCGCGCCCGACGTGATGGCGACGACGACCTCGTGGTCGGTGCATCCGGTCACGTCGACCCACAGGTCGCAGACGGCGCGGAGGAACTCCTCGCGTTCGGGCAGGGTGGTCGCCCGGCCGAGCGGGATCGCGACGATCGACGAGGTGCTCTGCTGGCCCTCGGTGAACATGTAGCCCTCGGCGACCGCCTGGAACGTCACCTCGACCGTGGCGTCGGGGTAGCGGGCTCGATGGATGTCGACGAGTCCGCGTTCGAGCTCGGCTCGGGCGGCATCGGCGGGGCTGTCCGCCTGGATCACACAATTGACTCGGATCACGAGAACACCGGCTTCCTGTTGGGTCGGTCAGGTCTGGAATGAACGTGCCACCAGAGTGTGGCGCCTTGCTACTGAGTAGTCAAGAGCTACCTGCTCGCGACCGGTGTGTCGCATGGTTCGTGGTCGGTGAACGCAGACCGTGCGAATCGGGCACACTGGGACGCATGATCCTTCGTGAATTGCTCGACGAACGTGGCGTCCTCCTCATCGACGGAGCCATGGGGACCGAGCTGTTCGCACGGGGCCTGATGTCGGGAGCCTCCCCCGAACTGTGGAACGCCGATCACCCCGAGCGGGTGCGTTCGGTACACGAGGAGTACATCGCGGCCGGATCCGACATCGTGTTGACCAACTCGTTCGGCGGCACGGCCTACCGCCTGAAGCTCCACGAACTCGACGACCGGGTCATCGAACTCAACGAGGCGGCGGCGTCGATCGCCCACGAGGCGGCCGAGGGCGCCGACCGTCGGATCGTCGTCGCGGGATCGATGGGACCCTCCGGCGAACTCCTCGAGCCGATGGGCACGATGACCCACGACGCCTGCGCATCGGCATTCGCCGATCAGGCGAAAGGCCTCGCCGCGGGTGGAGCCGACGTGTTGTGGATCGAGACGATGAGCCACCTCGGCGAGGTCACGGCGGCGGTGGAGGGTGCACGATCGGTCAGCGACCTTCCGATCGTGACCGCACTCAGCTACGACACGGCGGGGCGCACGATGATGGGCGTGACCGGCACCGAGGCGATCACCGAGCTGTCGGCGTTGGGAGTCGAGGGAATCGGCGCGAACTGCGGGAACAACCTCGCCGACACCGAAGCCGCGCTCGCCGAGATGCGCGCCGTCGATCCCGACATGCTGCTGATCAGCAAGGCGAACGCCGGGATGCCCGAGTGGCACGGCGCCGAGCTCAAGTACTCGGGGACTCCCGAGGTGATGGCTGCGCACGCACATCGCCTCCGGGAGGCCGGAGTCCGGATCATCGGTACGTGTTGCGGATCGGGACCCGCGCACATCGCGCTGATGCGTCAGGTGCTCGACGGGGTGGTGCCGCCGCCCGAGGTCGAGTTCGAGGTCGCGGTTCGTCGCCAGGTCGTCGCGAAGCGTTCCGGCCGTCGCCGCGGCGGCGCGAACAAGCGCCAGGGCCCCGCCGGCGCCAGCTACTGATGTTCCCTCGACCCCAGGGCTCGACGGAACAACAGTCGGAGGATTGTTCCGTCCAACCCTGGGGTCGAGGGAACACTCCGCATAGTGCGGGTCCGGTGTCGGTGAGGTGGTCGCGGGTGGCGAGAGCCGCCCCGGCGGCGAGGTCGGGGGTCTAGG
>JBCDAK010000194.1:0-9184 GCA_039185545.1 Actinomycetota bacterium
CTCTCACTCGACGCCATCGGCGACCGGGCCGCGGCCATCGGCGCGACGCCCACACCGCCCGACGACAAGCAGGCGGTCCGCGTCGACGAGATCAGAGCTCTCGGGCTGATGGTCGCCGGCGGCCCGACACTCCGGATGCGAGTCGACGCGCTCGACCAGCTGCGCTCACGGTGCGAGAAGGTCAGCCGCGTCGGCGCCAAGAAGAACTGGGGCGAACACGGTGGTGGCGACGCACTCGACGAGTTACGCGCCGAGGAGACCGCATTGTTCGAGCTCGCCGACGAGGTGCTGACCGGCTTCAAGGCGCAGCGACGGCGTGTGGTCGGCACGGTGTGCGGACGATTCGTGGTCGACGCCGCCCGACGACGCGTCGAGGCGGGGTCCCTCGAGTTCCACGACCTCCTGGTCCACACCCGACGGCTCCTCGCCACACGGTCCGACGTCCGCCGGCGGCTCCATGACCGCTACCGGTACCTGCTCCTCGACGAGTTCCAGGACACCGATCCGATCCAACTCGAGATCGCGGTGCGGCTCACCGCCGATCCCGACGACCCGCTCCACGACGCCGACTGGCGACGGCTGGTCCCGATCCCGGGGCGACTGTTCATCGTGGGTGACCCGAAGCAGTCGATCTACCGCTTCCGCCGAGCCGACATCGCTCAGTACCTCCGAGCGGCCGATCAGATCGGGGCGACGACGTCGAGGCTCACGGCCAACTTCCGATCGTCGGAGCCCGTGATCCGATGGGTCAACGACGTGTTCGGGCGGCTCATCGAGGCCGACGGGCTCGCGCAGCCGGCATACCAAGCGCTCGACGTCGAGCGTCCGAACGATCGCGAGCTCGGCGGAGTCACGGTTCTCGGAGCCGATCACCACGACCCGAATTCCGAGAAGATCGACGCCGACGAGCTTCGACGCCGCGAGGCGGTCGACGTCGTCGGGGCGGTGCAGTCGGCGCTGTCCGACGGCTGGGCGGTGCTCGACCGACACCCGGGACACGACGGCGACCCCATCACACGTCCGTGTCGGCCGAGCGACATCTGCATCCTGCTACCCGCGCGCACCTCGCTCCCCTTCCTCGAGGACGCGCTGCGATCCGCCGGCGTCCCCTACCGAGCCGAGAACTCGGCGGTCGTGTACGGGGCATCCGAGGTGCGGGACCTCCTGCTCGCCGTTCGCGCCGCCGACGACACGACCGATGAACTCGCCGTCGTGTCCGCACTGCGCAGTCCGCTCTACGGGTGCAGCGACGTCGACCTCTACGACTGGGCCCAGCGCGGCGGATCGTTCGATCTCCTCGGTCGACGCCCCGACGACGTCCCCGACCACATCGTGCGCGACGGCCTCGATCACCTGCGCAGCGTGCACCGCCGGGTCCCGGCGCTCAGTGCCGCCGACCTGCTCGTCGCGGTCGCCGAGGAGCGACGCATGTTCGATCAGGCACTCGGACGCCACGACGCCCGCGACGTCTGGCGGCGGCTCCGTTTCGTGATCGATCAGGCTCGTGCGTGGGCCGATGCGGGAGGCCGCGGTGTTCGCAGATACCTCGCGTGGGCGCGGCTACAGGCCGCGGAGGGCCGTGTGTCCGAATCGGTGCTTCCCGAGGACGACCACGACGCCATCCGAGTCATGACCATCCATGCGGCGAAGGGTCTCGAGTTCCCGATCACCGTCCTGACCGGAACCACCGCTCGGCGCAACGTGCAGCGCGGGGTCCGGGCCGTGTGGGACGGTGACGAGTGGATGCTGACCGGGCGAGCCGACGACGGCACCTTCGCCGAGTTCGCCCCCGTCGACGAACAGATGAGCGACGCCGAGCGGCGCCGCCTTCTCTACGTCGCATGCACCCGGGCCGTCGATCACCTCGTCGTGTCACTCCACAGGACGAAGTCGCTCGACGAGCTCGGTGCACTGCCCGGCGAGAAGGTGCCGAACTGCAGCCACGCCGAGCTGCTGGTTCGTCACGGTGCACTCGACGAGTCGGCCGGAGCCGATCGGCGGACCTTCGACCCGCTGCCACCCGCGCCGGCGCCGGCCGAGAGCGTGCCCGGCGACGATCTCCCTCTCGAGCAGTGGCGCGACGACCTCGCTGCCACCTTCGAGCGCGCCTCGCGCCGGTCGGCCATCGCCGCGACCCGCCTCGCCGACGAGGTCCAGATGCTCCGCGACCGCGAAGTCGGCGACGATCCCGGACTCGACAAGCATGCGGTCAACATCGATCTTCCGCCCTGGCAGCGCGGCCGCTACGGCACGGCCGTCGGCAGGGCGGTCCACGGAACCCTCCAGTTCTGCGACCTCGCCGACGGCCGCGACATCGATCCACTCGCACGCTCGCAGTGCGCCGCCGAAGGTGTACTCGGTGCGCATCCCACCGTGGCTGCGCTCGCGCGTTCGGCACTAACGGCACCGATCGTGCGATCGGTGGCAGCAGGGGCCGACCATCGACGCGAGCTCTTCATCGCTGCGCCGGTCGGCGATCGACTGCTCGAGGGATACATCGACCTGCTCGTCCGAGATCGCGACGGGTACGTGATCGTCGACTACAAGACCGACCAGTGGTCGGGACCCGTGCAGACCGCCGAGCGAGTCGCCCGGTACCGAACGCAGCTCGCGGCGTACGGTGCGGCGCTCGAGTCGGCGCTGGGCGAACCGGTCGTGCGCGGTGTGCTGGTGCGGTGTGTCGCAGGCGCCGACGCCGAGGAGATCGAGATCGACGACTGGCGATCGGCGATCGACGACGTGCGCCGACTCGTCGGCTGAGAGGGCGGCCGGCCCGCTGGGCCCGCTCCGCGCAGACGTCAACGATCGACGATGTCGTGGTGGCGCACTCGGGCCGCCCGATGATCGGGCACCGGCGTCACCGCACGCCGCCCGAGCGTGAAGACCCCGCTGAGCCCGAGTCCGAGAAGGCGGCGCACGAGGATCAACGCCACGAGTGCGAGCCCCGCGACCGCGGCCGGGACGCCGATCGTCGCGAACAGCAGCCGTCGATCCTCGAACAGGGGTGACAACACACCCGAGTCGACACTCGTCCCGTCGACGTTGAGGGTCATGACCGGGTCGTCGAGCTCGGGGCAGTCGAGTTCGTCGTCGTCGAGGCCGATCACGGCGTCGCCGCCGAACAGCGGAGCGGCGGGAGCGACCTTCGACGCCAGGGCGCCCACATCGGGGTCGACCGCCGCACCGACGAGGTACTGCTCGCCGATCTCCACGTACTGCGAATCGGGTCCGTATCGGACGTCGATCAATCCACGCACGGCGAACCGCGTGGCGTCGCCGGCCCGGATCTGGTCGATCTCGAAGCGCACGGTGCCCTTCTCGATGAACTCGTCCTTGTCGACGACCGTGCCGACGAATGCAACCGCCGCGGCCGGTGGCGCCGGGCAGCCGATCGGAACCGGGATCAGTCCCCCGCCCGCCGTGGACTCGTCGGCCGGGAGAGGCTCGTTCGCAGGTTCGGGCTGAGGTGCGGACGCGTGGCTCGGCGCAGATCCGAGGACCACCAGCGCTCCGGCGATGAGGCCCGCGAACAGGACGCACGTTCCCCCGTTCCACCGGAACCTCACGAGAGAAATCGTACCGACCGAGATCCTCTCGGTCGGGGCATCGACCGCGACCGGGAGTCGACGTCAGCGACCCTCGAAGACCGGCGACCGCTTCTCGACGAACGCACGCATCGCTTCGGCGGTGTCGCGAGTCGAGAAGTTGACCGTCTGCGAGAGGCCCTCGTCGTCGAGCGCTTCCTCGAGCGTGACGTTCAACGAGTTGTTGAGCAGGCGCTTCGACATGGCCATCGCGATCGGGGGACCGGCGGCGAGTCGGGAGGCCCAGTCGTCGACGAAGGCATCGAGGTCGGCGGCCGGCACGATCCGGTTGACGAGCCCGATCGCCTCGGCCTCCTTCGCGTCGATCACCTCGGCGAGCAACGTGAGTTCCTTGGCCTTGTGCAGACCGACACGGCGCGGGAGCAGGAAGGAACCGCCGAAATCGATGGTGAGTCCGCGTCGAGCGAAGATCTCCGAGAAGCGCGCCGTGTCGTCGCCGACGAGGAGGTCACACGACAGCGCCATGTTGAGTCCGGCACCGACGGCGACGCCGCGCACCTTCGCGATGGTCGGCTGCGGCATCCGGTTGAGCGTGAGGCAGATGTCGGTGATCCGACGCATGGCAGCGAGCTGGTGCTGCGGTGGCTCGTCGGGATCGGCGGCCGTCGATCCGCTGGCCCGGTCGTCCATGCCACCCACATCGGCGCCGGAGCAGAAGTCACCGTCGGCGCCCGTCAGGACGAGAACCCGATCACGACGGCTGCTCGACACCTCGCGGAAGATGCGGAGCAACTCATCCCACATGACGTCGTTGGCGGCGTTCTTTCGCCGGGGACGATTCATGGTGACCGTGACGATTCCGTCACCGCGCTCGACGATCAGGGTCTCGTACGTGTCGCTGCTCACGCGTCGGACGATACTGACGGCCGTGGGGTACAACCCGTACCGGAAGTACCGGGCCAACCGAGCCGACTACGTGCTGGTCGCTGCCGCGCTGGTGGTCGCCCTCGCCCTCGTCGCCTGGGCATTTCTGGGCTAGTGGCTCACCTCGACCTCCGCTTCGCTGTGGTCTCGGATCGCGTGCGGCTCGTCGCTGGCGCTTCCCTCGCCGCGCTCACGAGCATCTCGTCAATCAGAAGGCTCCCTGGATCAACTGCTTCTCTGAGCCCGTGATCGCGTAGACGTCGAAGCGGACTCGGCGGCGTCGACCGGGGTGGGCCCGGAGCCACTCCTGGGCCAGGCGACGGATGCGGGCCTGCTTCTCCGACGTCACGGCCGAGGCGGCCGGCCCGTAGCGAGCGGACCGCCGGGCCTTGACCTCGCAGAACACGAGGACGTCGTCGCGTTCGACGATCAGGTCGATCTCGCCGGACGAGGTCCTCCAGTTGGCAGCGACGACGCGGTAACCGAGTCGTTCGTACTCCCGGGCGGCGATGCGCTCACCCCACGCCCCACGAGCGAGGCGGGAACGATCGGGTTCGGTGGAACGAGATGTGGGCATGACGAGACCTCCGTCGTCGGATGGACGAAGGGGCCGCGTCGTGGACCCGAAGAGCCGCACGGAGCGGCGATGTGTGGCCCGCTCGACGGCGGACCGGGCGACTCAGAACTCGCGCTTCTCGCGGATCTTCGCGGCTTTGCCCTTGCGATCGCGCAGGTAGTAGAGCTTGGCGCGCCGGACGTCGCCACGCTTCACGACCTCGATCTTCTGCACGGTCGGGGTGTGCAGCGGGAAGGTCCGCTCGACGCCGACGCCATAGCTCAGCTTGCGGACCGTGTAGGTCTCCTGCAGGCCGCCTCCCTGGCGTGCGATCACGTCGCCCTGGAAGACCTGGACGCGCTCCTTGCCACCCTCGACGACGCGCACGTGCACCTTCAGCTCGTCACCCGCCTGGAAGTCGGGGATGTCGTCGCGCAGCGACTCGTTGTCGATCAGATCGGTGGCTTTCATCGCGTCGTCCTGGCTCGTGCAGGGGCGGGGCCTGGCGAGAGGTTTCTCGCGCGGCGGGCACCGCCCGGAGGGGCCGGTCAATGATACGGGTCGGCCGGGAACTCTTCCAACAACGCCCGGTCGACGTCGTCGAGCTCGCTCCGGGCCACGAGATCGGGACGTTCTCGCAGGGTCCGGTGGAGCCGCTGCGCCCGTCGATACCGCGCGATCCGGCCATGATCGCCGCTGCGCAGGATCTCGGGAACCTCCCACCCCCGGTACTCCGCGGGGCGGGTGTACTGCGGTTCTTCGAGCAGGCCGTCGTCACCGAAGCTCTCGGTGACGGGACTCTCGGCGTTGCCCATCGCTCCCGGGAGGAGCCGGACCACTGCGTCGATCACGAGGCACGCCGCCACCTCTCCCCCGCTCAGCACGACGTCGCCGACGCTGATCTCCCCATCGCACACGTGGCGGATCACGCGGTGGTCGATCCCCTCGTACCGCCCGCAGAGCAAGCTGAATCCAGCGGACTCGGCGAGCTCGGCCGCCATCGACTGGTCGAACCGGCGTCCGCCGGGTCCGAGGGCGAGGAGCGGTCGTGGCGGATCAGCCGCCTCGACCGACTCGACGATCGGCTCGGGCCGCATCACCATGCCGGCGCCGCCGCCGAACGGCTGGTCGTCGACCGTGCGATGCACGTCGGTCGTGTGCTGGCGAAGGTCGTGGAACCGCAGGTCGACGAGTCGAGCGGCACGCGCCTTGCCGAGCAGGCTGTGGCCGGCGAATCCGTCGACGACCTCCGGGAAGATCGAGAACGTGTCGATGCGGAGCGGGATGGCTCCACGGGCGTCTGACGTCATTCGAACAGCCCGTCGGGGACGTCGACGTCGGTGACTCCTCGGTCGAGATCGACGACGACCACGAAGTTCGACGGCACGAGCGAGCCATCATCGAGTTCGAGCAGGTCGGCAGCCGGGTTCTCGACCAATGACACGACCTCGCCCCGCTCGACCCCGTGCTGATCGACCACACGAGTCCCGATGACGTCGTGCGCCCACATGGCGTCGGGGTCGTCGAGGGGTTCGGCGAACAGCTCGACGTTGACCATCCGCTCGGCTGCGGTGCGATCAGCGATCTCGTCGAACGCCGCGATCAGCCGACCCGCGCCCGAGCGACGACTCGACCGCATCGTGAGATCGCCGCCCTGCGCCCAGAAGCGGGAGCCGGGCTCGGCGCGCTCGACGCGGTCGGTCGTGAGCTGGACGAAGATCTCGCCGCGTAGACCGTGCGGACGACGGAGGTGACCGACGCTGAGCCAGCCCTCGGGCGGCGAGGCGGCGGCCATGGTGGGGGCGATGCGCGGCCGAGCCCCGGATCAGTCGAGGAACTCGATGTCGATCTCGACGTCGTCCTTGCTCGCCGCGGCACGGGTGACCGTACGGATGCTCGCCGCAGTGCGGCCACGGCGACCGATGACTCGGCCGAGATCTCCGTCACCGACGCGGACGTTGAGCGATGGACGCTGGCCCGACTCGTCGACCTCGACCGTGACCTGCTCGGGATCGTCGACGATCGAGCGGACGATGTGGGTGAGAACCGCCACCGCCGTGGGGGCGACCTCGGTCCCGGCGTCGGTCTCGGTGTCGCTCACTTGGCGGCCTTGGCGGCGTCGAACTGCGCCTTGGCGCCCGAGATCTCGATGATCTTGGCGACGCGCTCGGTCGGCTGAGCACCCTGCTCGAGCCACTTGACGATCTTGTCGTTGTCGACGTTGATCAGCGAGGGCTCCTCGCGAGGGTTGTACTGACCGAGAATCTCGATGAAGCGGCCGTCGCGCGGGGAGCGCGAATCAGCGGCGACGATGCGGTACTGGGGCTGCTTGGTCTTGCCGACACGTGTGAGACGCAGCTTCACTGCCATGGGGAATCCGTCACTCCTGGATGCGATTTCTGAGCGGTGGCACGCTATCGGGACTTCGAGGGCGTGCGGCGGACGGCGGGGCCGGGTCAGCGCGGGAGCCCGGGCATCCCCGGTGCGCCCGGCAGGCCCGGCAGGTCGAGATTGGCGGGGTCGAAGTCGAAGCCCGGCGGGAGGCCGGCCGGCTGCGCACCGGGACGACTCTTCTTGCCTTTGCCCTTCCCCTTGCGGTTGCGGCCGCCGCCCTTGCCTCCGCCGAGGACGCCCATCTTCTTCATCATCTTCTGCATCTCGTCGAACTGCTTGACGAGCCGGTTGACCTCACCGACCGTCGTGCCCGAGCCGGCGGCGATGCGTTGCCGACGGCTGCCGTTGATGATCTTCGGAAAGGTGCGCTCTTCGAGGGTCATCGATCGGATGATCGCCTCGATGGGCTTCAACGAGTCGTCGTCGATGTCGGCGTTCTTCAGCTCCTTGGGGATTCCCGGCATCATCCCCATCAGCCCGCTGAGCGATCCCATCTTCTTCAGCTGCTGCATCTGATCGAGGAAGTCGTCGAGGGTGAACTGACCCTCCATCAACTTCTGCGCGGCCTGCTCGGCCTGATCGGCTTCGAACGCCTGCTCGGCCTGTTCGATCAGCGTGAGGATGTCGCCCATGCCGAGGATCCGCCCCGCCATGCGGTCGGGGTGGAACTGCTCGAACTCGTTGATCTTCTCGCCGGTCGACGCGAAGGCGATCGGGCGGCCGATGACCTCTTTGACCGACAGCGCCGCGCCGCCACGGGCGTCGCCGTCGAGCTTCGACATGATCACGCCGTCGATCTGCAGCGTGGCGTGGAAGGCCTCGGCGGTCTGAACGGCGTCCTGACCGGTCATGGCATCGATCACGAGGAACGTGTAGCCGGGATCGACGGCACCGGAGATGAGGCGGACCTGCTCCATCATCTCCGCATCGATCGACAGGCGACCGGCCGTGTCGACGATGACGACGTCACGACCGAGGCGCTTGGCCTCGTCGAGGCCGTCGGCGGCGGTGAGGATGGGATCCTCGGGGTCGGAGAAGACGGGGACGTCGATCTGGGAGCCGAGTGTGCGGAGCTGCTCGACCGCAGCGGGGCGCTGGAGGTCGGCACCGACGAGGAGCGGCTGACGACCCTGGGCCTTGAACCAGGCGGCGAGCTTGGCCGAGTTGGTGGTCTTGCCCGACCCCTGGAGGCCCGCCATGAGCACCACGGTCGGTGGCTTGGGGGCGTAGGTGATGCTGAGCGTCTCGCCGCCCAGCGCGCGAGTCAGCTCGTCGTTGACCGCCTTGATGACCTGCTGACCGGGATCGAGCGCGTCCGAGCGAGTGGCGCCGATGGCGTGCTCACGGATCCGGTTGCAGACCGAGCGGACGACGGTGACGTTGACGTCGGCTTCGAGGAGAGCGGTGCGGATCTCCTTCATCACCTCGTCGACGTCGGCCTCGGTGAGACGACCCTTGCCGCGAATGCGCTTGACGATGCCTTCGAGCCGGCCGGAGAGGTTGTCGAACATGGCCGGTCCAACCTACCTGGAGTGCCTTACGACGGCCCGCCGCCGTCCGAGCCACCAGCGACGGCGAGGGAAGCACCAGCGACGAGCCGCACGCGATCCGAGACCCCAGCGTCAGCGGCGGTCGAGATGAGCCCCCAGCCCGGCGAGGGAAGCGCCAGCGACGAGCCGCACGCGATCCGAGACCGAAGCGTCAGCGGCGGTCGAGGTGAGCCACCAGAACGGGAAGCGCCAGCGACGAGCCGCACGCGATCCGA
>JBCDAK010000195.1:0-9101 GCA_039185545.1 Actinomycetota bacterium
CCACGTCATCCCGAGGTTCCGGGACGATCTGGCGAAGGACCGCCTCGAGATGCCGTGGCAGACCGTGAACGACGATCTCGACGAGATCCGTCGGATCGGAGAGATTCTCGCCGACGCCTGACACGGCACGTCGTCCCGGTCACGTTCCGGGTCTGACCCCAGGCGTGACGCGGTCACGTTCTGGGTCTGACCCCAGGCGTGACGGGGGCCGTTCGTACACTCGGGGGCGTGGGCGAGCTCGAGGGGAGAGTTGCGGTCGTCACCGGGGCTGCGCAGGGAATCGGCCATGCGATCGCAGCCCGCCTGATGGCCGAGGGTTGTCGGGTCGCCGTCACCGACCGTCAGGAGTCGGTCCGCCAGGTCGCCGATGCACTCGGCGCGACCGCGCACGTCGGTGACGTGGCCGATGTCGACCACGTCCGCACCGTCGTCGACGACACCGTCGACCGTCACGGTCCGATCACCCTGCTCGTCAACAACGCCGGCGAGGTCATCACATCCCATGCGCTGTCAGGGGTCGACGGGGCGTCCGACGACTTCGACCGCATCGTGGGGTCCAACGTCAAGGGCGCGTTCCTGTTCGGTCGAGCCGTCGCACCGATGATGGCCGACGCCGGCGGGGGCGACATCGTCAACGTCTCGACCGACCACGTCCACCCCGACCCCGACCTCGATCCTCACCACGGCCACGGACGGATGGACCTCTACAACGCGTCGAAGTGGGCGCTCAACGGCATCACGTTCGACTGGGCGGCCTCGCTCGCTCGCCACGGCATCCGGGTCAACAACATCTGCATGGGTGCCACCGACACCGCCATGCTCCGCGGGTTCCTCGACCGCGAACCCGACCCCGAGTACCTCGCCACCTGGATGGCACCCGACCAGATCGCCGGCGTCATCGTCGATCTCCTCACGGAGGCACCCGCCCGACGGACGGGCGACAACATCGGCCTCTACGCAGGTCGACCCTGCGTGCTCCCGCCGTCCGGCGTCGGCGCCACGCACCTCACCTGATCGCGACGGCGAACGGCGTTGCGTGGCGCGCTCGGCACGTCACGCGAGACGGACCGGCAACCGCCAGCAGGTGAACATCTCGCCGAGGCGGAGAGACCGCATGATCGGCTCCTCACCCCCCGCCGGCGCGAGACCGGGGAACGCGTCGAGCAGCATCGTCGACGCCGTCACCGCGGTGTCGCGAGTGAGTGCGTACGACGATCTGGGTCGCTCCTTCGGAACGGCCGGATGGACCGATGGTGGACCGGTGCCGAACGAGATGCCCGACGGCAGGCCGTCGGCGCGGTACTGACCGCGCGGCTCGCGCTGGCACAGATCGGTTCGCTCGACGACGAACGCGTCGGGGTCGTCGAACACCCTCGGATCTCGATTGGCCGCAGCAGCAGACAGATGAAGGAGCGCACCGTCGGGCACGAGCCGCCCGAAACGCTCGACCTCGTGACGCGCGAAACGGAACGCCGACTGGACCGGCGGGCTGTGGCGAAGCGCTTCGAGCCACGCGAACTTGATCAGGCGCGGTGTCCCCCGCACGACGTCGAATTGCTCGGGATGCGTGAGCAGCAGGAACCACAGGTTCGCGAGCCCGCCGTGGAGGGTCTCGTGGTCGGCTTCGAGCAGTGTGGCCACCAACTCGGGCGCGTCGAGCCCGAGAGGGCGATCGCGCTCGGCGAAGAACTCGATCAACTCGTCGTACGCCGCGAGCGCGTCGACGCGGGCTCGCTCGTCCCAGCCGTCACCACGATGGAGCCGCCACCAGCGCCTCGCGAACTCCGGAACATCGTCGGTACCGAGGTCGAGCAGCGCTCCCCACAACTCGATCGGCAGCCGTGCGGCGACTCCGGTCGCGAGATCGACGACACCATCGTGTCGATCGGCGGCACGTCGTAGGTCGGCCACGATCCGCTCGACACAGGGTCCGACCGCTTCGTCGACGCCGTGGGTGAACCACTCCTGCACCGCGAGGTCGGCCCATCGGTCGGCGGCCAGACCGGGTCGTCCGAGGAACCAGCGGGCCGGTCGGGTGTCGTAGTTGGCGTCGTCGACGAACACCGACGTGACGTCGTCGTACCGGGTGATCCAGAAGCGGTTGCCCTTCCAGTCGCGGTAGCAGGGGTACTCCTCGCGCAAGATCCCGAGCAGCCGGTGCGGATCGGTGAGCATCTCGTCGCCGAGCAGCTCCTTCGGCGTGAGCAACTGTGTCGACTCGCCGACGCGCTCGCGCTGGAAGACCTCGTAGCTGCGATAGCCGGAGACCCCGTCCTCGACCTCCGGTTCCGGTCCGACGTCGTACGTCACCGGAGGTGCTCGGGCAGGTCGTCCGGCAGGTCGAAGCGCAACCAGAGTTCGCGGATGGCACCGAGGCCGATCGGGGCGAGCGACTCGCCGTCGATGTCCTTGCGCATCCGATCGGTCTCGATGCGAACGTTGCGCAACGCGCCGTGCAGGATCTGCGATCCGATCACCGCCTCCTGGTGCGAGATCCACGCGCCGGGGCACAGATGCGGACCCACACCGAAGGCCATGTGGCTGTGCCGGCCCTCCTTGTCGTGGCCGGATCGGAGGATCTTGCCGGTGTAGAGGTCGTCACGGAAGATGTCGAACCGCTCGGGATCGGCGAACACCCGCTCGTCGTGGTTCGCCGACACGTCGACCATGTGGACCAGCGACCCGGCCGGGACGTGCACGCCGTGCAGCTCGACGTCGAACGTGTTGTGGCGCGGCTGGCCGCCGATCGACGTCGAGTGCCGCAGCATCTCGTGGAACGCCGCGTTCCACAGCTCGGTGTCCGCGTCGACCGCCGCCCACTGGTCGGGGTGCTGCAGGAGCAGGTACCACATGTTGAGGATCGCTCCGCGTGTGGTCTCCCCACCGCCGCCGACGATCAGCGCGATGAACGACGTGATCTCCTCGGTCGACATGACGTCGCCGTCGATCTCGGAGTGGCAGAGCTCCGAGATGATGTCGAGGCAGATCTCCTCTCCCGATGCGTCGTGCAGGTACGTCGGTGTGCGGCGCCTCTCGTCGACGAGCGTGGCGACGTAGTCCTCGAGATCCTGACGGGCGACGAGTCCGTCGTGGTGGGTGTCGCTGCCACCGAGGCCGGACATCATCGCGTCGTACCACCACGTGAACTGCTGGCGCGCGTCCTGCGGGATCCCGAGTACCTGCGCCACGACGCTGATCGGGAACTCGTTCGCGAAGCACCGGCCCAACTCGATCACCGCCGTGCCGGTCGACCGGTCGATCTCGACCTGCTTCGGGTTCTCGGGCAGCCACCACTCGTCGATCAGTTCCTCACCCAGCTCCTGCAACGCGTGGAGGCGTTTGGTGAGCGCAGCGCCCACGAGGTGGCGCCCGTAGATGTTGCGCCGTCGGCGGTGTTCGATGCCGCTCAGCTCGAGCTGGGTGTTCCCCAGCACACCCGACGACGAGCCCTTCGGGATCGTGTTGTAGCCGACCTCGTCGAAGTAGCAGGCGGTGATGTCGTCGTACCGGGTCACGTAGAAGCAGTTGTGCAGCCGGTCGTGGAAGACGGGATGGTGGTCGCGCAGGATCCGGTAGTACGGGTACGGATTCCGCGCGAATTCGGCCGAGTCGAAGATCCGAGGGTCGACGAGCGGCGTCCCGTCGGCGTCGTGGCCCATGTCGACGGCCTCGCCGACCGGCATCAGCGGGAACCGGAACCGCCCGGCGCCGATGTCACCGGTCTCTCGGTCGTCGAGGTCGGCACCGGCCGCGATCTCGTCGAGCACGGCCTCGAGCACGGTGTCGAGGGGGGTGTCGAGCGGGTTGGACATGAGCTCCTCCTGCCGGCGCCGGCGGCCAGGGCGCCACCGGCGAACGTATCGAGGGCGCGCCGCCGGGCTCGTGTCACAGCGACCGTCGCTTCGGAGAATCTTGACCCACATCCGTGCACGGTCGGAGCAGGGGCGGACGGTCGGAGGCGTCGGTGCGCGACGGTGTGGAGAGGCCACATCGAGCGGCACGTGGGAGTCGTCGATGGTCGAAAACGAGATCGGGAATCCGCCACCCGGTCGGGCGGACGGAGGGTTGCGCGTCCTGCTGGTCGGAACGGAGGCCGACGTCGTCGATTCGGTCCGGCTCGCCATCGAACGCGAACCCGGATGGCACGTCGTCCATTCGCCACACACCGCCGGTGCGCTGGCACATCTCGGCGAGACCGCCGAGATCGACGTGCTGGTCGCCCACGACCAAGCACCGGGAACGCCCGTGACGACGCTCCTCGACCAGGCCCGACGCGAGTCGCCCCACATCGCTCGCATCGTCCTCTCCGACCCGACCGATCGCGCAGCCGCACTCCGCATCGCCGCCTTCGCCCACCAGAACCAGCCGCTTCCCGTCGACGTCGACTCACTGATCGATCTTCTCCGTCACGTCGGCAGCGCCCGCAACATGGACCTCCACGACCCGGTCCGCACGCTCGTCGGACAGGTCGACAAGTTGCCGAGCCCGCCGTCGATGTTCCAGCGGTTGAGCGAGATCATGGCCACTCCCGACTGGTCGATCACCGACCTCGCGAACGAGGTGTCGCTCGACGTCGCACTCACCGGCGAGATCCTCAAGCTCGTCAACTCGTCGTTCTACGGCACCGCCCACCGCATCACCTCGGTCTCGCACGCGATCTCGATGATCGGGCTCGACATGACCCGCTTCATCGTGCTCGGCAACCAGATGTTCCAGTCGAACGGTGGCGTGCAGGGCTGGATCGATCTCGACCGACTGGCCGATCGCTCGAAGGCGGTCGCGCTGGCTGCCCGCTCGCTCGCGGTCCGCGACGGCGGCGGACCCGACCTGTCGGCGGCCGCCTACCTGTCGGGGATGGTCTCCGAGATCGGCCTGCTCGTCATGGCCCGGATCCCCGACATCCCGCCGAGCATCGCTGCGCCGGTCAACGTGTCGACCTACCTCGGCGCCGAGCGAGCGCTGTTCGGTGGCGACCGGTTCCAGGTCGGCACCCACCTGCTCACACTCTGGGGCTTCGACCCCGAGGTCATCGAGACGGTCCGTCGCATGTCGACCGGTCAGGCGTGCCACGCCGGTGAACTCGCCTGGTACCTCGCCGCGGCGCGACAGCTCGTGGTGGGCCACGGCATGAGCGCCGACGACGTCGGCGGTCCGGTCGGCGACGATCCCGACACCGACGCGGTGATCATGTCGCTCCCCGACGAGATCACCGACGCCGGCGAGCCTGCCCCGCTCGTCGCCGCCTGACGGGTCGGTCGGCGGCTGGCGAGGCCCTCCCGGGCGTCGCCCCCATCCCGTCGCCGTCACCCTGTGGCGGCGATGATCACCGCGACGGTGGCCGAACCGGTCTGCGCACGGGAGACTGTGGCGTGCTCACCGACACCGACACCGACGCTGGCGACGCCACCGGCGCCGACCTGGCCGGGCGGTATCGCCGCGACGGGCTCGTCTCCGGCATCCGGATCTTCGACGCCGAGACCGCTGCCTCACATCGCGGCCGGATGGAGGACGCCGAGGCGGAGGTGGGTCCGCTGCACTGGCAGGACAAGATCCACCTGATCCTCACCTCGATGTGGGAGATCGTCACCCATCCGACGCTGCTCGACGCGGTCGAGGCGTGCATCGGACCCGACATCCTGCTGTACAACTCGATGTACGTCGTGAAGGAGCCACACACACCGGCCAAGGTCAACTGGCACCAGGACCTGACCTACTGGGGACTCAGCGACGACGACGCGCAGGTGTCGGCGTGGCTCGCCCTCTCGCCGGCGACGATCGAGTCGGGCTGCATGCAGATGATCCCCGGCAGTCACCTCGGCGGCCGCCGCGATCACACGATCCCCGAGCGACCCGCCGACGACGACGTGCTGCACCACGGTCAGTTCATCGAGGGCCTCGACACGTCGAGAGCGGTTCACACCGTTCTCGAACCGGGCGAAGCGTCACTCCACCACGGGTGGACGGTGCACTCGTCGATGCCGAATCGGAGCGACGATCGGCGGATCGGGATGAACGCGCAGTACCTCGCCCCGCACTGTCGCCAGCTCGCACACGACCAGGACACCGCGGTCCTGGTGCGCGGCGTCGACGAGTACGGCCACTTCGGGATCGACGTTCCCGCCACGACCGACCTCGATCCCGACGCGCTCGCACGCCAACGAGCGTTCACCGAGCTGATCAAGCGCACGTACGACGACGTCCGCGCCGGCTGACGGTCGGGTCGGCGGTCGGGCGTCGCTCGTGGGCCACCGCGTGATCACGGGCGAGTGGCTCGAGGCGGGGCTGCGCGGCGGTGCCTCGATCGCCGACACCTGGACCTGACCCGACGCTCGACCGACGCGTCGACCGACGCCAAACTGGCCGGGTGACCACCGACGTCGAGGCCGAGGACACTCGCACTCGCATCGTCGACGCCGCTCTCCGCTGCCTCGAGTCGAACGAGTTCCAGCGGGTGTCGATGGAGACGATCGCGCAGGAGGCGAACGTCGGCCGCGCCACGATGTATCGCCACTTCGCCAACCGCGACGACGTGTTGGCCGCCGTGGTCCTCAGCGAAACGCACCGGGTGCTCGGTGAGCTGGTCCCCGTGGCCCGCGCCGAGCCCGACGCCGGGTCGGCGATCGTGAAGCTGATCACGCTCGTCGTCGAGGTCGGACCGAACGAGCCCACCATCGCCGCGCTCGTCAGCCGCGGGAACTACCTGTTCACCCGAGATCTGCTCGTCGACTCCGCCGACGAGTTGTTCGCGATGACCGCCGAGAACGTCGAGGCGCTGCTCGCCGGGCGCGAGCACGAACTCCGCCCCGGTGTGAGCCGGGAGGACGTCGCCGAGTGGGTACTCCGCATCACGATCAGCCTGCTCACGGTTCGTGGGCCCCGCCGTCGGCGCAACGCCGAACTCGAAGACCATCTGCGCCGCTTCCTCGCACCGGTCCTGACCACCTCGCCGAGCGACTGATGCGACCCACGGCGACCGATCCCTTGCGCCGCTGCGAGACAGAAGCGTAAATTTGTCTCGTGACCTGGAGGGCCCGATGAGCATCGCCGAGACCGACCGCACCGACGAGACGCGCGAGGCCTGGCTGGCCCGAGCGCCGGTGCGCAGTCCCGAGATGGAGCAGGCGCGGTTCGGGGGCGACGTGCCGTCGGCCGATCAGCTCGATCTCGCCGACATCAACCCGCTCAACCCGCACCTGTTCCGTGAGCACCGGTGGCACGAGCACTTCGCCCGACTCCGCCGCGAGGATCCGGTCCACCTCAACGAGATGGGTTCATCGGGTCGGTACTGGTCGGTGACGAGGTGGGAGGACATCCGCACCATCGAGGCCGACTGGGACACGTTCTCGTCGGCGCGAGGGATCACGCTCGGGCCGCCGGCCGGCACGAAGATCCCGGAGTCGATCGAGCGGGTCCGCATGTTCATCGCCATGGACCCGCCCGAACACACCCAGCAGCGCAAGACCGTGCGCGACGTCGCGGCGCTCGACAACGTCCGCAACCTCGAACCGCTCACGCGCGAGCGAATGGGTGACCTGCTCGACTCCCTCCCCGAGGGCGAGACCTTCGACTGGGTGCCGACCGTGTCGAAGGAGCTGACGGCGATGATGCTGGCGACGCTCTTCGGCATCCCGCACGAGGACCGCCACAAGCTCATCCGGTGGTCGGACGTGGCGACCTCGATCCCCGAACCGGGTGGCGTGGTCGAGTCGGGCACGCAGCGCCGCGAGGAGCTGATCGAGTGCCTCGACTACTTCACGGCGCAGTGGGAGAGGCGTCGGACCGACCCGGGGTACGACCTCGTGTCGATGCTCGTCCACGGTGAGGCCACGAAGCACCTGTCACCCCTCGAGCAACTCGGCAACCTGATCCTGTTGATCGTCGGCGGGAACGACACCACCCGCAACACCATGTCGGGCAGCGTGTACGCGCTGAACCGTTTCCCCGAGCAGTACGACCGGCTGCTGGCCGATCACTCGCTCGTCGACGGGCTGGTGCCCGAGATCATCCGCTGGCAGACACCGCTCGCCTACATGCGTCGCACGGCCACCACCGACACCGAGTTCCTCGGTCGGAAGATCGCGAAGGGCGAGCAGGTGCTGCTCTGGTACGTGTCGGCCAACCGAGACGAGTCGTTCTTCGACGATCCCGACTCGTTCGACCTCACCCGAGAGAACGCACGCCGACATCTGTCGTTCGGCACGAGCATCCATCACTGCATGGGCAACCGGGTCGCCGAGATGCAGATCCGGGTGCTGTGGGAGGAGATCCTGAAGCGCTTCTCCCGGATCGAGGTCGTGGACGAGCCCGAGCGCACCTTCTCGTCGTTCATCAACGGCTACGTCCACCTCCCGGTGCGGGTCCACCGCGACTGACCGCAACGATCCGGACGCGGTGTCTGCCCGAGGTCACTCGCCGAACAAGCCCTCGAAGAACTCCCGGGTCGCATCGGCGGTGTCCTCCACGAACTCCTCGGCGTCTTCGGCCATCTGCTCGGCGGTGTTCTCCACGTCCTCGATCACCTGGCCCACGGTGTCCTCGACCTGATCGGCCGCGTCGTCGAACGCTTCCCCCGTGTCGTCGGCGGCCTGGGCGGCGTCGAACTCTCCGCCGATCCGATGGTCCTCGCCGCCGATGGTGACACCAACCCCGAAACCGATCGTGCCGTCACCGAGCGAGCCGTCCACGTAGGCACCGTCGTCGAGCTGTCCGTCACCGTCGTGGTCGACGCCGACCATCGATCCCGCAGCACCCTCGCCGAACGAGAGGTCCTGCCCGACGCTCATCTCGTTGCGCTGTTCGCCGTCTTCTCCGAACACACCGAGCGTGCCCGTCACCGTCGTCATCCCGTCCTCGACGTCGACGTCGACCTGGCCGGTGGCGCCGACCTCGTCGCGTTGCCCGCTGTCGTCTTCGAGGAACAGGCCGACGTCGAGGCCGTCGGTGTCGGCGTTGACGGTTCCTCCGGTCTCGACTCGGTCGCCGGCGTCGTTCTCGTTGAACAGACCGACGTCGATGCCGGTCTGGCCCCCGGTGCCGTCGGCCTGGTGGTCGACGTTGACGGTGACTCCGGCCTCGACGCGACTCCCGTCGTCCGTCTCGCC
>JBCDAK010000196.1:0-9086 GCA_039185545.1 Actinomycetota bacterium
CGGCATGGCGACGGTCGAGTGGGCCAACCGCTGGCCGGCCGAGATGGCCTGGTTCGTTCGCCGCGCGAACTGACCCGAACCCGGGCATCGGACTCGACGGTCACACCGCCGGTTGCTGCCGTGTCGCGCCGTGGATGCCCCGCCGCCGCCGGCGACCGGGCCGATGTCGAGTCTGTCGAACGACTCCAACTCGACGGTCCGACATGCGGCGTCGAGAGATCTGTCGGAGGCTCCGTGCGCCGATCGGATCGGTCCGCACTGTCCTCCGAGCATCGACCCGGCACCTGGAAAGTGACATCCATGCTCCGCCTCGCTCCCCGCTCGACCCATGACCTGTCCGACACCGCACTGAAAGTGCTGGTCGTCGACGACGACGGTGGCCACCTCGAGGGCCTCCGTCGTGCGCTCCACCGTGATCGCGCACGGTGGGACATCACGTACTGCACCGACGCCTCGACCCCGACGAAGCTGCTGAAGAAGCGCAACATCGACGTCGTGATCAGCGGCCTGGCGACCGGCGGCGACGACGGCGATCTGTTGGCCGTCGCACGCGATCTCAGCCCGGCGACCGCTCGCATCCGGCTCGCAGCCGGAGGAGACGATCAGCTCCTGCAGAGCGCTCGGGTCGCACACCAGGTGCTCGACGTCGCATCCGACATGCAGGTCGTACGAACCGCCATCGAGCGGCTCGCACAGAGCCGCGGCGAGCTCCCCGAAGAGCACCTGCGCGCACTCGTGAACGACGTCGAGGTGCTCCCGACGCCCAGCGACACACAGCGCCAGCTGAGCGAGGTGATGAGCCGTCCCGATCACGATCTCACCGACGTCGCCGAGGTCGTCGAGACCGACGTGGCTCTGACCGCTGAGCTGGTCCGCCTGGTCAACAGCTCGTACTTCGGTCTCCGCAAGCAGGTCGAGGGCGTTCGTGAGGCGGTCGGCATGCTCGGCTTGGATCTCGTCGAGGCGACGGTCGCGTCGCGCTCGGCGTTCGCCAACGCCGACAAGCTCCCGATCGACGCCGCCAAGGTCAACCGCCACAGCCAGCTCGTCGCCGCCGTGTCCGGTTTCGTCGCCGCCGCAGGCGGCGGGAGCAAGACCGACCGGTCGCTCGCCGTGTCCGTGGGACTCCTCCACGACATCGGCGTGCTCATCCTGGCCCAGGTCTCCCCCAAGGGTGCCGACTCGGCGGCCCAGGTCCTGGCGTTCGAGGACATCGACGCCGAGCGGCTCGCCTTCGGCGCCGACCGATTCGCGATCGGCGCCCACCTCCTCGACCTGTGGGCGTTCTCGCCCCGCGTGCCCGAGACGATTCGGGAGCTGAACCGCCCGACCCGAGAGATCGGTGCCGGCACGGTGGCCTGGAGCGTGCGGGTCGCCCACCACGCGATCATGGAGCACGGCGTCGGCCTTCCGAGCGGCGACGACGATCGGCCGTGGTTCGAGAACATCGAGGACATCGAGCGGGAGCTGCTTCTCTCCGACTGACTGCGCTGCGGCGGGGTGCTGACGCCACCCCGCCCGCGCGAGACTTCTCGTCGATCGACCGATCGCGGAGGAGCCGCCATGAAGCCCAGCGACATCTCGCTGTTCACGTCCACCGAGCAGACACTGCTCATTGCCACCGAGCCCGCCCGGCTCGAGGGGATGAGCGAGGCCGATCTGGTCACCCTGCTCGGGCGCGTTCGCCGCGCTCGGAACAAGTACTCCGACCTGCACCGACGGCAGGGAGCTGGGGCGATCCGCTCCGCCGGGAAGCGCTACGCGGCCTCGACGTCGAACGAACGGACGCTCCGCAAGGCGCAGGTGCTCGACGACGCCGTCGCTCGTGTCTCGGTGTTCGCGAGTCGGGCGGCGCGGTCGGCCGCCGACGCTCTGCGCGACGAACGCCTCGCCGACGCCTCGACACGACGGAGCGGCGCACGGACGCCCGCGACACGACCGCTGGGCACCGGTCGACGGCCGACCGACGCGGGGTCGGCGAAACGCTCGCACGACATCGTGAGCGGTCGACGAGTCGGCGCGACGTCGGCCGCCACCCGCCGCGCGCAGTCGGGCAAGGACGCTCGTCGCCCGTAGCGCGGACGCTTCGCTCGATCGGACCGAGGGCGGACTGGTGGCATCGTTGCGCGGCACCCGACCGGCGACGAGCCTGCGCGTGCTCTGCGAGACAGCGAGCGACCTCGGGATCGGGCTCGACATCGCGCTCTCGGGAACCGGCCTCACCGCCGTGGACCTCGACGACGCGACCAAGGAGGTCACGGCCGAGCAGGAGATGCGTGCCGTCGAGAACATCGCATCGGACTATCCGGGTGTTGCGGGGCTCGGACTCGCCGTCGGCCGGCGGCTCCACGTCAACTCGTTCGGGATCTGGGGGTTCGCCGTCCTCACCAGTCCGACCTTCCGCGCCGCGATCGAGACCGCGATCGACCACATCCGGTTGTCCTACGTGTTCGCGACGATCGAGTTCCGAGAGGACCACGACGTCGCCCGGCTCGTCTTCGACCTGTCCGGCCTGGCGCCACAGGTCCACGCCTACGTGCTCGAACGTCACTCGGTCGTGACGATGCACTTCGCCCGCGAGGTCGTCGACACGAAGACTCTCGGCGAGTTCCGGGTCGAGACGACGCGACCGACCTGGTACGCCGACACTCTCGCCGGGCAGCTCGGGCTCGAGGTGATCGCCGACGCCGAGCACGATGCATTGGTGTTCCCCACCCGGGTCCTCGACCTGCCGGTTCCGAGGTCCGATCCGGCGACGCTGCGGTACTGCCTCGAACAGTGCGAGCTCCTGACCTCACGACTCGACGACGACACCCAGCCGTGGTCGGCGCAGGCGCGTGATGTGCTCCTGGAGGACATCTCCGGAGATCATCAGATCGGGTCGGTGGCCAAGCGCCTCGCGGTCAACGAGCGAACACTCCGCCGCCGTCTCGCCGAGGAGGGCACGACGTTCCGCGAGCTCTACACCGAGACACGACTCTCGATCGCGCGAGAGTTGCTCGACACGGCGGGGCTGAGCGTCGAGTCGGTGAGCCGCCGGGTCGGGTACGCCGAGCCGGCGAGTTTCGTCCGGGCGTTCGCTCGGCACTACGGAACGACGCCCGGCCGCGTGCGGCGACCGGACAGCCGCTGAGCTGCACGCGGCGACGGCGGTTGTTCCGGTCGGCCAATCCGTTGATCGAGCCGGTCAAGGTCGACTCGGGCTCTCGACCGGATCGACGACGGCGTGTTGAGTGTCGAGGCCATGGACGACCTCGACCGACTTTCCTCCGCCCCGAACAGCGGGCCGACCCGACGGATCCTCATCCTCGGCGGCGGCTTCGCCGGTGTCTGGTCGGCGCTCTCCGCCGCCCGGACCGCAGCGGCCCTCGACGTCTCCGTGCAGATCGAGCTCGTGAATCCCGACCATCGATTCGTGCCACGGCCCCGGCTCTACGAGGCGGCGCCCGGCGAGACGACGCGTGATCTCCGCGACATCCTCGAGCCCCTCGACGTCGGTCACCTGGAGGCCCGAGCCACGGAGATCGACGTCGCCGAGCAGTCCGTCGCGCTGGTCGACCGCGACGGTGCACGGCGGCGCGTGCGCTACGACCGACTGATCCTCGCGACCGGCAGCCAACTCGTCCGACCGCCGATCGACGACACCCATCTCCACGACATCGACACGCTGTCCGGCGCGGAAGCGCTCGACCGGCGGCTCCACGAGCTGCCGGACGGCGCGACGATCGTCGTGGTCGGTGCCGGATTCACCGGGATCGAGCTCGCGTGCGAGCTCCCGAGCCGCGTTCCGTCCGCACACGTCGTGGTCCTCGAACGATCGGCGGCGATCGGTTCCGAGCTCGGTCCGGGTCCTCGTCCCCACATCGAGTCGGCGCTCGATCGACTGAACGTCGACGTCCGGACCGGAACGACGATCGCCGGGTTCGACGGCGGCACCGTGAGGCTCGCCGACGGGACGTCGTTCCCGGCCGAGGTCGTCGTGTGGACCGCCGGGATTCGGGCGAACCCGCTGACCGAGTCGATCTCGTCGAACGTCGACCCACTCGGTCGGCTCGGCGTCGATCAGTTCCTCCGGGTCCGCGACGTGCCCTCGGTGTTCGCCGCCGGCGACACGGCAGCGCCGCTCGACTCGTCCGGCCACACCGTCCAGCAGAGCGCTCAACACGCGATCCCTCAGGGAGCGTGCGCCGGCGGGAACGCCGTGGCCGACCTGGTCGGCGCCGAACTCACCGAGCTCGCCACGCTCCCCTACGGCACGTGCCTCGACCTGGGTGCAGCGGGCGCGGTGTTCACCGAGGGGTGGGACCGCGAGATTCGCCTGGTCGGCGACGACGCCAAGGCGCTCAAGAACGACATCAACCGGGTGTGGATCTACCCACCGATGGCGACCTCGAGCGCCTGACGCCGATCTCGCGGCGTCGCTCCGTCTATCACGCCGGCCGCCGCGATCATGACGGCGGCCACGACGATCTCGATCACGAGCGGCGGGACGACCGTGCGGTCGAACCCGTCGACGGCCAGGCTGATGAGCCGGCCCAGGATGGCGACGCCCATCAGCACGGCGACGGCGAGGAACCAGACGGGCTCGGTGGCCACGACGCCGACGACGATGAGCGCTGCGCTGCCTGCCAGCAGCCCGCCGAGGACGCTCCGGACCTCACTGAGTCCGGGTACGCCGTTGGGGCTGAGCCCGACGGCGTCGGCCATCTGGCCCGGCAGCAGCAGCGACCGCAGTCCGAGGGCCGCGAGGGGGACGGCCAGGACGGCCGCGATGATCTGCATGGTGGTGTCCATGGGTCGTCCTCACGTCCGGATCGGCGCGTACGCCGTCGCGATGGCATCGGCGATCGCTGCGGGCTCGTCTTCTTGCAAGTAGTGGCTGGCGGTGTCGAGGCGAACGACGTCAGCGTGCGGGAACCGCTTCTGCCAGCCCGGCAGGATCGCCTTGAACACCGGGTCCTTCGTGCCCCAGATCAACAGCATCGGGGTGTCGGCGAACCGATCGAGGATGCGCATCTCGAGCTCGGCGAGGAACGGCGCCGCAGCGCGGATCTGCTTCGGGAACTCGGCGATCCCGAGTCGGTGGTCGGGCGTCGGCGCGACCGCGGCGTAGTGCTCGAATTCTGCGTCGGTGATGTCGCCCTCGATCGTGCGCTTCATCGCCGGGTCGATGAACAGGTTCCGACGGAGGATGAGCCGTTGCATCGGGCGCGAGCTCATGAGTCGGCTGAAGAACCGGATCATCCGCGTCTCGGCGGGCCAGGCCCACGTGTTGCCGATGACCAGGCCGCTGATTCGCTCGCTCCGCTGCGAGGCGACCTCGAGTCCGATCGGTCCGCCCCAGTCCGCGCCCATCACGATGGCGTCGTGGAGGTCGAGGTGGTCGATGAGTTCTCCGACGACCGCCGCGTGCTCCGCCGGCGTGTAGCCGTAGTCGCCGCCCGGGTGCACGGAGAGTCCGAACCCCGGGTAGTCCATGGCGATGCAGCGGAACTGCCCTCGCAGCCGTGTGATGATCCCGCGGTAGAGGAAGCTCCAGTCGGGGTTGCCGTGGAAGAGGACGAGCGGGCGCCCCTCGCCCTCGTCGATGTAGTGGACAGGTCCGACCGAACTGTCGAACCAGCGCGACTCGAACGGGTACAGCTCGGGGTCGGGCGTGAAGTCGACGATTCCCTCAGGCCGAGACATGACGGGCCTCCGGTCCGTTCTCGGCGACGACCCGTTCGGCTTCGCGGACGAGGTCGTCAGCCATCGTCGCCATGCCCTTCCGCATCTGCTTGTCGGTGATCTTCTTCGTCGCCCTCCCGAGTCGGTTCGGCGTGTAGGCGACGTCGAGCGTCAGCACGGTCGCGTCACCGTCCGCGGCCAACTGGAAGTCGGCCGTGGCCTCGGACGCCGGCATCTTGAACATCTCGTACAGATGCACGGTCATTCGCTCGCCCGCGACGTGGTGGGTGATTCGTTCGTTGACGCCACCCATCGGCGCGAAGTCGCAGTGGCGTGTGGTTCCGGTACCGACCGGGCCGTCGGACGTGAGGTGTGAGCGCTTCACGCCGGCGCTCCAGTCGGCGATGGCGCCGAAGTCGTCGAGCACTCCGAAGACCGCGTCGGTCGGAGCGTCGATTCGGCGTGTGATGGTGAAGGTGGGCATCGGGAGTCTCCTCGTGGTGTGCGTCTGGTGTGACGTCTCGGGTGTTGTGGTCCGTTCCAACTGGTTTTACAATGACCGTTGTCGAACGAGAGAGAGGTTATACAACGAATGGTGCAAAACACAAGCTCCGAATCGAAGAATCTCGGCGGACGCCCCCCGGAGTTCGACCGCGAGGCGGTGCTCACCGCTGCGGTCTTCGCCTTCTGGACCAGTGGATTCAAGGCCACGACCGTCGGCGACCTCGAGGAAGCGACCGGCGTCGACCGATCGACCCTGTACAAGAGCTTCGGCGGCAAGTCCGGTCTCTACGCGAGCGCTGCCGACACCTACATCGCGATGGCCAGCGAGCAGCTCTTCTCGAAGCTCCACGACGGGACCGACGGTGTCGAGGACGTCCTGGCGTTCATCGACACCCTCGACGGCAGCTACCGCGCCGGACAGCCGCGCGGTTGCTACATCGTCAACGACATGGGCAGCGTCGGCGAGTACGACGCGACCCACCGCTACTTCGACATCCTGCGCACCGGGTTCACCGCAGCGTTGCGACGCGCCGTCGACCGCGGTCAGCTCGCCGCCGACGTGATCGAGCGTCGAGCCGAGTTCCTCACCGCCGCGTTCGTCGGCATCAACCTCACGCACCGCAACATGGCCGACCCCGAGGCGGCGCACCGGCTGATGGCCGGCGTCCGCGCCGAGGTCGACAGCTGGCGCGCCGACTGAGTCGTCGCTCGTCACCTCCGCCTCCTCACGCAACCTCACCGCACCGCGGCTCGCCCGCCCTCGCCCCCCGCTCGTTCGGGCTGTCCGACTTCGTCAAGTCGTTGTCCGTCGGGGACATGGCAGTCATCCGCGCTCGGGCGGACGATGACGGGGTCCCTGCACACCCACGACGAACGAGGAGACCTCGTGAGGACCCACCGCCTGATCGCCACACTCGCCTGCAGCGCACTGCTCGTCGCCTGCGGCTCCGACTCCGACTCGGCTGACGACACCGACCTGTCGCCCGCGACCGCCGACGCCGAACCCGACGAGGCGAGCGCCCCCGCCGCCACGGCTGCGACGACCGAACCCGCGGAGTCGACGACCACGACGACCAGCACGACGGTCGCCGAGACGAGCCCACCATCCGAGACCACGATCGCCGACACGACCGCGCCGGCGGAGACGGACGTCGTCGACGCCGCGGCCGACGCACCGCCGATCGTGCTCGTCCACGGCGCCTGGCAGGACGGATCGTCGTGGTCGCGCGTCCAGGAGGCGCTCGAGGCCGACGGTCGCACCGTGAGCGTGGTGTCGCTCCCTGGCCGGAACGGCGACGGCGGTGCGCAGACCTTGACCGGCTACCGCGACACGGTGATCGCCGAGGTCGAGACCTACGACGACCCGGTGATTCTGATGGGACACAGCTTCGGCGGGATGACCATCTCCAACGTGGCCGAGGCCGTCCCGGACCAGGTCGACACGCTCGTCTACCTCGCCGCGTACCTACCGACCGACGGCGACAGCCTCGCGGCGCTTGCCGAACAGGACCAGACGAGCGTCCTGTCGGCGGACGGCAACCTGGTCATCTCGGGCGACCCACCCGTCGCGTCCGTGCCCCGCGAGTCGTTCGCCGGCATCTTCTGTCCGGACTGCGATCCCGCCGACGTCGACGCCGTGACCGCATCCGCGGTCGACGAACCGGCCGGCCCTCTCCTCGAACCGATCTCGTTGACGGAGGAGAGCTTCGGCGCCGTGCCCCGTGTGTACATCTCGACCGCCCAGGACATCGTCGTCGGCCCCGACCTCCAGGCGCTCATGATCGTACGCACGCCGATCGACGAGGTGTTCACGCTCGACACCGGACACGCTCCGTACGTCACCGCAGCCGACGAGATCGCCGACATCCTCGAACAGCTCGAGGTGGCGTAGGCGGCCCGGCGATCGGCCGCACGGCCCGACGCATGGTGCCCGGCACCGAGCGTCGGGCTCAGAGACCGAAGTTCGAGCGGATGGCAGCGAGGTACGTGGCGTCGTCGCTGCTGGCCCTCAACGCCAGGAGCTGCTCGGCATCGGGTCCGGCGACGTACCGGAGCTGATCGGTTCCGTCGGTCGCCGCCGTGAAGATCACGCCGGCCACGTGGTCGGGCGACGACGTGAACCGACCCTCGGCCTGACTCGCCGCCAGGAGAGCGTCGACCACCGGCTGGTACTCGCCGTGTTCGGGGTCGATGTTGATGTCCATCGATCGACCGGAGAAGTCGGTGGCGACGAGGCCGGGTTCGACGATCTTCATCCGCGTGCCGATCGCCGCGAGCTCGTACGTCATCGCCTCGGAGATGCCTTCCACCGCGAACTTGGTGCCGTGATACAGCGCACCGAGGGGCAAGGTGATCCTGCCGCCCATCGACGACACGTTGACGATGACACCGCTCCCCCGCTGTCGGAAGTGGCCGAGCACTGCCTTCGTGACGTCGAGGAGCCCGATCACGTTGGTGTCGAACTGGCGGACGATGCTCTCGCGGGGCACCGACTCGACCGGGCCGTACGCGCCGTACCCCGCGTTGTTGACCAACACGTCGATGTCGCCGAACCGATCGTGCGCGGCGGCGACGACAGCATCGATCGACGACGGATCGGTCACGTCGAGTGCGGCCACGAGCGTGTGGTCGAGCGCTGTCAGCTCGGTCTCGGCGTCGGGGTCTCGCATCGTCGCGACGACGTTCCAGCCCTCCGACTGGAACCGGACGGCCGTCGATCGGCCGATGCCACTCGAACAGCCGGTGATCAAGACGGTGGACATGAGAACTCCTCTTCTTCGACGCCCGGGATCTCGTGATGTCACGTTCTGGGTCTGACCCCAGGCGTGACATCACGTTCTGACAGTCTGTGTCTTCTCTGTCAGAACGCATCCTGACAACGAGATGCTCGGATGTCAAGATGATGTGGTGCCGGC
>JBCDAK010000197.1:0-9010 GCA_039185545.1 Actinomycetota bacterium
ACCACGCGGGGACGTAGCTCAATTGGTAGAGCATCTGCTTTGCAAGCAGAAGGTCGTCGGTTCGATTCCGATCGTCTCCACAACGCTCAGTACGTACGACGTCGGCGCCGCCACGTCGACCGTGCGATGTCGATGGCAGCGACGGCGACCGACACGGCGAGCACCCCGCCGATGACGGCGAGGTACCAGACGCCGGTTCGGGCGAGCAGCACACCGATCACGATGAGGCCCCCGGCGAGGACGATCGCCTGAGCCCGGGCGCGCCCTCGCCAATATCTGTCGTGCGGATCCGTCGCAGGTGACGAGACTCGATCCTGCTCGGCGCTCACCGCCCGGCGATATCGATCCGCCCAGTCGGACCGGTCGGGTCGATCGTTCACCACACGCACTCGACGTCGTAGGCCGTCACGAGTTCGTCGGCGGTCACGATCGTGAGGCCGTCGTGGCGGGCCTGGGCGACGAGGAGTCGGTCGAACGGGTCACGGTGGTGGTCGGGCAGATGCTCGACCGCGCCGAGATGCGCCGGTTGGATCGTCATCGTCCGGATGCCCGACGCCTTGGCGTAGTGCCCGAACCACTCCAACGCCGGACGGTCGAGGACATCGAGTCGCCCACGCGCGCGCTTGATGGCGATCTCCCACAGCGACACGTGGGAGGCGCGGACGACTGCGTCTGGCGAGGTGATCTCCGAGCGAGCCCGCTCACTCAGACGTGACGGCTCGAGGACCAGCCAGAGCAGGGCATGTGTGTCGAGGAGCAGACTCACGAGGGTTCGACAGCACCGTCGACGATCCCGTCGAGTTCGTCCGCCGACCACCGCAGCTCATCGAGATCGGGAGCCGAGACCCCGGTCCGCTCCCCGACGCCGAGGACGACACCCGACGACGGAGGCGGAACGAGGTGCGCCACCACACGTCCGTGGCGCGTGATGTGCACCTCCTCGCCGGTCTCCTCGACCTCGGCGATCACGCGTGAAAGCTGATCCTTCACCTCGTGGACGGGCTTCGTGACGGCCATGAGCCGATCGTATCGACGTCGCAACCATTCGGGCCAGAACTTTTGGCCGAAACGGTCCCAGCTGGCGGCTCAGGTGAAGAAGCCGAAGATGTCGACGATGAGGTGGGTCCGTCCGTCCCGGTTCATGAACGCGAAGGACGGGTCGACCGGGACGATGGCATGGTTGGCCACGGTCTGGCCCGACACGTAGTTGATCGACGACGTCTCGGGCGGCTGGCCGGGGTACGGGTGCGCCACGACGTACCCACCGCCCTGTCCCCCGGTCACCGTGAGGTTCGCCACGATCGCCGACTCCAGGAGGTCGTCGTCGTCGACGTAGATCTGATCACCGGACTGCATCCATCCCGGCGCTGGCAACAGGTCCTGCTCGCGGGTGTCGACGAACCGGTAGGGCTCGACGGGAACGAACCGGCCCGGAAGGCCGATGTCGTCCAGCAGGTAGTACCCGACGACGTCGACGATCACGTCGGTCCGCCCGGCGCTGTTGTACACGTCGACCCATCCGGTGCTGGGGAGGCCAACGATCACCTGGTTGGCGGTCGCTCCACCGGGCCCGAAGTTGAGGTTCGACGCCGTCGGGCGCTGGCCGCCGAACGGCGACACCGTGATGAAGCTCGGCTCGGTAGCATTCGTGGCCGTCACGTTGAGCACGGCGGCGACCGCATCGAGCGGCACCCCGGCACGACCGGCGACCGGCACCCGCAGCGAGCTGTCGACGCCGATCGGCGCCGCGAAGTTGAGCCCCTGACCCGTGCGGGTGTCGGCGATCCGCTGCGGTGTCGCAGCCTCGTAGCGCGCTCCCTGCACGCCCTCCTCGCCGGCGTAGAAACCCGCCACGTCGACCACGAGATGCACGTCGCCGGTGGCGTTGAACACGCTCACGCGCCCACCCTGGCCGACGGTGGCCGTGACCAGGTTCGGCACAGTCCGCCCGGCGGGGAAGTTCACGTTGGAGATCACCGGCCGTCGGATCCCCGTCGGGAAGACGGTGAAGTACCCGCCGTCGGACGGGTTCACGGCGGTCACGTTCAGCACGGCGGCGATCACGTTGGCCCCCGGAACGCCTCCCTCACCGGCGACCTGGAACTCGAACGTCTCGCCGGGACCGAGCCGTCCATTGCGCTGTCCGAGTCCGGTGCGGGTGTCGACGATCCGGGTCGGGGGGAGCGGCGTGAACTCACCGAACGAGTCGTCGACCGGCTCCGGCGCCGGGTCCGGATCGGGGACCGGGAGCGGATCGGGCTGGGGCAGAGGGTCGGGTTCCGGAGCGGGAGGTTCCGGATCGGGCTCGGGTTCGGGAACCGGGTTGGGGTCGGGAACGAAGTCAGGCACCGACTGAGGGAAGAGCAAAAGCGTCTGGCTGTCCCGAATGAACAGCAGCAGTCCGCCACCGACGTACCGCAGCGGTTCGCGATATGACCATCCTGCCTCCGGCACGTCGAAGTACTCGACGCGCTCACGAGTCGTGAGGTCATGCACGGACAGGAACGTGTTCGCCGAAGGCTGCGTCTCCATCCAGTACACGAGCCCTGCGTCATCGTCGATCGCCATCGAGTCGGCGTTCCGCAGATCGATCGGCGGTGGGAACTCGTCGATGACCGCAGCAGGCGGGCCCGGCTCGATCACGTGTCCGACGGAACTCACGACGACGCCGTCGACGTACCTGATGTCGGTTGCGTACCCGAGCGTCACGGACTCCGGGTTCTCGGTCCTCTCGACGCCGTCCTCATCGATGTCGAGATGCCAGAACGAGAACGACGAGGAGTTGCTGTAGTACCCGACGAGCCGGTTCGGATCGTCGGTGAACTCGATGCGGTTCGGTCCGGTGTGCGCAGGTGTCCGGTCAGGAAGAACCCGGCCCTCGGTCGCGACGAAGACACCTGCGTGCGCTGGACTGACCCCGGGCGTCCGATAGGACACCACGACCAGGTCCGGATCCACCGGCGACACTTCGATGTCCTCGGGAACATCGACGCGCCGGGAGTTGCGCCGCTCGGGAGTGACCTTCCACTCGAGGGCGAAGTCGGGCAGCGACCTCTTCTGCAACGCACCGGTCGTGTTGTTGCCGACGTAGAGCGCCGAACCATCGTCAGCGATCCCGAGAGAACCGGGCTGCCCATCGATCACGTGCGTGTCGACGACCTGCGCCGTGCGTCGATCGATGACCACGATCTCGGCGGGCGACGTCGGCGAGTCGGCCGCGGTCGACGAGTAGAAGACCGGACGCACCGGATCGGCGATTGCGTCCACGACCGCCATGTCGAGATCGAGATGAGCCACGATCGGCGTCGTGGCGGCAACCGGGGCACCGCTTCCCGACACCGCCAGCGCGGTTCCTCCGACCGCTGCCGCGACCGCCCAGGCCACGCGTCGAATCCAGCTCGTTCGTCCCCCATCCGCCATGCTCTCGACCGTACCGGTGGCGACGGTTGGACACTTCTGGACTGTCTCAAGCCTCGCCGCAGGCTGCGCCGCGGTGCGTTGCGCCCGCCACGGAGCGGTCAGAACCAGTCCGTCGGCGTCGGCGATGCGGGCCGCCGTCAGCCGAGTGGGCTGTGATCGAGGACGTACTCCGCGATGGCGAGGCTCGACGTCGCGGCCGGCGATGGCGCGTTGCGGATGCTCACCACACCCTCGTGGTCGAAGATGCGGAAGTCGTCGACGAGCGAACCGTCGCGATCGACCGCCTGCGCCCGGATGCCGGACGGCCCCCGCTCGACGTCATCGGGTCCGATCTCGGGGACGTATCGACTGGCGCCGCGCATGTACGCCCGCATCGACAGCGACCCGCGCACTTCTTCGATGCCGGTTCGCCAGTGCTGCCTGGCCATCCGCCAGAAGCCCGGCCACGTGACGATGTCGCGGACGTCGGCGAGTCGCAGGTCGAAGCGTCCGTAGCCCTCGCGGTCGAGGGCGAGCACGGCGTTCGGACCGATGTCGACGACGCCACCGATCCGACGCGTGAAGTGCACCCCGAGGAACGGATACCGAGGATCGGGGACCGGGTAGATCAGTCCACGCACGAGGTCGCGCTTCGCCGGGGCGATCACCATGTACTCGCCACGGAACGGCACGATGCGGGGTCCGGGCTCACCGTCGACGGCGCTCGAGGCTCGATCGGCCTGGAGGCCGGCGCACACGACGACGCGGTCGAACCGCTTCACGTCGACGGCCGTCGTCAGCTCGATCCCACCGGCTCGTCGCTCGATGCCCGTGATCTCGGTGCCGGTCGACACCTTCCCTCCGGCGGCGACGACGTCGTCGGCGTAGGCACGGGCGATCGCCGCGTAGTCGGTGATCGCCGTGGCGGGTGAGTGCAACGCCGAGACGCCCGCCGCGTGCGGCTCGATCTCGCGGATCCCCGCACCGTCGACACGTCGCAGGCCCGGGACACCGTTCTCACCCGCCGTTCGTTCGAGAGCCTCGAGACGTCCGAGCTCGGAGTCGTCGATGGCGACCACGAGCTTGCCGCACTCGTCGTACGGCAGCGATCGCTCCGCGCAGAACTCCTTCAGCAGGTGCCGCCCGCGCGTGCACAGCTCCGCCTTGAGGCTCCCCGGTGTGTAGTAGATCCCGGCGTGGACGACCCCCGAGTTGTGCGCCGTCTGATGCGCGCCGAGTTCCGGCTCCTTGTCGAAGATGTGGACGCCGACACCCGGATACCGGATCGTCAGTTCTCTGGCGATCGCCAATCCGACGATTCCACCGCCGACGACGCCGATCTCGTTGTTCATCCCCACATCACACACCCGAGTCGTCCTGGATCGCACACACGTGCCGATCGATCGTCGCGGATCGCGGTCGTCACGGTGTCGGGTGCGACCGGCCCGGGATCGGGATCCGGCGCAACCGCGCCGTCATCCGCGACCGAACGCCACGGCCCGACGACGTCGCTGCGGCCCGACGTGGAGCGGACGCGCCGGCCGCTGCGACGACGGGCGGGGCGTCGAGCCCGAGCCGGTCGTAGAGGTGAGCGCGGACCTCGTCGGGGTCGACCTCGTGCCACTCGCGTGTCTCGCGCTGGTTCACGGCAACCGCAGTGGCGGTCACCGCCACGCCGGCGATCCCCGCCAGACCGACCCACTTCCACACGCGCATACGAGGTCTACGCTACGCGTCCGTCATGGGATCGATGCCGCTCCGCGAAGCAGCTGCCACCACCGCCACGGGCGACGTCTGGTTGTTCCGCGGGAAGAGCACGGCCGACAAGGCGATCCGACTCGTCACCAACAGTCCGGTCAACCACGTCTCGATGGCGATGGCGATCGACGATCTCCCGCCTCTGCTCTGGCACGCCGAACTCGGACGGTCGCTCACCGACCAGTGGACCGCGACCAGACATCGCGGCGCGCAGTTGCACCGCCTCGAGCACGCCGTCTCGGTGTGGGTCCACAAGTACGGCCAGCGGCCGTGGCTCCGCCGACTCGAACCCGCGGCGACGCGAGCGATGGAGGACGCCGCACTGCAGACCGTGCACGACTTCGACGCTCGAGCGTTCCCGCGGACCGGTGCGCTCGCCCGCCGATGGCTGCTCGGACGCGTGAGGCGGTCGGTGCCGCTCGAGGACCTCTACTGCGCCGAACTCGCGGCCACGACCTACGAGCACATGGGTCTCCTGAGCACCGACCGGCCGGCCAACTGGTACGACCCGGGAAAGTTCTGGAGTGGCGACCACCTCGAACTCCAGGGCGCGTCGCTCGGTCCCGAGATCGAGATCACCGACGTTCCCGAGCCCCCACCCGACGAGGAGCGATGAGCGCCGTCCGGGCGGGGCGGCGATCCTGACTACCGTCCGGGAGTGGTCTCCAGCGACGACTCGCCGACGAACGAGCTGGACGACGCCGCTCGCATCGACGAGGCGAACCGCTGGTCGCGTCTCGATCTCCGCCGACTCGGCCATCCCGACGCCGTCCGTCAACTCGCCGGGATCGCCGTTGCGATCCTGGTCCTCGTCCTCCCCGACCGTTCGACGCTGGTCCTCGGTCGGCTGGTCGGCATCGGTCTCATCATCGGGTCCCTCACGACGCTCTGGTCCATCACGACCGGCTCGACGACCGAACCGATCGAGGTCGCAGCTCCGACCCGACGTCGGGACCGCTGGCGGCGGATCGCGTTCGCCGTGCTCGGACTCGGCCTCGGTGGGTTCCTGCTCGTCGTGCCGACACGGACCGAACTCGCTCTGGGCCGGATCATCGGCACCGCGCTCGCCCTGACGGGACTCGTCGGAGTCCTCCGCGTCATCCGATGGCGCGAACGCACGGACCTCGGGTGGCGGCTCACGAGTGCGCTCTCGCTCATCGCCATCGGCTCACTCGTCGCACTGTTCCCCCAGTCGCTGCTCGCCACCTCGTCGATGATCATCGCGATGACGTGGATCGTCTTCAGCTTCATCTCGCTCGGCGTCCTCCTCGATCCCGATCGCGACCCCGACACGGAGTCGGCATCGACCGTGCACCTGGTCGCCGAGTGGTTCGCCGAGCGCCCGAAGAGCGTCGAAGACCGTCAGACGTTGTACGCCCAACTCCTCTACGAGGGCAGCGACGCCAACGTGAAGATCACCCGATTCGTGGTGCTCATGGTGTTCGCCTCGACGATCGCTGCCACCGGCGTGGTCGCCGACTCCACCGCGGTCGTCGTGGGGGCGATGCTGATCGCACCGCTGATGAACCCGCTCATGGGCGCCGCCCTGTCCCTGGTGATGGGGTGGCCCAACCGCCTGGCGCGCTCCGCCCTCATCGCGTTGGGCGGCGTCGCCATCGCCATCACGGTGGGTCTGCTGGTCGGGCTCGCGGAGTTCGTCGTCGTCGACACGCTCACGAACAGTCAGATCGTCTCCCGCACGAGCCCGACCATCGTCGACCTGGTCATCGCCGTCGCGGCCGGGGTCGCCGGCGCCTACGGCTGGTCGCGACCCGACGTCTCGAACTCCCTCCCCGGCGTGGCGATCGCGATCGCGCTGGTCCCGCCACTGACCGTCGTCGGCATCAGCTGGTCACAGGGCGACTTCGACTCCGGGAACGGTGCACTGCTCCTGTTCGCGACGAACGCCATCGCGATCGTCGTCGTCGGCGGAGTCGTGTTCCTCCTCACCGGTGTCGCGCCGCTCGAGAAGGCAGCCGAGAATCAGAAGCGCGTCCGGACCGCTCTCGTCGGGATCGGTGGTGCCGGAGCGCTGGTGTCGATCGGTCTGCTCGTGAACGGGACGAGCATCGCGACCGACGCCTTCGAGCAGAACACGGTCAGCCGCACCGTGAACGAGTGGATCCAGCCGTTCGACGATCACACGGTGATCGACTCGACGCTGGACGCCGACGTCGTCGAGGTGGTGTTGGCCGGGCCGGACGCCGACGATCGCGATCTCCCCGACGCCGACGAGTTGGCCGAGCAGCTGTCGGACGCGCTCGACCGCGACGTCACCGTCGACCTCAGGATCCGACTCGAGATCCGCCAGACGTCGGGCGGCTGACGAGCGACGGCGCGCCGCTCACCTCGAGGAGCGGTCGGCCGAGATGATCAGCGCCGCCGCCGTGACGGTGCCGACGATCAGCGCGAGTCCGTATGCGCCGAGGAGGTTCGGCATGAACGGCGCGGTGATCGTGACCGTGATGGCGAACGCCACGCACACGCGCCAGACGATCGGCCGAGCCTCCGCCCACGACATCGTCGTCCACTCGGGTCGCGACCGCGTCCGGGGCGTGGGCCCGGAACGGGTCGGTGCACCATGAGCCGGCCCGGGACTCGTCGAGATCGGTTCGGCCGACGGAGCGGGCTGCATCAACACGTCGGCGGCTTCGTTGATCCGCGCCATCCGTTCGCTGGCGAACTCGGCGACGGCCGGATCGCTCTGTCGATCGGGGTGCCACAGCCGGGCATGGCTGCGTCGGGCCGCCTGCACGGCGTCGGGCGACGCATCGACCGACACGTTGAGCAGCTCTGCCGCCTCGTGCCTCGACAGTCCCACGGGCACGATTTGAGCACACGGATCGTGCCGGTTGGGCACGGCACCGTGCGCGGTCGGATCAGATCTCGATGCGGGCCAGCGAACCGTCGCCGAACACGACGACGATGACACCGTCGGCCGCGGCGACCGACCGTGGCTCCCGACGCGGGTCGTACTGGTACGTCGAGCTGGTGGCGTCGATGGTGATCTCCTCGGCCAGGCGCTCGTCGATCCAGACCTCACCGTCGGTCGCCAGCAGCCGGAGTTCCGGCTCGACGTAGGTCTCGGGCTCGGCCGGTGGTTCCTGGTCATTCCACATGTCCTCGTAGGTGAGGACGAGCGGATCGCCACGACCAGGGATGTCGTACTCCCACCCCTCCGGCGTGGATCGAATCGGACCGTCCTCGTCCCAGGTCACGGTGGCGTCGAGGACCACCGTCCCGTCGGCGAGATCGGTCACGACGTGATCGGTGACGTACGCGCGGAACGTCGCCTCGATCAGGAACCCGTCCTTCTCGATCACCGAGGTCGACGACTCGAAGTGCGGCGACGAGTACACGAGCGCAGCAGATCCGACGTGCGACCAGCCGCCGTCGACCGAGACGTTCGGCGCCGGGACCGGTGTGGCCGACGCCGTGGTGACGTCGACGAGGTACGCCTGGAGGGGCGGGACCTCGAGCGACGAGTCGGCGCGCAGGGCATCGAGGTCGGGGACCAGGGCGATGGGTCCGACCGGGGACACGACGACCGAGGTCGGCAGGTGATCACCGGCGAGGACCGGGGTCCACGACAGCCCATCGGCCGAGACGAAGAGTTCGCCGTACGACGCCCGCACGAACCCGTCCGGCGTGCCCGTCAGTCCGCCCGGACCGAACCCACCGTCGAACGGCACGGCATGATCGGTGGCGAGTGTGTCCGCCGAACCGACCACTCCTACGGCGACGGTCGAGGTCAGCGGTCCGTCGCTGTACGGAGGGCCGTCGAGGCCGAGTTCGTCCCACGTGTAGGTGAGGACCACCTCACCCGTGTCCGGACCGATCTCCATGGGCTGAT
>JBCDAK010000198.1:0-8826 GCA_039185545.1 Actinomycetota bacterium
CAAGACGGCGCTGGGGAAGGTGCCGATCAGGTAGGCAGCGCAGATGAGCGCGAGAGACCCGACCGACACGGCCTCTGATCCTGCCAGGTGGGCCACCCGGCAACCGATCCCATCCGACCGCGCTGGGAGGCGTCGCCCGGGGGCGACGAGTCAGCGACGGGTCAACGTGACCGGCACACGGGCCGGCTTCGAGTGATCGGCCGAGGCGGTCGGGCGCGGCCCCGCGTCGGCCAGGGCGAGTTCGCCTTCGCCGCCGACACACTCGGGGTCGGGGCCGTCGAGCGGGAGGCCGACGAAGAACTTCGCCGCCATGCAGCCGCCCTGACAGGCGTCGTAGCTGCCGCAGCTCGCGCACGCGCCGGCCGATTCGGGTTCGCGCAACGAGAGGAACAGGTCGCTCTCGCGCCAGACCGAGGTGAAGCCGCCGGGATCTCGCACCGATCCGGCCCGGAACTCGTCGTGCATCACGAACGGGCAGGCGTAGACCTCGCCGATCGGGTCGATGAGGCACACGACCCGTCCAGCGCCGCACAGGTTGAGACCGGGCAGGTGCGACTCGGGTGAGCCGTCGCCCAGCGCGTTGAGGTGGAAGAACGAGTCGCCGGTGAGGACGTTGTCACCCTTCTCGAGCAGCCACTCGTAGATCGTGCGCTGCTGCGCCAGCGTGGGCCGCAACTCGTGCCACGAATCGGCGCCGCGACCCGACGGCCGCAGACGGGTGATGCGCAGCGTCGCGCCGAACGAGTCGGCCAGCGCCTGGAACTCGTCGAGCTGGTCGACGTTGTGGCGGGTCACGACGACCGAGATCTTGAACCCCTCGAACCCGGCGTCGCGGAGATTCTCCATCGCTCGCACGGCGGTGGCGTACGACCCCGATCCGCGGACCGAGTCGTTGGTGTGGGCGTCGGTTCCGTCGAGGCTGATCTGGATGTCGAGGTAGTCCATCGCCGCGAGTCGACGTGCAGCGTTCTCGTCGATGAAGGCACCGTTGGTGGAGAACTTCACGCCGATCCCGTTCGAGATGGCGTACTCGACGATCTCGAAGAAGTCGCGGCGGATCATCGGCTCGCCGCCCCCGATGTTGATGTAGAAGACCTGCAGATCGCGCAGCTCGTCGAGGACCGCTTTCGCCTCGGCGGTCGTCAGCTCGCGCGGGTCGCGACGACCGGACGACGACAGGCAGTGGACGCACGCCAGGTTGCACGCGTACGTGAGTTCCCAGGTGAGACAGATGGGGGCGTCGAGGCCGTTCTTGAGCTGCGAGACGAGGGGGCCGGTCGACGCGGGTGTGACGTCGGTGGCGGGTTCAGTCGCGGTCACGGATCATCTCCGATTCGTAGAGCGAGGTGACGGCCCGGTCGAACGCCGGCCAACGCCGCTCGTCGATCTCGCAGGCCGTCAGGACGTCGGCGAGGTTGTCGTGGTCGCTGAGCGATTCGACGACGCGCACCACGTCGGGATGCTTGAGGAAGACCAGCCGGCGCGTGTCGTAGTGGTACACGAGCGCGCCGAACGGCTCGGGCCGCACGGCGACCTTCGGGTGGAGTTCGAGCGCTGCGTCGAGCATGCGACGTGCGAGCGTGAGGTCGTCAGTAGACGCCGCACATCCCGTCGATCGAGATCTCCTCGACGAGGAGCTCCTCGTCGACGAACTCGTCGGCGGCCGGCGCGTCGTCTCGCTCGGTGGTCTCGGCGGGGGCGGCGACGGTCTCGTCCATGGGTCGAGCGTAGCCCCGCCCGCAGCGGCCGTCCGAAAGGCGCCGAGACGCACCGACGGTGCGTGAGTACGGTCGACCCGTGCGCGTGACCGAGATCTGGCGGTTCCCAGTGAAATCGATCGGAGGCGAGCGACTCCTCGACGCCGACGTCGACGAGCTCGGCATCGCCGGCGACCGGGGATGGGGGGTGGTCGACCTGGCGACCGGCAACGTCCTCACCGCCCGACGGTGCCCGCCGCTCCTGATGGCGTCCGCTCGGGTGGTCGGCGGTGAGGTCGTGGTCACCTTGCCCGACGGCACCGAGCTGGGTGAGGGCGACGACGCAGCCCTGAGCGAGTGGCTGGACCGTGACGTCGAGTTGCGATCGGCCGGCGACGAGGGCGGGGTCTACGAGAACCCGATGAACGCCGAGGCGGAGACCGACTGGGTCAGCTGGCAGGGGCCGGGTGGCGCGTGGCACGACTCGTCGCGCTCTCGTGTGTCGGTCGTGTCGACCGACACGCTGTGCGACTGGGACGTTCGCCGGTTCCGGACCAACGTGGTCGTCGACGGGTCGGGCGAGGACGAGTTCGTCGGTCGTTCGGTGCGGCTCGGTGAGGCGCGACTCGACGTCGTCAAGCGCATCGATCGCTGCGTCATGGTCACCCGACCGCAACCGGGTCTCGACCGGGATCTCGACGTGCTGAAGACCGTCAACGCCGAACGCGAGTCCTGCCTCTCGATCGGCTGTCTCGTGTCGTCACCCGGTGTCGTGGCCGTGGGCGATCAACTCCAGCCGTTCTGATCGACGGCCGGTCACGTCGAGCGCGGCGACCGTCCCGATCACCAGCGTGGCCGGAGCAGTGACGTCGAGTTCCCCGAGTTCGTCGAGACGGCAACGGTCGATGCGCTCGTCGTCGGTCGTGGCTGATCCGATCGCGGCGACCGGCGTCGACGGGTCGAGACCGCCGACGACCAGTTCTGCGGCGATCGCGCCCCGTCGTGCGACCCCCATGAGGATCACGATCGTGCCGCCGACCCGTGCGAGCGAACGCCAGTCGACCGGATCAGCGCCGGCCCGGCGGTGGCCGGTCACGATCGTGGTGGCGGCCGAGAGCCCGCGATGCGTCACGGGGATCCCCGCAGCCGCCGGCGCGGCGATCGAGGAGGTGATTCCCGGCACCACCTCGACGTCGATGCCCGCCTCAGTCAAGGCGAGCGCCTCCTCGCCTCCGCGCCCGAACACGAACGGGTCGCCGCCCTTCAGCCGTACGACGCGTCGGCCCTGGCGGCCCAGTTCGACCAGGAGGGCCGAGATCATCTCCTGAGGGACCGCCTGACCCGAGCGTTTGCCGACGTCGATCAGCTCGACGTCGTCGCGCAGCGACAGCGACTCGAGGATCTCTCGGCCGACGAGCGCGTCGTGGACCACCACCTCGGCATCGCTCAGCAGGCGAGCTGCGCGGATCGTCAGGAGTTCGGGATCTCCGGGCCCGGCCCCGACGAGGGCGACGCTCACGATCGTTCCGCTCTCGCGCGGCGTCGCGACGGTGCGGGGGCCGGCAGGAGCGAATCGAGTGACTCGACGCCTCGAGTGTGCGCCCAGTCTCCGAAGCTCGTCGAGCGGCTCGACTCACGCACGTAGGCATCGAGGAGGATTCGAAGCAGATCCGGGATGTCGGTGAGCGGGATGTCCGCCCGGAGCCGCTGGGCCAGCCGGTCGCCGCCGGGTGACCCGCCGACGAACAGGTCGTAGTTGCGTTTCGTGCGGCCGACGATCCCCACCTCGGCGGCGTACGGCCGGGAGCACCCGTTCGGGCATCCGGTCATGTTGAGCCGCAACGGGAGCCCGGTCGTCCCCGTGTCGGCGAGCACCTTCTCGATGCGATCGACCACGTCGGGGAGCACTCGCTCGGCCTCGCCCAGGGCCTTGGAGCACGTGGGGAGCGCCGGGCACGCGATCGCCAGGTTGCGGGTCGGACTCTGGTCGGCGGCGAGGCGGACACCGTTGGCCCGGAGGACGTTCTCGACCGTCTCGCTGGCCGCCGGCGCGATCCCGATCAGGAGGAGATCCTGTCGGGGGGTGACGCGCAGCTCGCGCACGACGCCGTCGGCAACGAGTCGGCGCAGCGCCCGGCGGAGACCGCCGCGGACCGTTCCCGAGGGCACGGGGAGCCCGAACGTCCGACCGTGTGGCGAGAGCTCCGACCCGTCGTCGGCAGCGAGCCAACCGTGGTGCGGGTCGACGTCGGCCGGCGGCAGCTCGACCGGGTCCGCGAGCGTGAGGCCGGTGCGTTCCACGACCTGACCGCGCAACCACTCGATCCCACGTTCCTCGACGAGGTACTTGAGTCGGGCTCGACTCCGGTCGTCGCGGTTGCCGTGGTCGCGCTGGGTGGCCACGATCGCCTCGACCACGCGTCCGAGATCACCAGGGGGAACCCACGCGAGCGGGCGAGCGAGCAGTGGATACGTGTCGTCGGGCCGGTTGTGGCTCATCCCCAGACCGCCGCCCGCGAGCACGACGAAACCGGTGAGATCGCCATGCAGCCCGTCGGCGAGCGTCGGCACGACGCCGACGTCGTTCGTGTGCACGTCGACGCAGTTGTCGCCGGGCCAGCCGACGGCGATCTTGAACTTCCGCGGCAGGTAGGCGTCGCCGTAGAGCGGCTCGGTGTCGTCGATCGGCGTCAGATCGAGGGCGTCGCCGAACCGGGACGGGCGCGGCGGAAGCTCGGCGGTCACCGCGAGGTCTCCGTCGACCCAGAGCTCCCAGTAGCGCTCCGTGCGCGGTCGGAACCGTCGGACGAGATCGCCGACGACCGGATCGAGGATCGCCCGTCGCTCGGGATCGGGGAGTGGGCACGCCATGACGTTGCGCACCACGTCGCCGCACGCCCCGAGCGTCGTGAGGAGCGACGAGTTGATCCCTGCGACGAGGTCGTGCAGCTCGCCTTTGTGCACCACGTGGAACTGCACCCCCTGGCGGGTCGTCAGGCGGAGCGCGCCGTTCGCCAGCGAAGCGACCCGGTCGAGCGCGAGCCACTGCTCGGCCGAGATCGCTCCGCCCGGGACCGACGCCCGGACCATGCACGAGTGATCCGGTCCGAGACCCTGGCGGGTCCGTTCGCGCCGGACGTCGCGATCGTCCTGCTGGTAGATCCCGTGGAACTTCAGCAGCATCTCGGCGTCGTGACCGAATGGGGCATCGCCGTGCGACAGCTCGTCGGCGATGGTTCCGGCGAGGTATCCGCTGCCGATCTTGATCGCTTCGGCGCCGGTCGGAGCTGCGCCTGTCGCGGTGCTGGAGGTGGTGCTCATCGGGCCCATTCAACAATTCCCGACAAAAAAGGTCAACTTTGTCGAGATTCGAAGTCGAGAGGCCGTAGGGTCACCGCCATGACGAAGGACGTGGAGCCCGCGACCCGCCACGACGCCCGATTCGCCTACCCGGTGATCCTCGACCTGACGGCGGTCCGAGCGCTCGTCGTCGGCGCCGGACGCGTGGGAGCGCACAAGGCCGCCGGGCTCGCCGCCGCGGGAGCGAACGTCACCGTCGTGGCGCCCGAGGTGAGTGACCACCTCGATCGTGAGGGCGTCGTCGCTGTCGTCGAGCGACCCTTCATCGTCGAGGACCTCGACGACGTCCGGGTGGTGGTCACGGCGACCGGTCACCGCGACGTCGACCACGCGGTGGCGGCGGCAGCACGTCGACGGGGTATTTGGGTCAACGCCGCCGACCAGCCCGCGGACTGCGACTTCATCCTCCCCGCCATCGCCCGCTCGGGTCGCGTGAGCGTGTCGGTCAGCACCGACGGAGCGAGCCCGGCGCTCGCCGGGCGGTTGCGCGACCGGTGCGCCGAACACCTCGGACCTCGGGTCGCCGCCGCCGCGGAGACGCTGGCAGCCGACCGCCGGCGGGTGCACGCGCGCGGCGAGTCGACCGAACGCCTCGACTGGTCCGCCCGCGTATCGGAGCTGCTCGACGGAACGAACGGGCGCGACCACCTGGAGATGCGGGTTCGGTCGGCCCACCCGTAGCGTGTCGCCGATGGCGGCGCGGCGTTCTCGGCGGTCTCTTCGTGCCGGCGCGTTCCTGGTGCTCGCCGCCCTCATCGCCGGGTGTGTCTCCGAGGCCGACTCCGACGACGCGGGCGACACCTCACCGGCCGAGTCGGCCGATCCGTCCGACCGATCCGACGGAGATCCCGACGCCGACTCGGACGCCGCATCCGGCACCGGGACGGCGAGCGATGGAGACGAAGCATCCGGAGACGGGTCGACACCGGGATTCGCCACCGAGCCGCCGGACCCCGACGGCCTCCCGTCGCTGTCCACGCCCGACCCGGACACGAGGGCCGGCACACTCGACAACGGCCTCCGCTATCTCGTCCGGAGCAATGACAACCCGGGCTCGAAGGCCGAGCTGCGACTCACGATCGATGCCGGCTCCGTCCTCGAGGACGACGAGCAGATCGGTGGCGCTCACTACCTCGAGCACATGCTGTTCAACGGGACCGAGCGGTTCCCCGAGAACGAGCTGACGCAGATCCTCCGCAGCTTCGGAGCGGCGTTCGGCGCCGACGTCAACGCGTACACGTCGTACGACGAGACCGTCTACGAGCTGAACGTGCCGGCCGACGGACCCGGCGGTGCGAACGACACCGTCCGGCTCGCCCTCGAGGTGTTCGAGCAATGGCTGACCGCTGCCACGCTGGCGCCCGACGACGTCGAGGCCGAACGCGGCGTGATCCTCGACGAGTTGCGAGTGCGCGACGAGACGTCTCAGGGGCGCCTCGGCAAGGCCGTCACCGAGCTGTTCCTCGACGGGAGTCCGTACGAGGGTCGTCGGCCGATCGGCACCGAGGCGGCGATCGTGGCCACGACTCCCGACCCGCTCCGACGCTTCTACGACGACTGGTACCGGCCCGAGCTCGCCGGGGTCGTGGTCGTCGGCGACATCGACGTCGACCGCACCGTCGAGTGGATCGACGAGTTGTTCGCCGACGAGGCGGCTCGTGGTTCGTCCCCCGAGCGTCCGGTGCCCGTCGTGGACCCGCCGACCTCCACGGAGGTGCGCATCGAGAGCGATCCCGACCTGGTCGAGGGGTACGTCTTCGTGACGCTGCCGACCTCGATCGACGAGTCGCTGTCGCCCGAGGCGGCGTTCCAGGAGGCCATCCATCGGTCGCTCGCCTTCGATGTGATCGCAACTCGCCTCGACGACTCCGCCACTCGGGGAGAGGCGCCGTTCGACAGCGCACGCGTCGACAGCAGCGCGTTCGCCCGTTCGATGGTCGCCCCCGAGATCTTCGTCAGCACCGACGGCGACCAGGCCGAGGCGTCGGCCCAGGCGATCGTCGACGAGTACGAGCGGGTGCGTCGCTTCGGCATCTCGCCGGCCGAACTGGAGCGAGCGGTCGACTCGCGTCGGAGCCGTGCGGTCCAGTCGTTCGAGAGTCGCGGCTCACGTCAGGACTCGTCCTACGCCGAGGAGTACGTCCGCCACCTCCTCGAAGGTGAGTGGTACGTCACCGCCGAGCAGGAGTTCGCCGCGGTCTCCGAGATCCTCGACCGGGCGACACCCGCGAACGTCGTGCACGTGTTCGTCGACCAGCTCGACACCGCGGGCGCCCACGTCTTCGTCGCCGTCCGTGACGACGAGGCGGATCTGGCACCGACGACCGACCGGCTCGTCGAGATCGTCGATGGTGTCGGCGACCGAGACCTCGATCCTCCGGCGGCGCCCGTCGAGGTCGGCGACAGTCTGATCGATCCCGTTCCCGATCCCGTCGACGAGACCGGCGTCGAGGCGATGATCGACGATTCGTTCACGTCGATCCTCGAGCCCACCGTGATGACGTTCCCGAACGGCGTCCGGTTCGCGTACAACACGACCACGATCGTCGAGTCGACGGTCTTCCTCGACGGGCGCAGTCCGGGGGGTCTCGCGGTGCTCGACGAGAGTGACGTCGCGGCCGCCCTAGCTGTGCCACGGGTGATCGGCGAGAGCGGAGTCGGCGACGTCGATCGTGTCGCCCTCGAGGCGTTCCTCGACGACAAGGAGGTCTCACTCGGTGTCTCGGTCGACCTCTTCGAGGAGACCCTGTCGTCGAGCGCCGCCACGTCCGACATCGAGACACTGTTCCAGCTCGTCCATCTGACGATGACGGCGCCGCGGATCGACGACGTGGCGGTCGACCGATACGTCGACGATCTGTTGCCGCTCGCGCGCGACCCGTCGATCGACACCGGCTACGCCGAGTACGTCGCTCTCCGCGATGCTCGCTACGACGACCCGCGCTTCCGCGCTCCCGGCGCCGACGAGATCGAGGCACTCGCACCCGCGGCCGTCTCGGCGGTCGTCGCCGACCGGTTCGGCGACGCCGGCGACTGGTCGTTCTCGCTGAGCGGCGACGTCGACCCCGAGGTCGTTCGCGATCTGGCGCGCCGGTATCTCGGCACGTTGCCCGCCACGGGTCGCGTCGACGCCGTCGACTACGTCGAGCCGCCACCACCCGAGGGCGTCGTCGTGGCCGAGACGACCGCCGGTGAGGGACAGACCGCGCGCATCTCGCTGCTGTTCAGCACCACGGCGTCGCCCGATCGGCGAGATGACGTGGCCGCCCGGATCGTCGACGAGGTGGTCTCCGATCGCCTCACCACCGTCGTGCGCGAACGCCTCGGGGAGACCTACTCGCCGTTCGCCGTCGTGACGCTGGGAATCGGCGACGACCCGGCACTCGACGGATACATCACGATCTCGGCGAACCCCGACGACGTGTCGGCCGTGTCGGCCGCCACCGTCGAGGAACTCGCCGACCTGGGCACCGTCGGACCCTCGCCGACCGAGTTCGACTCGGCGGTCGCCGTCGTGTCCGAGGAACTCGGCTTCGTCAGCGACGTCCAGATCAACCAGGAGGTGCTCGACGTCCTCCTCGACCCATCGGGCACCACCGACTTCCGAGACTTCGTCTTCGAGTCGGAACTCGTGTCCGGCTTCTCCCGGACGGAGATCCAGTCGATCATCGCCGAGTGGTTCCCGACCGACCGCTACGTCGAACTCCGCATCGTGCCGCGCTAGCGGCGCGGCTCGTCGGCCCGTCGGTTCTCCTCGCCGCGCGGGCGG
>JBCDAK010000199.1:0-8755 GCA_039185545.1 Actinomycetota bacterium
CGAGGGGAGGTGCTGACGTGAACGGGGCGGCGTGCGTTCGGCCGTTCGTGTCAGCGCATCCTGGTGGTTCGGTGGGTTGTGCTGACGTGAGCGGCGGTTCGGTTCTCTCGTGTCAGCGCATCCTGCGGGTTCGAGGGGAGGTGCTGACGTGAACGGGGCGGCGTGCGTTCGGCCGTTCGTGTCAGCGCATCCTGGTGGTTCGGTGGGAGGTGCTGACGCGACGGGACGCAGTCGGTCGGGGGATCGGCGGACGGTCTCTGACCGTCTTCGGCCGAGCGGCCGTAGTCTCCGGCCGATGCGGATGTTCTCGTACCTGTCGCCGGGGTATCCGGCGACGATGTTCGAGGCGTTCGCGGAGGCGATCGGCGCCGAGCTGCATCTCGAGACGGGTCGGTCGGGACCGGATCCCGCCGACGATCCGTTCGCCGACGGTCGAGCCGACGTCGGCTGGATCTGCTCGACGTCGTTCGTCGAGTTGACGAGCGGGCCCGATCCGTCGGTTCAGGAGGTCGGGGTGGCCTGGGTCCCCGACGACGTCGGAGCGAACGGCCGACCGGTGTACTTCTCCGACGTCCTCGTCGGCGAGGACAGTGATGCCGAGACCCTCGACGATCTCGCCGGCACACGGATCGGATGCAACGACCCGGCGAGCCTCAGCGGGTTCCACGCGCTGCGCATCGAGCTCGATCGACGGGGCCACGATCCCGACGGATTCGCCGATCTCGTGATGACGGGCGGGCACGACCGCTCGATCGACCGCCTCCTCGTCGGAGGGCTCGACGCGGCCGTGATCGACTCGGTGGTCCTCGCTCGTCGTCGGCGCGAACTGGGCGATCCACCGGGTCTCCGACGGATCGGTCGGCTCGGGCCGTGGCCCACCCAACCCGTCGTGATGCGGTCCGACGTCGCGGCCGACGAGGTCGTCACCGTGCGCGATGCCCTGCTCGCTGTGAACGACGACCCGCTCATCACCGAACTCCTGGCCGGCGCAGCACTGACACGTCTCGCACCGACCGCCCCCGACCACTGTGACTCCGTGCGCGTCTCGATGAACCGGCTCGCCGGGTCGCCGCGACCCTGCTGACGGACACGCGTCAGAACGGCGTCGGAAGGGTTCGCGCCGGAAGGGTCCGCTGCTCGGGCTGCATCGCCCCGAGATCGGCAGCGGCGGTGTGGACGATCGGCGCGCCCGCTTCACGTGTGATCACTCGCGGGCTCACTCGGCGCCGGTACGTCCATGCTCCGGCGATCAGTGCGACCGGGAGCGCGAACGTGAGGATCACGAACCGTTCGTCGCTCGTGACGTAGTCGCCGGTGTCGATCACCGCAGACAGGAACGGGAGGAACACCCAGACCAGGAACACGGCGACGGCGAGCAGACGGAAGCTCACGATCCTCTCCAAGCCGTATCTGCGTTTCGTGAAGACGGTCCGGAAGACGACCCCCGTGAGTGCACCCAGACCGGCGAATGCGGCGAGTGCTGCGCCTGTGACGACCATGAATTCATGGTACGAACTCGCCTGATCGGCAGGCTCAAGTCCTCGACAATGTCGTTGGGAGGCGGCCACGCCGCGTCGAGGTGCTGTGACGCAGCGTCGAATTCGGGTCTCAGGGCATCGGAGACCAGCCCCCGTCGACCGCCTCGAAGACCGGGATCGTGCCCAGCGAGACCACGAGGTCGGCGTCGTCGCCGAGACGGTCGCGCCAGCCGTCGCCTTCGCTCAGGATCGACCCGATCGCGACGACGTCGGCGCCGACGAGGCGGATGAGTCGCAGCGCTGCCGCCACGCTCCCGCCGGTCGCCACGACGTCGTCGACGAACACCACGCGGCGGCCGACGATCGCCGGAGCGCGCCGCCGATCGAGCCGCAACGCCTGCTCGCCGTCGGTCGTGATCGACGACAGCGGTTCGACGAGCGCGTCGTCGAGGTGGATCTTCGGGGTCTTCTGCAGGACGACCACCTCGTCGTGGCCGAGTGCCTTGGCCACTTCGGAGGCGACCGGGATGCCCAGGGTCGCCGCCGTGACGATGACCTCGGGCTCGGAGGGCGCGAGCAGCTCGGCCAGCTCGGCGCCGGCCGTCGAGACGAACGAGAGCGGAACGTCGATCGTCATCAGGAGCGAGATGGCCACCGAGTCGGACACCGGCACGAGAGGCAGCTCGCGCCGCTGTGAACCGATGTCGACCGGGTACGAGTCGAGGTAGACCGCTCGGACGGTCGAATCGGGGTCGTCGGCGCTCACGACCGGCCCGTCGGCGTCACGCCGCCACCGCGTCGCGCAGCCGTGACACCTCGGCACCCCACTCGTCGCGCCACGCGCGCTTGGTCCCTTCGTCGACCCAGGCGGCGTCGATGCCGTTGAGTGCGAGCTCGACGAGGTCGTCGAACGAGAAGCCCATCGTGTGGTGCATCGTGGAGTACTCGTCGGCGAGATCGATGCCGAACATCGGGGGGTCGTCGGAGTTGACCGTCATCGTGAGCCCGCGATCGAACATGACCCGGATGGCGTGGCCGGGATCGGCGAGGTCGCGGAAGCTCGACGTGTACGTGGTCGTGGTCGGACACACGGTGAACGGGATGCGGGTGGCGGCGCACTCGGCGAGCAGCTCGTCGTCGACGACGATGTTGTACCCGTGGTCGACACGTTCGCACCCGAGCAGTTCGATCCCGTCGCGGACGTTGCCGGCGGGCCCGACCTCGCCGGCGTGTGACGTGCGATGAAGGCCGTACCTCTCGGCCAGCCGGAACGCGTCGACGAATCCGTCGGGAGGGAACCCCACCTCGTTGAAGTCGAGACCGATGCCGACGACATCGTCGGTCCGGACCGACTGCACCATCTCGACGAACTCGACCGCGCGTGCGCCCCCGAGCTCGCGGTTGATCGCCGGGACGAGCAGGCAGGTGATGCCGAGGTCGATCTCGGCGTCGCGGACACCGGACGTGATGCCCTCGAGCATCTTGGCGTACGGCACGCCATGCGTCAGGTGCGCCTCGGGACTGAAGAACAGCTCGACGTGGCGAGCTCCGGCCGACGCGCAGCGCTGCAGGCACTCGTACGTGACCCGCTGGAAGTCGGCGCGCCGGACGATCGAGGCCGAGACGAGCGAGTACGCCTCGAGGAACGCACCGAGGTCGTCGAAGTCGTACAGGTCGGCCGGATCGGCGTGCGGGGGGACGTCGACGTCGTTGCGCCCCGCGAGATCGACGAACGTCTCGGCGCTCACGGCGCCCTCGAGGTGAAGGTGGAGCTCTGCCTTCGGAAGGGCGCGGAGGGCATCGTCGATGGAGGTCGCCGCATCGACCTTCGACGCAGCCCACGCATCACCGCTCGCGGCGGCGGTCGCGGCGGACTCGGGAGCGGGCGGGCTCGCGGGCATCGGCTTCATCGTTGCGCATCGGAGCGGTCGTCCGCAGCGGTCCGCGGCAGGTTTCACGGGCCGGAAACAGGGCCGACATCGGTGGTTTCTACGGTGCCGGAATGGAGACGCCGGTGACCTCTCGCGACCCTGCGCCGCCGGTGTTCCGCGATCTCCCGAAGGTCGAACTCCACTGCCACATCGAAGGCACGATGCGACCGGCCACCGTGGAGGACCTCGCCATCGGGAACGGCATCGAGATGCCGACCGACGACGTCACCGAGCTGTACGAGTACGACGACCTCACCGGGTTCCTCGAGATCTTCTGGTTGGTCCAGTCGACCCTGGTCGCCCCGGAGGACTGGGAGCGGCTGGCCTACGAGTCGATCATCGACGGAGCTGCGCACGGGCTGGTGTACCGCGAGACGTTCTTCACCCCGGCACGTCACCTCGTGGCGGGTCAGGGTCTGGGTGAGATCGTCGCCGCGCTCGACCGGGGTCTCGACGCGGCCGAACGTGACACCGGAGTGAGGTGCCGCCTCATCTTCGACATCGATCGCGACTTCGATCCGGCGGTGAGCCTGGGCCACGTGACCGACCTCGTCGAGCTGCGCCGGACGGGAGCGCCGGGCGCCGAGCGGGTGATCGGCATGGGCATGGACTCGACCGAGATCGGCAAGGACCCGATGAGCTTCGCCGAGTCGTACGCCCTCGCCGGCGAGGCCGGGCTCCGACGCACGGCGCACCAGGGGGAGAACGCTCCGGCCTGGACCATCGCCGCCGCGCTCGACGGACTCGGTTGCGACCGGATCGACCACGGCATCTCGGTGTTCGAGGATCCCGAGCTGGTTCGACGAGTCGTCGACGACCAGGTGCCGTTGACCGTCTGCCCCAACGCGAACGTGCTCATCAATCCCGACGTCTTCGCCCGCCTGGAGGACCACGTGTTCCCGCGGATGCGTGAGGCGGGCATCCTCGCCACGCTCAACACCGACGATCCGGCGATGGTCGGTCTCGACCTCACCCAGGAGTACGAGAGGTGTGCGGAGGTGTTCGGCTACTCGCCGGCCGACATGGTCGACATCGCCCTCGACGGCGTGCGGGGCTCGTGGCTCGACGAGTCGGATGCCGCCGTCGTGGCGTCCTCGATCAGCGACGCGGCGGCGAACATGGCGTCGGCTCCGTCGTCGACGTAGGCGCGTACGAGCTCGCGCATCCAGCGTCGATACACGTTTGACACGAGGTCGGTGTGAACCGACAGTTCCTCGCTCGGGTCGAGCGGGAACGACGCGGGGGTCTGGCTGCTCACCACCGGGGCGTCCTCGTCGAGGACCTGCTGTTGGAAGGCCATGTGCTCGGCGTCGGTGCGATCGGGATCATCGCCGTCGAGGTCGTCGTCGCGGGACATGAACCAGAACGACCGGCACTCGGTCGCCGACAACGGGCTGGCGGTCATCCAGAGGATGCGGCGTGCTCCGCTCGCGAGCAGGAAGTCGATCTCGACCGTGCACGGCATCGACACCCGGTAGCGGGAGGCTCCGTACATCGCCGAGTCGTCCGGTTCGAAGTCGGGCATGTCGTACCGGAACCGAAGCTCGTGGCCGTGACGATGGATCTCCGGCAGCGGCGGGACGGGGCGTTCTCGGCTGCCGAGCGACCCGTCGTGCACCCAGGCGAAGTGCGCCAGGTCGAAGAAGTTCTCGACGCGTCGCGGTGCACCCACCGGCCACACGTAGGGCTCTCCCGCGAGGGCGTGTTGCGTGGGCTCGTCGGTCGCCGACCAGCGCGGCAGCGGGACGGGCGACGCCTCTGGTCCGCTCGAGGCGTCGACCGAGAGGTTGACCCACACGAGGCCGTACCGCTCCTGGACGGCGTGGGATCCGATGCGCGCCCTCTCGGGAATCGGCCGGTCGGGCATCGACGGGATCGACGTACAGCGACCGTCCGCCCCCCACGTCCATCCGTGGTAGGCACAGCGCACCTCGCAGCCGTCGACCTCGCCGACCGACAGGCGTGCCGAGCGGTGGAGGCAGCGATCGTCGAGCACGCTCCACGACCCGTCGCCGAGGCGGGCGACCGCGAGCTCGCGATCGAGGAGGCGGACGGCCAGGGGACGGTCGTCGGCGACCTCGTCGGTCCGACAGACCGGGTGCCAGAAGTGGGAGAGGGCGGCTGCCAGATCGTCCTGCGTCAGCGTCCCGTCGCTCGGCGTCTCATTCGTCGGCGCGGTCACGTCGGCCGAACGTAGGAGGGAGAGGTGTCGGCCGCGTTTCGGCGCCGTGAACCGGTCGCGGCAGTTCACGGCGGCGAAACACGGCGGCCGGTCGGCGGAAACGCCGGGTGCCTACGGTCTCGCCCGATGTCCGACACATCGCCACCGGCCGAGAACGGCTCGGCCCCGGTTTCGGCGGCGAACTCGTTCCTCCTCACCGGCATGGCCGTGCTGCCGTGCGCGGGCGATCGGGCGTTCCACGAGGTCGGTGCCGTGCTGGTGATCGACGGTGACATCGCCGCAGTGGGCAGCGTCGACGAGGTGTCGCACCACCCGGCGGCCGGTTCGGTCGCGACCGTCGATCTGCCGGGGCACGTCGTCCTGCCGGGGCTTCACAACGCACACGTCCACTCGGGGTTGTTGAGGGGGACCGCCGAGTCGATGGCGCTGTGGGAGTGGCTCGAGAACCACGTCGATCCGGCCCACCGGGCGCTCACGCCCGAGATCGCGGAGGCGGCCTCGTGGATGGCCTACACGGAGGGTCTGCTCGGCGGCACCACGTCGGTGCTCGACATGTGGCGGTTCATGGAGGGCTCGGCACGGGCCGCCGAAGAACTCGGGATCCGCGCCACGCTCGCGCCGTACACCGCCGATCGCTACGACCACTTCGAGTCACTCGAGACCAATCGGCGGCTGCTCGAGACCCATCGGTCGATCGACGGCGGCCGCATCCAGACATGGGTCGGCCTGGAACACATCTTCTACTGCTCACCGCAGATGTTCCGCGACGCAGCCGCGCTGGCCGAGGAGTTCGACACCGGAATCCACACCCACTCCAGCGAGTCGATCTGGGAGGTGCAGGAGTGTCAGCGGCAGTACGGGCGTCGACCGATCGAGGTGTTCTACGAGCGAGGGATCCTCGACGGCCCGTCGATCATCGCCCACGGCGTCTGGCTGGACGACCGCGAGGTGTCGATCTGCGCCGAGACGTCGACGGCGATCACCCACTGCCCGTGCTCGAACATGAAGCTGGCGTCGGGTCCCGCCCGGATCGGTCACTACCGAAACGCCGGACTGACGGTCGGTCTCGGGACCGATGGCGAGAAGGAGAACAACAACCTCGACATGTTCGAGGAGATGAAGTTCGCCTCCCTGCTCCACAAGGTGTCGACGCTCGACCCGACGGTCGGCGACCCGTGGGACATCCTCGACATGGCGACACTCGCCGGTGCCCGTGCGCTCGGGATCGACGACGTGACCGGCAGCATCGAGGTCGGCAAGGAGGCCGACCTCGTCGCGGTCGACCTTCGAGCACTGCACTTCGTGCCGGTGCTGTCGGGCGACGACTTCAACGTGCCGGCGCACCTCGTGTTCACGGCATCGGCGAGGGACGTGACCGACGTGTGGGTGCGCGGTCGCCACCTCGTGGCCGACGGCGAGGTGGTCACGGTCGACGTCGCCGCGGTGGCGCGCCGGGCTCAGGAGGCCGCCGAAGAACTCTTCGAGCGTCGGCGAGCCCTCGACGGCCCGACCGCGAGCCCCGCGAGCGAGCTCGGTGCTCCCGAACACTCCGCCTGACGGTCCGACCCCGGACCCCATCGTTCCCTCGACCCCGGGACTCGACGGAACAATCGGTGCCGCCGATGCCGGGGTCGCAGCCGGCGGACATCCTCGCCGGTGGTCGATCCTCGTCATCTGTTGCGGGGGCCTGTTCCTGCTGGTCTCCGCGCTGACGTCGTTGAACGTCGCCCTGCCGGTCCTCCGGGAGGACCTGGGCGCATCCACGTCCGATCTGCAGTGGATCATCGATGCCTACGGGGTGGTGTTCGGCGGGCTGTTGCTCACCGGTGGTGCGATCGGCGACCGGATCGGTCGTCGGGCGGCGCTCGGCCTGGGCTTCGCGATCGTCGGTGTCGGCGGATTGATCGGCGGACTCGCCGGCTCGGTCGGAGTCGTCATCCTGGCGCGGGCCGTCGGTGGGCTCGGCGCCGCCCTCCTGATGCCGGCGACGCTGTCGACGATCACCGACGTCTTCGACGATCGGGAGCGGGGTCAGGCGATCGCCACCTGGTCCGGTGTCGCCGGCGCCGGAGGAGCCTTCGGGCCGGCGATCGGCGGCTGGTTGGTCGACGTGTCGTCGTGGCAGGCGGTGTTCTGGATGAACGTGGTGATGGCGGTCGTCGGGGTCGTCGCCGTCCTGACGGTGGTCCCACGACTCGCGCCGGCGAAGGTGGGAGCGCTCGATCCGGTCGGATCGGTGCTGTCGACGCTCGCCATCGGCCTCGCCGTGTTCGCCATCATCGAGGCGCCGTCGCTGGGGTGGAGCGTTCTGGTCGTCGGCGCCGCCATCGGGTCCGTCCTCGCCGGGCTGGCCTTCGTGATCCACCAGCAGCGGACGGCCGAGCCGATGTTGCCCCTCCGCGTGTTCAGCGACGCAGAGCGCCGCTCGGGTCTGGGGACCCTCCTGTTCGCCGCCACCGGTTTCGCCGGAGTGATCTTCGTCGGAGCCCTGTTCCTGCAGATCGGCTGGGGGGAGTCCGCACTGGTGACCGGACTGCTGCTGGTTCCGATCGGAGTGTCGGAACTGGCGGTGTCGTGGTGGTCGCCGCGGTTCTGTGGTCTCATCGGGACACACCGGGTGCTGTTGCTCGGGCTGCTCGCCATGGCGGTCGGGTACATCTGGATGGCGTTCGTGCCGGTCGGGGATCGCTGGTCGTTCGTGTTCGCCGGGATCGTCGCCGGAGTCGGGAACGGGTTGACGATCCCGGCGTCGGTCGAACGGGTGGTCGCACGGGCCGAGCCGGAGGTGGCGGGGGTCGTCGCCGGTCTGAACGAGACGTCGATCGAGATCGGGGCCTCGCTCGGTGTGGCACTCCTGGGTGGAGCCCAGCGGATCGTGTTCGGCTCTCGCCTTCCCGACGGGACGCCGTCGGACGATCTCGCCGACGCGATCGACGCGACCGACGAGGCGACCGCGCTCGCTGCCTTCACCGACGGCACGCGGGCGGCGTTCGTGGTGGCCGCCGTCGCCGTCGTGGTGGCGATCCCCATCGCCGTCCGCCGCTTCGACCACACGTGATGCTCGTTGTTCCGTCGACCCCTGGGGGGACCTGCGTTTGCCGGTGGCGATGATGGCAGTCGTGGTGGGCGCAATGCTGGGCGTTGCAGGTGCTGAACTTCAGACG
>JBCDAK010000200.1:0-8546 GCA_039185545.1 Actinomycetota bacterium
CGATGTTCGGATCCTCGATTTGCCCGCCTCACGAACCGGTCGATCCTGCGGGTGTCGTCACCCGGTGGTGGGCGATCCACGCGTCGATCGCTTCCCAGGCCTTCAGGAGCATCTCTTCCTTGCCCGCGTCGGTCGACGGGACGTCGGCGGCTTCGATGCGCTGCCAGTTGACGTGCAGCGTGTTCACCTCGGGCAGCGCGAGCCAGACGTCACCCAGGTTGGCGATCGCGTCGAGACCGGTGTGGGCGACGAACACGAGGTTGGCGTCGGGGCAGGCGTTCATCGCGGCAATCGACCCGGCCGGCCGAGGCGGGAGGACGTTGCGGAGCTTCTCGGCGCGCGCCGCCGCCACCTCGTCTCCGCCCTCGCGCAGCCGATCGATCGCCCGGAGTCGGCGGGCCTCGGTGAAGTTGCCTCCCTCGGGGAAGATCACGAAGGCATCGCGTCCGTTCATGCCGCTCGCCAGATCGCTGATCGCGTCGACTGCGGCCTGTCCACCGCCGGTCGAGATGAAGCGATTGGGCAACCGATTGAGCAGGAGGTCGAACGCCGGATCCCACTGCAGCAGGTCCTTCGCGACGATGCGCGGCCGCCGCCCCTGACCCGACATCACCCCGTTGAGCAGGAGGATCGAGTCGGCCGGCCCGGCGTGCCGGCTCATCAGGATCAGCGGCGCGCCGCCGGGGTCGAGCACCGTCGGTGCATCGGGGCGAGGAGGGCCGTCCAGGTCGATCTCGACCTCGCACAGTCGGCGCCCCGCTCCCACGAGCACCTTGAGCGCCCATCGCAGCACGGCGTAGTGAGCGGTGAGGAACACGCCCCGTCGCATCCGCCACCCGAATCCACTCGCCACCCACAGCCCGAAGCCGGCGATCATCACGGCCGCCTCGATGAACAGGTACACCGACGCCACCCCGAGCGCGCGGAGCGCTCGCAGGTTGCCGGGGAGTCGATACGACAGCAGCAGTGCGGCGAGGATGAGCAGCGGCACCGTGGCGAGATAGAGGAGCGCAGCGATGACGGGGATCGGCCAGAGGAGCAGGCGCCGGACCCACCGGTACGGGAGCCTCACGGGTCGTCCCGCTCGTCGAGGTAGACCCCGGTCGCCCGGTACGACTGCTCGATCCGCTCCTTCGCCTCGTCGCCCGTGGTGCCGCCGTACTGGCTCAGGTCGTTGAACGACTTCGCGTCGCCGGTCGGGAGGACGTGGACCGCGACGCCGTCGGGCAGATCCCTCATCGCCTCGGCGAACCGGTGCCGACGCGAGATCTCGAACGCGATCATCGCCACCTCCCACGGCTTCGTGGGTGCCGTGAGCGGATCCTCGATCCGGCCGACCTGCAGCACGTACACCGTCGACGCGCCACGTCGGATCGCGCGATCGAGCGGGATCGAGGCGACCAGCCCGCCGTCGAGGTGATGCTCGCCGTCGATCTCCACCGGGGGCAGCAGACCGGGCACCGCACTCGACGCGAGGATCGCGTCGACGAGTGATCCCGACGAGAGGTACACCGCCGACGACCGCTCGATGCTCGCCGCCACGCACTCGAAGGGCACGGCGAGATCGTCGAACGAGTCGGTCCCGACGGCGTCGGCGACGAGGCGACGGAAGCGGTCGTTGTCGTACAGGTGGGTCTTGGTCGACCAGAGGGTCTTCAATCGCTCGACGAACGAGTTGTCGAGCACGCCCGAGCGGTCGATCGAGGTCCACGTCTCGGCGAGTCGGTCGATCGCGGACCCGTCGCCGGTGGTGGCGAACGCGGCGCCGTTCAACGCGCCGATCGACGTTCCGACGATCACGTCGGGACGGATGCCGCGCTCGTGCAACGCCCGCAGCATGCCGACCTCGTGAGCCCCGAGGTGCCCGCCTCCGCCCAGGACGAACGCCGTGGTCATCGCCGGTTCCGAGGCTCGTTCATCCCGACAGCCTGACCGACGCGCCGGCTCCGAAGTTGAAACACGTCGACTCCGTCAAACAAACATGCTGTATGTTTGAAGCATGCTCCATCCACCGACACCGTCCGGAATCGCCCACATCGCACTCACCGTCAGCGATCTCGACCGAAGCGTCGAGTGGTACTCGCGTCTCTTCGGTGCCGAGCCGCTCGTCCGAACGACGATGTTGAAAGGAACGGAGCACGAGTACCGGATGGCGGTCTGGCCCGAGCTCGGTCTCGGCCTCCATCATTTCGACGACCGGCGACCGGAGGCGTTCAGCGAGCGACGGCCGGGACTCGATCACCTGGCCTTCACCTGCGCGGACATCGACGAACTGCGCGCCTGGCAGCGACACCTCGACGAACTCGGAATCGAGCGCAGCGGGGTCCTCGACGAGCCGTACGGGTCGGGCCTCGCGTTCCGCGATCCCGACGACATCGCGCTCGAGTTCTTCGTGGACGCGTCGTGAGCCCCGCACACCGTCACGACAGCGAGCTCACGACGAGCGAGATCCTCGCAGCGGCCAGACAGCTTTTCGCCGAGCAGGGATACGCAGCCGCTCAGACGACACAGATCGTCGACCAGGTCGGTCTCACACGGGGGGCGCTCTACCACCACTACGGCAGCAAGACCGGCTTGTTCGAGGCGGTCGTCGAACGGATCCAGGCCGAACTCGCCGAGTCGGTCCAGGCCACGGCGGCGGGTGCGCCCGGCGACGCGCTCGACCAACTTCGCGCCGGGTTCACGGCGTACCTCGACCTCGCGACGCAACCCGACGTGCGACAGGTCCTGCTCATCGACGGACCCAGCGTTCTGGGCTGGCAGCGGTGGTACGAGATCGACGTGGACCACGCGTTCGCGTCGACCCGGGCTGCCGTGGCGCGTGCGGTCGATCGAGGAGAGATGCGATCCGGACCGGTCGACGAGATGACCCGCCTCCTCCTCGGCGCACTCACCCACGCAGCGCTCGCCATCGGAGCGGCCCCCGACGTCGGCACCTCGCTCCGTCAGCACTCGGCCGCGATCGATCTGCTCATCGCCGGGCTGTCGCCGGCCAGCTGACCTCGTCGCTCACCCGCCAGCCCGATCATCCCGTTGCGGCCATCGGACCGCGGGCGCGGTCGGCGCTGGGTGGCGTGCCGAACTTGCGTGAGTACTCCCGGCTGAACTGCGTCGGACTCTGGTAGCCGACGGCGAACGCCACCTCGGTGACGGTGCGGTCACCGACGCCGAGCTGGTCGCGAGCCTCGAGCAGTCGGAGCTCCTTCTGGTACTGCAGGGGCGTCGTGGCGGTGACGGCACGGAAGTGCTCGTGGAACGACGACGCGCTCATGCCCGCCGAGCGGGCCAAGTCGGGCACGGCGAGCGGCTCGGCGAGATGCGCCCGGATGTGACCGATCGCCTTGCTGATGCGGCTCGCATGGCTCTCGCGGTGCAGCAGTCGTCGGAGCACGGCACCGTGCTCGGCGAGCAGCAGCCGGAAGTGGATCTCGTGCACGACGAGTGGCGCGAGCACCGGAGCCTCCGCCGGCGAGTGGCACAGCGCGAGGAGACGTCCGAACGCGTCGATCACGGCCTCGTCGGCGGTCCCGACGTCGAGTGCGACCGCCCGCCGATCCCTCGAGTCGACGTCGACCCCGTCCACGCCGTCGACGTCGTCGACGAGCCGTCGGAGCAGAGCGACGTCGAGGTCGAGGATCAGCGCGAGGTAGGGCCGCTCCGAGGACGCTTCGGTGATCCGCGACCGGATCGGGAGTTCGTGACTGACGATGATCGATCTGCCTTCCTCACACAGGACGGCCTCACGGCCGAGCTCGACGACCTTGGACCCCTGAAGGATCAGGCACACCACCGGCCGATAGAGCGTGGCGACGAGCGGCGACGGAGTCGTGGACTCGACCAGACCGAAGCCATCGATGCCCGAGGGGACGAATCGGCCGGACTCGGAAAGCGATGAGTGTGTTCGGTCGAGCCTCCGGGAGAGTTCGATGACGTCGTGCATCGTGGTGGCGGCCATGACGAGAGCGTAGAGAGCGCCGCGTCACTCGTCGAGCAGGAGTCCGAGAGTTCGGAGGATCAGGCAACGACGTCGGACGAATCGGCATGACGACACGACGACCGATCCGTACGTTCGATCTCGACCCATTCCCCTCCCCCAGGAGCCCGACATGACGGAGACCGACATGACCGAACAGATCGCACTCATCACCGGCGGCAGCCGCGGACTCGGCCGCTCGATCGCACTCCACCTGGCCGCTGATGGTGTCGGCGTCGTCATCACCTACCTGTCTCGTGAGGACGAGGCGGCGGCGGTCGTCGCCGAGGCGCAGGCGCTTGGAGTCCGCGCCGTCGCCCTCCAGCTCGACACCGGCGACACCACGGCATTCGACGACTTCGCCGCCCGATTCCGCAGCGCGCTCGACGAGACGTGGGGTCGATCCGACTTCGACCACCTCGTCAACAACGCCGGGATCGGCATCCACAGCCCGTTCCTCGACACCACCGAGGAACAGTTCGACCAGCTGCTGAACATCCACCTCAAGGGCGTGTTCTTCCTCACGCAGCGACTCGTCCCGCTGATGGTCGACGGCGGCCGCATCGTCAACATGTCAACCGGTCTCGCGCGCTTCTCGATGCCGGGCTACAGCGTGTACGGCGCGGCGAAGGGCGCGGTCGAGGTCCTCACCCGTTACCTCGCCGCAGAACTCGGTTCTCGGGGCATCTCGGTCAACGCCGTCGCACCCGGCGCGATCGAGACCGACTTCGGTGGTGGCGTCGTGCGCGACGTGCAGGCATTGAACGACCAGATCGCCTCGATCACCGCCATGGGTCGAGTCGGGTTGCCCGACGACGTGGGCGGCGCCGTGGCGAGCCTGCTGACCGGGGGCAACCAGTGGATCACCGCACAGCGGATCGAGATCTCCGGCGGCATGAACCTCTGAGCAGGCACTCCGCTCAGACGTGCTCAGTCGCCGTCGGTCCGCTCCCGTTGGGTCGCGACAGCGGCGAGGTGCATCTCGTCGCCCTCCGGTCCCGGCTGGCGTCCGGTGAGCTCCACGAGGGCGTCGAAGTTGCCATAGGTGACGAGGCGATCTCCCGGGCGGATCTCGGTGTCGGCCCGGGGCACGCCGACATAGTTTCCTGCGGCTCGCTCGATGCCCAACACGGTCACGCCCTCCTCGCGCAGCTCCAACTCGCCGAGCGTCCGACTGCACAACCAGGCACCCGCCTCGACGTCGATCTTCAGGACGGCGTGGCCGTCGGTCAGGTGGAGCAGCCCGGCGTAGTCCTGGAGCTCGAGGTCGGTGAAGCGGGTCAGCAGCCGGGTGAACAGCGCCGTGAGCAGACGGTCGACCCATCGGCTCCGCGCAACGACCAACACGATCACACATCCGACGATCAGCACGATCAGCCGCGTGTTGCCGGTGCTCGACTCCTGGCCGACGAACGAGATCGACAGGGTGGCGACGGCGGTCACGAGACCGGCGCTGCCGATCAGCATCAGGAACATGATGATCCGCCGACGGGCCGGGTGATCGACGACCGCTTCGGCTTCCGAGGTGGTGAACCCCGAGCCCGACAGAGCCGACCGGGCCTGGAATCGGGCGACCTCCGGCGACATGCCGGTGAGGGTGAGGGCGACCGTCGCGACCCGGGTGGCCGTGAGCGACGCGACCACGACGAGGAAGAACGTCACGAGCGCGATCATCGAACGGGACCTCGGAGACAGCACGGAGTCAGCACGGCACGACAGTACGAGTGGCGACCGGCCGGGGCTTGACTCCGAGCATCAGCAGTGACTAATGATGAGTCATGACTGATGTTGCGACGGCGCTCGCCGCCGTCCACGATTCGAATCGACGGCGCATCCTCGAACTCCTGCGGTCCGGCGAACGGAGCGTCCGCGAGCTGACCGACGAGCTCCCCGTGACCCAGTCGGCGGTCTCACAGCACCTCAAGGCCCTGCGCGACGCCGACCTCGTCGCCGTGCGTCCGGTCGGGACGCGTCGCCTCTACCGCGTCGATCACGACGGTCTCGGGCCGCTGCGCTCGTGGGTCGACTCGTTCTGGGACGATGCGCTGACCGCCTTCGTGGCCCACGCCGAGAACACCGACGACGCTCACGACGGCGTTGACGGCGACGATGCGATCGACGGAGCGCCGTCATGACCGCACCCGTCGTCCGGAGTGCCTGGGTCGACCGATCGATCGACGACACGTTCCGCATCTTCACGAGCGAGATCGGGGCATGGTGGCCCCTCCCGACCCATGGCGTCTTCGGCGATCGGTCGGGCGGCGTCGCCTTCGACGCCGATCGGCTCGTCGAGCGCTCGACCGAGGGGAGCGAGGTGGTGTGGGCCGAGGTGGTGACCTGGGATCCACCCACACGCGTCACGCTCGACTGGCATCCGGGGCGGGGTGCGAACGAGGCGACCACGGTCGACATCTCGTTCGAGGCGACCGACGACGGCACCCGTGTGGTCATCGAACACCACGGATGGGAGCGGCTCGGCCCGGATGCGATCGAGCTACGTCGGTCGTACGTCGGGCCCAACGCCTGGGGGGCCGTCCTCGATCACCTCGCCGACTCGGCGCGCGCCGACCACGGCGGCCTCGACGATCTCCGCCGAGCCCAGGAGCGGTACCTGGACGTCGCGCGAGAGGCGCTCGTTTCGCCGGGATCGGCGTCGGCGCCGACGACGGCCCGAGTCGATCGCACCGACGAGTGGACGTCCGAGCAGGTCGTCGCCCACGTCGCCCTCAACGATCTCGCCCTGCTCCAGGTGTGCCAGGCGCTCGTGCACGGCCGACCGGCACGATTCGAGAACGCGACGGCGCAGTCGCCGGAGGCGATGCAGACCTGGCTCTCGCTCAGCGTCGATCGCGAACACACGATGCGCCGAGCGACGTCGACGGCCGTCCAGCTTCGGGCGGCACTCGCCCGGCTGTCGCCCGAGCAGCTCGAGACGATGGTGCCCTGCCTCCTCACGAACGACGGCGAGGTCGTGCTCGACGGTGAACGTCCATGGGGCGCGCTCGCGGTCGCGACCCAGACCGAGATGCACCTCCCCGCGCACACCGAGCAGCTCTCCGATCTGACGGCGGACGTCGTCTCCACCGACTCCTGACCGCCCGGCCGGAGTCCGCCGCCGACCGGTCGGTACGGTCGCTCGGGTGTCCGAACGCCTTCTGTCGCTTGCCGCGGGGACGGTTCCCGAGCTGACACCCGTCGAGATCGTGCGGGTCGCGGCCGAGGCAGGGTGGCCGGCCACCGGTCTGTGGTTCGACGCCGACGTGTGGAACGACGAGACGACACGTCGCGTGCGCCGGGCTCTCGACGACACCGGGATTCGGGCCCTGGATCTCGAGCCGATCTTCATCACGCCCGATGGAGACCACGGTGAGCGGATGATCGACATCGCCGCTGCGGTCGGCGCCGGCAACCTGTTGGCGGTCGGACTGGGGATCGAGGCGCCCGCACTCATCGACCGACTCGGCGTGCTCGGCGATCGAGCGGCGCGCGTCGGCGTCACGGTCGCGCTCGAGTTCGGGCGACTCTTCGCCACCCGCGACCTCGACTCCGCCCTCGGCGTGGTCGGTCGAGCCGGTTCGTCGGGTCTCGCCGTGCTCGTCGACGCGCTGCACCTCGCCCGATCCGGCGGATCGCCGGGGGACGTGGCAGGCGTCGACCCGGCACTGCTCCCCTACATCCAGGTGTGCGATGCGACCGGAGAGCCCACCTCGGATCTCCGCACCGACGCACTCGACGACCGGCTCCTTCCCGGCGACGGCGAGCTGCCGTTGTCCGAACTCGTCGCCCTGCTGCCGGCCCACACCTCACTGTCCGTCGAACTCCGGTCGGCACAGCTCCGCACCGACCTGGAGCCGCTCGAACGAGCCCGCCGGGTGCTCGCTGCGACGCGATCCCTCGCCTCGCTCTGACGGTCGCTACGTCGCGCGACCGGGGACTCGGGCGTCGGTGAGGACCGGCCAGGCCAGCGGACCGGGACGTGGCACACGGCGCTGGCAGACGACGTCGAATCCCGCCTGCGTCACGAGGCCCCGGAGCCGGAGCGGGGGCAGCGCCCGGATGGTCTGACCGCGGGCGGAGGTCGCCCGACGGAGCAGGCGGTGTCCGACGTCGGTGACCGTGGCGATCGACGCGATGAGCAGTTGGCCACGCGGGCCGAGCACCCGTGCCAGCTCCTGGAGCGCGTCGGCCTGACTCGGGTACCAGTGGAACGACTCGGTGCACACGACCAGGTCGATCGACCCGTCGGCGAGCGGGAGCCGCATCGCGTCGGCGCGGACGAGCGAGGGGGTCCGCCCGTCGTGCGTCGTGAGGCGATCCGTCGCCTCGGCGAGCATTCCGGTCGACAGATCGAGTCCGATCACCGTGGCATCCGGCACTCGGTCACGCAGGCGGCGCGTCATCTGGCCCGTGCCGCAGCCGAGGTCGAGCACGGTGCTCGGGCTGGACCCGTCGATCCGCCGGAGGACGGCGTCGTGGATCGGTCGGTAGGTCAGCCGTTGGAGTGTCGGGCTGTCGTACGTCGCCGACCACCGATCGAACAGATCCGTCGATCGAGTCGCGGCCGTCATCGGCA
>JBCDAK010000201.1:0-8533 GCA_039185545.1 Actinomycetota bacterium
CGAGCAGCTCGGCGGCCTCGTCGACCTTGTCCTGGTAGGTGCCCAGGTCACCGCTGGCCAGCGCCGCGTCTGCCTCGGCCAACACCACGTCGATCTCGACGAGGATCGCTTCGGCGTTGTCGGGCAGTTCCCGCGTCTCGCCGTCGTCGATCGGCGGTGGGTCTCCGTCGACGGGCTCGGTGACGTCACCGTCGTCGTCGACGACGGGTCCGAGGCGGTCGCCGACCTCGGCGTCGAAGCCGGGGAACAGTCGTTGGAGTGCTCCTCCGATGGTCGGCGACAGCACCGAGCGGCTCTGGTAGGTGACGATGACCCGGCGGAACTCGGTGGAGTTGTCGATGACCGCCGACTCCTGGTCGACCGTGACGTAGTACGGCCGCACGTAGATCAGCCCGTCGGCCACCGGCACGATCTGGAGGTCGCCGAACGCCACCGACGTGCCACCGTCGGACTGGTTGTCGAGGGTGATGCGTTCGGAGATCTCGGAGGTCGACTCGGCCTCGGACGCCACGCGGAGCGGACCGTCCGGCAGCTGGTCGTCGGTCCCGGGCTGGACCTCCCACGTGATCAGGTCGCCGTACGTCTCGGGGTCGGAGGAGGCCGTCATGTACGCCTGCAGCTGTGTGCGCTGGTCAGCGGTGGAGAACTCGACGAACGGGCGGAAGATGACGAACTCCTCCTCACCGGAACCGTCGAGCGAGGTGTCGAACATCGTGTAGTACGGCGAGAATCGCTCGGCGTTCGACTCGCGGGCGAAGGCGTTGGCGGCCGCCGACGTGTCGACCACCTGCGTGGTGACACCCCCACGGTTGGCGCCGGGCACGCGGCCCGGGGCCTGAGCCACCGACCACGCGCCCGTCCGCTGGAAGAAGTCGGCCGGGTCGATGCGGTACTTCGAGTATCGATCGGTCTGGACCCGGAACAGGTCTTCGGGGTACCGCAGGTTGTCGCGGAGCTCCTCGGGCATCTCGTCGAAGTCGGTGAAGAGGTCGGGGAACGCCGACCTCCAGGCCCGGATGATCGGTTCGTCGTCGATGACGTAGAGCGTGACGTCACCCGTGTAGGCGTCGACGACGGCCTTGACCGAGTTGCGCACGTAGTTGTCGGACCGCGAGAGCCCGGTGTCTCCGAGCTGGATGTCGCCGATGCTCTCGGCGTAGGGGTATCGGCTGGTGGTGGTGTAGGCGTCGACGACCCACACGACGCGGTCTTCGAGGGCGACCGGGTAGGGGTCGGCGTCGTAGGAGAGGAACGGGGCCAACTTCTCGAGACGGTCCTCGACGCCCCGCACCCACAGCATCTGCGAGTCGTTGTCGATGTCGCCCGAGCCGATGATGTTGTACTCGAGGAACGCGAGGGCGAACGCCGCTCGCCGAGCGAACGAGTTCATCCGCACGCCGAGCGTGCCCTCGTACTCGTCGTCGCCGTCCTCGAGGTTGTCGCACCCGTCTTCGCGGACGTCGGTGTTGGTGATGGCGTATCCGCCGATCGACGGGCTGAAGTACAGCTCGGGGCGTTCGACGTCGGGTGTGCTGTAGGCGGGGCGCTCGTTGGCCTGCACGGTGCTGGCCGGGGCGGCCACGATGCCGCAGCCGTGCGTGGAGATCAGATGGAGGCCCTGCCAGGTGCGGTTGGTGACACCGCTGAGGTCGAGCTCGAGCGCCGCGACGAGTGTCTGCTCGACGTCCTCGTTGGGTGTGTTCGGCAGCACGTATCGGTCGACGTCGAGGTCGTCGATGGTGAGTCCGGGCTCGTCCCCTCGGTCGAAGATGAAGCGGTTGCGCATGTCGGCCGGGTTGAGCAGGCGGACGTTGTTGATCGCCTCGACGTCGGACTCGACCTCGGTCGCCGTGAGCGTGCCGAAGTCGATCTCTCGGACCTCGACCTCTTCGATGCCGTACGCCTGACGCGTGGCGTTGACGTTGCGCTCGATGAACTCGGCCTCGCGCGACTCCTGGTTGGGGTTGACGATGAGGCCCTGGACGATGGCCGGGTAGATCAGACCGCCCACGATCGACACGACGAGCCAGAGACCCGACGCGATGATCGGGAGCCGGAACGATCCCGTGCGGGCCACCGAGAAGTACAGCACCGCCGTGAGCAGCGCGATCAGGATGAGCAGCATGATCGCGGGAAGCTGCGCGTTGACGACCGAGTAGGTGGCTCCCTGCACGATGCCGGTCTGGTCGTTGGTGAGGTCGTACCGGTCGAGCCAGTAGTCGCCGGCCTTGGCGATGGCGAGGATGGCGAGGAGGACCGCGACGTGGGTCTTGGTCGCCGAACGGATCGCCGGCACGGGCGCCACGAACACCACACCACCGTTGAGGATGTGGGTGGCGATCGTGAGCAGCAGCACGATGATCAGCGCGGCGAACAGCCAGTCGAGCAGGAACGTGAGGAACGGCAGCTCGAAGATGTAGAAGCCGACGTCGTTGCCGAACTGGGCGTCGTCGACGCCGAACGACTGCGAGTTGCGGAACAGCAGCCACTCCTGCCACCGGCTGATCGCGGGCACGGCCAGGAGGAACGCGAAGACGACCGCCACCGCGTACCGAACGAGCCGGAGTCGACGTCCGAACACCTCGTGGAATCGTTCGACGTACGGGTGCACGTTCGCGGGGAACGATTCGGGTGCCGCACGGTCGGCGATGATCAGGTTGACGACCGCCAGGATCGCGAAGATCGCGAAGAACCCGAAGAACAGAGTGGCCTTCGCGGCGATGACGCCCCAGAACACGTCGCCTCGATCGAGTGCGTCGTGCCAGAGGAAGTCGACGTAGAACCGGGCGATCGCTCGCCCGAAGATGAGAATGAAGAGGAAGAGCGCTCCCAGCGCGATCAGCACACCGCGACCGGTGATGCGTGCACGGGGGCGATCGGCCGGAAGATCAGAGGATCGCCGCATCGACCCAGGACGCTACCGGCCGGTCGGCGCGTCGGGGCCGCGAGTCAGTCGGCCTGTACCAAGAGACACACGCAGCCGGGATGTCCGGGCGGCACCAGGGCTCCGGTCGGGAACGCGGTCCCGGCCGGGAGTGCACCGGCGAGCGCGTTGTCCTCGCAGTCGGGATGGCACGCTCCGATCCGCGGATCGATGGTCCAGCGAGTCTCGGCGCCGGCGTCGCGGAACCCGGCGAGCGATCCCCAGCCGTGGGCGGTGTGCACGACGTCGTCGAGATGCTCGTCGATGTGCGTCGTCTTGAACTCGCGGTAGACGGCCCGGACCTTCTTCGTGATCGCCTGGTTGTCGCCGACGCCGTCGGCGATCGCCGTGGCGAGTCGCTCGCGCAGAGGCGCGACGAGCCAGGTCTCGACGACGTCGGACGCGTGCTGGATCGCCTCACGGCCCTCGGCGGCCGTGAGCGTCCGGTCGCCGTCGGATGCCGTGGCCTCGACCCCGGCGCGTGCCGCGGCGAGCAGCTCGTCGGCGATCGCATCGGAGTACGTGCCGGCGTGTTCGCCCACCCAGGGGACCAGGTCGTCGATGGAGGTGACGGAGTCGCTCCGCCGCAGTGCTTCGAGCACGCCGTTCTGTTCGTCGGCGAGCACGCGCTTCAAGCGTCGGGCAGCGCTGGTGATGAGCGGGGTCACCTCGGCGTCACGGAGTTCGAACGGGGACGGTGCGGCGAACGCAGCCGCCCCGCGGAACTCGATGGTGTCGTCGTCACTGGCGCCGACCTCGACGGCGTCGAGCGGACCCGCCGGAGGGGCGGTGGCGTCGTCGAGGTCGCCCGAGGCGGAGGGTTCGGTGAGCGAACCGAGGGTGGTCGCCTCGGACACGGCCCCCGCCGAGCGGACCTCGTCGTCGGCGGACTCGCCGTGGTCCGCACGCTCGTCGACGACCGGATCGTCGGCGTCTCGACTGGCGCGCAGACGGGCGAAGAGGTCGACGACCACGTCGCCGTCGGTGGTGCTGACGTCGTCGCCCAGCTCGGGATCGGACGTCTCGGCCCCGGCGGGCGGGTCGACGTCGTCGTCGGCAGGTTCGTCGTCGGCCGGTTGGTCGACCGCCGTGAGATGGATCGCCTCGGGGTCGTCGTGCTCGGCCGGGTCCGTCTCGACGTCGATCTCGACGACCTCTGCGTCAGTGGCGAGCTCGGCCTCCTGTGCGTCATCGGCGTCTCCGGCGTCGCCGTCGTCGGCGGAGGCCGGCTCGGAGTCGGAGTCGTGGGCGTCGTCGCGATCGATCGCCGTGTCGGTGTCGACGGGCTCGACGGGCGCATCGACGGACGCCACCGGCTCGTCGTCGGACGCCACCGGCTCGGAGTCGGAGTCGCGGGCGTCGGCCGCCTCGTCACCGGTGTCATCCATCTCGTCACCGGAGTCACCGACGACGTCGGTCGTCTCGCGATCGAACGGCGCAGAACGCGCCTCCGGCGCGTCGGCGGCGTCGGCGATCTCGGTCGGGCGAGCATCGAGATCGGATCGGACGACCATCACCGGAACCGGTCCGGTGGTCGGCTGGAGATCGACGTACTCGTCGGGCTCGCCGATCGGCTGCATCTCGGCCATGACGTCGACCGCGGCGAGCCGTGCGCGCTCGAACGCGGCGACGAGTCGATCGCGGCCGTGGACGAGTTGTTCGATCTGCTCCCGCGCCAGCTCGCGACGTCGGGCCAGTTCGCTCAGTACTCGCTCGCGGTAGGCGCGGGCCTCGTTGACCATCTCGCGGCCCTGCTGCTTGGCCATCGACAGCTCGGCCTCGGCGTCGTTGGCGGCATCGGCGCGACGACGCGATGCCTCGAGCTCGGCCTCCTCGCGCAAACGCGTCGCCTCGTCGCTCGCCTCGGCGAGGAGGCGCGCAGCGGATTCCTCGGCCTTCTGACGGATCTCGGCGGCGCTCTCCCGTGCGGTCGTGAGCACGCGGGCGGTCTCCTCGCCGAGCAGGCGCGTCAGGGCCTCGTCGTCGAGTCGGACCTCGGCGTCGGTCGACGCCGCTCGAGCGTCGTCGCGCTCGCGCTCGAGCCGCTCGGAGCGAGCACGCAGTTCGAGCACCTCACGCGCCACGGCACGGAGGTGAGCGCGGACCTGATCCTGGTCGAAGCCCTTGCGGGCGGTGGAGAACCGGACGTCGGTGACGTCGCCCGCCTCGCCCTGCACACCGGCGTCGTCACGCGAGAAGGACATGGCCATTCCACGACGCTAGGCGCCCCGATGGGGCCGGTGGTGGAGGGTCGAGCACGAACGCACGAGCGACGGGAACACGAACGCGACGACCCCTCGGTCGTCCGTCAGCTGGCGGTGGTGTCATCGCCGCCGCCGACCGGGATCGGCGGGTCGCCTCCGAGCGTCTGCAGCGCGATGAGCGCCTCCTCCAACGTGGCCACCTTGATGATGACCACCTCGTCGTCCGCGGCCTCGTTGAGGCACTCGAGTCGACAGATGTCGTCGTCGAGGTCGGTCGACGGGTCGTCGTCGGAGAACTCGATCTGGTTCGCCGGCACGATGAAGACGTCGACGCCGTGCTGCTGGACTGCGCTCATCTTCTGACGCAGTCCGCCGATGGGCCCGACGTTGCCCTCGAGATCGATCGTGCCGGTGACGGCGATGTTGCGCCCGCCGGTGAGATCGCCCTCGGTCAGTTCATCGATGAGCGCCAGGGTGAAGGCGAGGCCGGCCGACGGTCCGCCGACGGCACCGGAGTCGATCGCGACATCGAACGGGAGGGTGATCGAACGGGTGTCGAAGGGCACGAAACCGACGATGGTGCGATCGGGATCGTCGGGATCGGACGACAGCTCGACCTCGACGTCGAGTTCACCGACCGTCGGGCGGCGGATCCGCAGCTCGATTACGTCGCCGGGTGAGCGTCCGTCGAGTTCGGCGGCGAGATCGTCGATCGTGCCGACCGGCACGCCGTCGACGGCGAGGATGGCATCGGCCGGATCGAGCGCCTCGTCGGCGGGGAAGGGCTCGGCGCACTCGAGCCGGTCCTCGCCCGGGACGCGGCACAGGACGTCCTGGACGACCACTTCGCCGTTCTCGATCGTGGGGTCGTAGCCCGCGACCGTCAGCGCGACGTATTGAGCCTCCTGGGTGGCCGTGCGCATCTGCTGCAGGGAGATCTCGCGGTTCTGCGTGGCGGTGCGGCGTCCGTTCCGCCCCTCCTCGGTGAGGAGTTCGACCGGATCGCCGGCGCCGACCAACCAGGACAGCATCGACTGCGTCGGTGCGCTGACGGTGACGAAGAAGAAGTCGCCGTTGGTGTCGAAGACCTCGACCTCGTCGGGCAGCCCGGTGTAGACGATCCGGTCGTTCACCGACTCGGCCGATGCCGGGATGCGTGCGTACGGGGCCGGTTGCATCTCGTCGAGCCGGGGGTTCTCGGCCTCGGCCACCCACTCGGACGGGATCAACGCGGCGACCGCGATCGCCACGAGGAAGAGGAGCGACACGCCGGCGATCAGCCAGGCCCACCACCGCGGACGAGGGGCGATGAGTACGCTGTCGGTCGTCGTGTCGGTCACGGATCTCACCACACAAGCGGGGTGGATGGCGGCTCTCGCCATCGCGGCGCTCGTGCTCGCGGGGTGGCGAAAGAATGCCAGGCCCGTGCCGAGAACCCCACGCGTTGAGCCGAAGTTTCGTCGCCCGCGCGTTCCGATCGGCATCGCGGAGGCGACGGTCCCGCTCGACCGGCGGGTCGGGCCGCTGCGCAAGGTCTGGGCGGCGGTCGCGAGCGCGGGGATCGGCGTGGTCATCGGAGCCGTCAGCGCGATCGTGATCGCGTTCGGTGCCGCCTGGGTCGTGATCACCCTGACCGACCTCCTGAAGCAGTGAGCCCGACCCCAGCGACGAACGCCGCAGGGAGATGACGGCGGCGGCATCCGAGTCGGCGTCGGTCGCCGCTCGTCGCCGCGCCGTGGTGGTCGCCGGTCACTCAGGCGACGTCGAGCTGGCCCGCGCCGCACTCGGCGACGCCGATGCCCCGGTGCGAGTCGTCGCTCTCGGTGCGGCCGACCGGCTCGGGGTCCTCGCCGATCCCGACCTCCAGCGTGCGTTGAGTGATCCGGAGCCGTCCGTTCGCCGTCGGGCGGCTGAGCTGGCGGCGACCCATCGGGGCGTCGAACTCGCGCCGGCTCTCGACGACGCCGACGCCCGCGTGGTCGAGGTGGCCGCCTGGGCGTGCGGCGAGCACGAGGTCGCCCGCGACGAGGTCATCGGCAAGCTCGTCGCGCTCGGGACCGGTCACGACGATGCGATCGTGCGGGAGTCGGCGATCGCCGCGCTGGGGGCGATCGGCGACGAACGCGGTCTCCCCACGATCCTCACCGGTACGACCGACAAGCCCGCGGTTCGTCGGCGAGCCGTCCTCGCGCTCGCGCCGTTCGACGGCGACGAGGTCGACGAGGCGATCGAGCGTGCGCTCGAAGACCGTGACTGGCAAGTCCGGCAGGCTGCCGAGGATCTCGAACGAGTCCGCGGCGGATGACCTGTCGGCCGGTCAGCGCAGATCGAACCGGTACAGGTTCGTCTCGTACGCCGTGAAGCCGATCCGCTGGTACAGCCGGTTGGCGGCCTCACGCGAGGGACGGCTCGTGAGGCTCACGTTCTTCGCCCCACGCGAGCGAGCCCGATCGAGGGCTGCCTCGTTCAGGAGTCGCCCGACGCCGCGCCCGCGTGCGGCGTCGTCGACCACCACGTCTTCGATCCACGCCTTGAGGCCTGTCGGGATCAGGTAGAAGGCGAGGGTCAGGCTCCCCACGATCGCGCCGTCGAGACGTGCGACGAACACGTCGGTGTCGGGGCCGTCGACCAGCGCACGCAGTGCGTCGTGGTCGGGCGGCGGCGACGAAGACGACAGCTGGGGGATGAGGCGAGCGAACGCGTCGACGAGGCCGTCGTCGACGGTCGTGGCGATCGAGATGTCGACGTCGGACACGGTGCGAGACGCTACCGGCCGGTCGTGGACGGGTCGGTTCCGCCGGTCAGGGTCGTCCAGGCCGACCGATACCCTGGTCGATGTGGGGACCGATCACGTTCGCTGGGTCGACGAGCCGCAGCTCGATCGTCCCGCGGTCATCGCCGCCTTCACCGGCTGGAACGATGCGGGAGACGCCGCGTCCAGCGCGCTGACCGCCATGGTCGAGGCGTGGGACGCCCGCCCCCTCGCCGAGGTCGACCCCGAGATCTTCACCGACTTCGCCACCGTTCGCCCGCAGGTTCGTCTCGACGACGAGCGGAACCGGTCGATCATCTGGCCCACCGTCGGGTTGTGGTCGGCGTCGATCCCGGGCGGCGACGTGATCCTCGTCCTCGGGCCCGAGCCGGCTCTGAGGTGGCGGCTCTTCTGCGACCAGATCATCGGTGTCGCCGAGCGGTACTCGGCGTCGATGTTGCTCACCCTCGGTGCGCTGCTCGCCGACGTGCCGCACTCGCGCCCGGTTCCCCTCATCGGCACGGCGTCCGACAGCGGCCTCATCGAACGCTTCGAGCTGCAGCGGTCGCAGTACGAGGGCCCGACCGGCATCGTCGGGGTCCTCCACCATCAGGCGGCGGCCGTCGACCTCCCGTCGGCGTCACTGTGGGCAGC